>JAZBNW010000346.1:0-3337 GCA_036350855.1 Halieaceae bacterium
ACCTGCAGCAGCGTGGCCAGAAGCTGGACAGGAATGCGCTCTATATCATGGACGGCGGCGGCAACGATATCGGTGGCGGCAGGGTATTCGACGAGGCCACAGCGGCTGCGGTAGCGGCCAATATGGTCGGGGCCGCCAATGCCCTGAAGGAGCGCGGCGCCAAATTCGTGGTGATCGCCAATGTGCCCGATTTTGGCCTGGCGCCCGCCGGGGTACCCTTTGCCGATTTCGCCTCGACCCAGGCGGCGGCTGTCAACAGCCAGATCCAGCAGCAGGTGGGGACAGGAAATATCCTCATTTACGACTCATTCACAGTACTGCGCGAGGTTGTAGCCAACCCCACCGCCTATGGCCTCCCGTTCACGAGTACCGAAATCAGCCTGTCCTGTTTCGCGGTCGACGCGGGCACCTGTTCCGGCGGCAACCCCGACGCCAAACTGTCCGGCGCCAATCCGGACCCGGACCAGTTCTTTTTTAACGACCCCCTGCACCCCACCACCATAGGGCAACAGATATCAGCGGACTACATGTCAGCCCTGCTGCAGGCTCCGGGTGAGATCTCGCTGTTGCCGCAAATGGGTATCGACGATATGCAGTCCCAGTGGCACTCGGCCCAGCCGATCATGCAGGCCAACCGCTGGAAGGCCACCACCCCGGTGGGCAGCTACTCGGTCTGGGGCGGCGCCAGTTACAATGAGGACAAGCACGATACCCGGTACAACAGCACCGGTACCAACGAAGCTACCCAGTACAACGTGGGTGTAAACTTCAGGCCGGCACAGAGCTGGTACGTCGGTGCCCAGGTGGGCCGGGGTGACAACGAACTTGATTTCGGTTCTGGCAGTTCGCGCTACGAGATGGAGAGCCTCAACGTCACCGTGCTGGGCGGTTTCCATAGCGGCCCGTGGTTCTTCGAGGGCGCTGTCAGCTACAGCGACCTCGACTACGACGAGCTCAAGCGCAGCTTCAACCTCGGCCCGGTACTGACGCGTACCGAGAGTGCCGACACCAGCGGTGAGGCGCTGGGCATCATGATCAGCGGCGGCCTCAACGTTGTCGGCAGTGACAAGGATTACCACTTCGGCCCGACCTGGAGTTACGAGTACATCGACGCCGATGTGGACGGTTACGAGGAGAAAAGCGGCAACGCCACTGCCCTGCGGGTCAATGACCTGTCGACCACCAGCGGTATCGCCAGTGCCGGTGTGTTCGGGGATATGCCGCTGGGTTTCTGTAATTGCGAACTCTACAGTGAGCTGACCTACCGCGCCTACCTCGACAACGATGACACCAACCCCCGCATCGGCCTGGTAAGCGTGCCGGGCAATTCGGCCAAGCTGCCGGGTTACGACCAGGACGACGACAGCATCCGCTGGGACGCGGGCCTGGCGGCCAGAATCGGTAATGCCATGGAGCTGAACGTCGGCGGCGGCTACACCGATGCAGACAATGGCGAGGCCTTCTGGTACGGGGCGGAGTTGATCTACACGTTCTAGTGCACGACTCACGGTCGCGGTTCCCGCCGCGACCGGGAACTGCCTGACCGGCGATTCATCACGCGACAGGGCAACGTGCAAGATTTTTTTACCATCTCCACAGTCGATGTGTGGTATTGTACAGCCTCTCCTCTTATTGCAACCACCGGGATCAAGTAGCCTTCCCGATCTGGTCGCGCGCATTCACCCGCTGATTTTCTCGCCTG
Source organism: Halieaceae bacterium (assembly GCA_036350855.1). GTDB lineage: Bacteria > Pseudomonadota > Gammaproteobacteria > Pseudomonadales > Halieaceae > JARRPM01. Next base: position 1,703 of record JAZBNW010000346.1, read on the forward strand.
TCGAGGCTACCCCAACAGCCCCCGCGGGGTAATTGTGAATTATTTTCGGCACTACAACATCTGCCTGGCCATCGTCCTGTGCCTGGGCGGCGCCCGGTCGAGCTATGCCCCCAATATTTACTGGCAGAAGTGGGCCATCGACGCCAGTGGCAACGGTGCCGACGGTGTCCACGTCGGCGATATAAACCGGGACGGCCTGGTGGATGTGGTCTCCGGCTGGGAACAATCGGGGGACCTGAAGCTTTACCTCAACCCGGGCCCGGACCTCACAAGGACAACCGCGGCCTGGTCCGGTATCGATATCAGCGGTGGCGTCGCGATCGAGGGCATCGAGGACGCCGCCTTTGCCGACCTCGACCTGGACGGCTTTGACGATGCGGTGCTATCGAGCATCGAGGGAGACACCCAGAGCCTCGGCATTCACTGGCTGGCCGGCCACGAGTTGAGGAATCCCGCGGACTGGCGCGCTGTCAACCTCGCACCGGCCAAACACGCAGGCTACATGAAAGCCCGGGCAGCCCAGATCGACGGCGTAGACGGGGCCGACATCGTCGCCGGCACCCGGGACATGGATGGCGACGGAAAAGCGGGCATCTTCTGGTTCAAGGCGCCGCCGGGGGCGCACCAGGGCAATCCCGTTCAGTGGCAGCGTTTCTATGTCGGCGCCGTCGACGTCAAGACCGTGACACTGCTGATCAGGGATATGGATGCGGATGGCCTGGCGGATATCGTGTTCGCCGGCAGAAACGGTGTTGGCTGGTTCCGCAATCCCGGGCAACAGGCGCTGGGTGAGTCAGCGGCCAGCGCAGACTGGGAACGCATTATGATTGCCGAGCGGGGCAGCGAATTTACGTTCTGTGACCACGTTGTCGATGGCATGGAAGATATTATCGTGGCGACATCCCACGACTCGGGCATGGTGGCAAAATGGCTCAAGCGGCTGGACGCCAGCGGTCGTCACTGGGAGGAGTACCCGATCAGCTCCGACAGCCTGCGCAGTGAACAAAGCAGTGGTCGCAAGTTTGTGATCAAGGGCGTGGCCTGTGGCTATGTCGACGGCGACGACCAGATCGACGTGGTATTCACGGGCAGCGGTCACGGCCACGGCGTGTTCATGATGACCCCGCGAACGGACATACCCAGCGGTGTCACCTGGGACCTGGTCAATCTCACACCCTACGCAGACTATATGAAATACGACAACCTTCGACTGGTGGATATCGACGAGGACGGCGACCTGGATATTATTACCACCGAGGAAGGCGCAGGGGTATTTACCTCGGGCCAGGGTGTGCTCTGGCTGGAGAACCCGCTCTACCCGGGGGCAAGCACTGCAGGGAACGGCCTCCCGGAGCGCAACTTGTCGCAAAACAACCGTTGATCTATAGTCGCCGCAAGCAGGGGACGAGAAACCCGGGCGAGATCCAGACCTGGCAGGCTTGTTTGACCATGGTTCAATCCACATACCACAGGAAGTTAGCTATGTTAAATATTAGAATGTTAGTCCTGAGCGCAGCACTCTCCAGCCTTGCCCTGCCGGCGCTGGCCCAGGAAATGCGCTGTGGTAACCGCCTGATCGCGGGCGACCAGATTCATCCCCTGGTCAAGGAGCAGGTACTGGAGATATGCGGGGAG
>JAZBNW010000347.1:0-3664 GCA_036350855.1 Halieaceae bacterium
CCAAACCCTTTGCGCCCAGGGAACTGATTGCCCGGGTCCGGGCTTTGCTGCGGCGCAGCGGCGGCGGCCCGGCCAATGAGCGGATGCAGGTAAGCGAGCTGGTGCTGGATGGCGAGAGCCGGCGGGTGCTGATCGGCGAGGAGCCGGTGGAAATGGGTCCGACGGAATTCAAGCTCCTGCAATTTTTCATGTCCCACCCGGAGCGCGCGTATACCCGCAGCCAGTTGCTGGACCAGGTGTGGGGTGCCAACGTGTATGTGGAGGAGCGTACCATCGACGTGCATATCCGTCGCCTGCGCAAGGCCCTGCAATCTCCGCACGGCGACTACAGTAATCTTATCCAGACGGTGCGGGGTACCGGCTACCGGTTCTCCTCCCGCGGGGTGGCCTAGGGAGAAGGCAGATGAGCTGGTTGACTGTTGCAGGCAGGGTAGGGCTGCTGCTCGCAGTTGCGGCCGCGATCGGCTGGTATTACGGGCAACCCCTGCTCGCGGTTGCCCTCACACTGCTGCTCCTGCTGGTATTCTGGCTGTACCAGATGCACCGGGTGCAGCAGTGGCTGCGCACACCCGGCGAACCCCCGCCCGAGACCTATGGCATCTGGGGAGACCTGCTGAGCCAGATGTACCAGATGCAGAAGCGGGGACGCGACGCCCGGCTGCGGCTGCAATCGACCGTGGATTACCTGCAGGACTCCTTCTCCTCGATGCGCGACGGCGTCGCCATCGTCGATGATCACGGGGTGCTGAAGTGGTTCAACGAGCCGGCGCAAACTTTGCTGGGCCTGCGCGCTGCCGACCGCGGGGCGAGCCTCATGAACCTGGTGCGTGCGCCGGAGTTCCTGCGTTATTTCAACCGCGGCGAATTCGGCGAACCCCTTGAGTATCGCACCGCGGGGGATGCTGGCACCTGGCTGCGGCTTGAAATCACCCGCTTTGGCGACGGCGACAGGCTGCTCTTTATCCGCGACATCACCGCCGCCGTGCGCATGGAAAAGGTGCGCAAGGATTTCGTTGCCAATGTTTCCCACGAACTGCGTACCCCGCTGACCGTGATCAGCGGGTATCTGGGAACGTTCCTCAGCGATACCAGCAAATTGCCCCAGGTCTACGTCAAGCCCCTGCAGCAAATGCTGCAACAGGCCGAGCGCATGGAGACCCTGCTAAAGGATCTCCTGTGGTTGTCGCGCATCGAGAGCGAGCAGGGAGTTGAAGCCCACGCCCCGGTGGATATCCGCGCCCTGCTGGCCGAGTTACAGGACGAGCTGGGAACCGCGTACCCGCAGCGCAAGGTGGAACTGGAGCTGTCGGCGGATGACAAGGTACCGGGCGATTATCGCGAGTTGTACAGCGCCGTGTCCAACCTGGTAGTGAACGCGATCAAGTACAGCGGGGACGACAGTGTGGTACACGTCAGTTGGTTCCGGCGCGATGGCAGTTGTTACCTCACTGTCAGGGATGAGGGTATAGGGGTCGACGCGGCCGATATCCCGCGGCTGACCGAGCGGTTTTACCGGGTGGAGGACAGCAGGGCCGCCAGCTGTGGCGGCGGCACCGGCCTGGGGCTGGCTATCGTCAAGCACGTGGCGGCAAGTCATGGGGCGCGGCTGCAGATAGAGAGCAAGCTGGGCAAGGGCAGTTCCTTCAGCCTGGTGTTTCCGGTCCAGGGCAAGGTTGCCACACAGCCACGGGTGAGCGCATCTGTGGCATCATGAACCAACAGTTATTGGCAGGGCGGTAAGAGAGATGCTGAAACAAGAAGATTACATGCACCACATTTCCGGTCAGTTCAACACCGAGCTGGAAGAGCTGCGCAATTACATGCTTGAGATGGGCGGCAAGGTGGAGCAGCAACTGGCGAGCGCCATCGAGGCGCTGTTAACGATGGACAGCGGTCAGGCGGAGGTCATCATCAACCGGGATCACGAGGTGAACCAGATGGAGATGTCCATCGATGACCAGTGCGCCTCGATCCTGGCCCGGCGCCAGCCGGCGGCCAGTGACTTGCGACTGGTGGTGGCGATTATCAAGGTCAATACGGACCTGGAGCGCATAGGCGACGAGGCGGCCAAGGTGGCGAGGCAGGCGATGCGCCTGTCCGAGGCTGGCAACTCGCCCAGTCACTTTATCGAGATCCGTCATATCGGCACCCATGTGGCCGACATGCTGCGGCGCTCGCTCGACGCGTTCGCCCGCCTCGATGTGCAAACGGCGGTCGAGGTGGTGAAAAATGACAGTATCGTCGACAAGGAGTACGGCAGCGCCCTGCGCAGCCTGATGACCTTCATGATGGAGGATCCCCGTTCGATCGGAAGCATTATCAATGAAATGTGGGCTCTGCGAAGTCTTGAGCGTATCGGCGACCATGCCAGCAATATCGCCGAACATGTCATCTATCTCGTCCGGGGGATGGATGTCCGCCACGGCCGTCTCGCGGAACTCGGGGAATAGCGCCACAGGGCCAGGTTTGTGGTGTTCGTGCCCCGGTCCTGCCCCTGTTGTAACAATTCCGTAACAAAGCTGGCATAGAATCGCCTGCGGGTACCCGGAGCAGGCCCCGAACTTCGCTCCAGTCATAGTCAGGGAGTACAGATCACGTGAAAAAATGTCCACTGAGTGCAGTCGCCCTCGCCGCCATCATTGGTGGCTCAGCCACAGCCCAGGCGGCGGGACGCGATACCATCAGTATCGTTGGTTCTTCCACCGTGTACCCGTTTGCCACCGTCGTCGCCGAGCGCTTCGGCCGCTCCACGGGCTTCAAGACACCCAAGATCGAATCCACCGGATCCGGTGGTGGACTCAAGCTTTTCTGCAAGGGCGTTGGCGCCAACACGCCGGATATCACAAACTCCTCCCGCAGAATCAAGCAGAGCGAGTTCGACGATTGCCAGAACAATGGGGTTACCGAAGTCGTCGAGGTGCTGGTCGGTTATGATGGCATCGCCCTGGCAAACGCCAGGAGCGCGCCCAAACTGGAGCTGTCCCTCAAGGATATTTACCTGGCCCTGGCCAAGGACATACCCGGCCCGGACGGCAAGCTGATGGCCAACCCCAACAAGACCTGGAAGGACGTCAATCCCGCGCTGCCCGCCACGACCATCGAAGTGCTGGGCCCGCCGCCGACATCGGGCACCCGGGACGCCTTTGCCGAGCTGGCCATGGGCGGCGGTGCAAAAGCAATACCTGAACTGAAGGCCCTGCGTGATCTGTCAGCCGACCAGGTGGCGGAGATAAAATCGGCTATGGCCAAGCTCGGCCTGCCCGAGGGGTTCTACCAGGCCCTGCAGGAGCAGAAGGGCAAGGCTCCCAAGGGCGAGGACCTGTTCGATTCCGTGGCCTACGCCGTGCGTGAAGACGGTGCCTATATAGAGGCGGGCGAGAACGACAACCTGATCGTGCAGAAACTCGACGCCAACCCGAATGCGGTGGGAATCTTCGGCTTCAGCTTCCTGGAGGAAAATGGCGACAAGGTCCAGGGTTCACTGATCGATGGCGTGACGCCGACCTTCGAGACTATCTCCAGCGGAGACTACCCCGTTTCACGTCCATTGTACTTCTACATCAAGCGCGCCCATGTGGGCAAGATTCCCGGTATCCAGGAATATGCGGTAGAGTTCACCTCCAACAAGGCGATGGGCGAAGACGGCTACCTGCCTGAGAAGGGC
>JAZBNW010000348.1:0-26248 GCA_036350855.1 Halieaceae bacterium
CCGAATCGGCCATAGCTCCGCAGGCAAATTCGGCTGCTGCGCAACTCGACCAAAATTGCTGCGCAATTTTTGGGACTCGAACAGTGCTCGCAGAAAGCCCCGAATTTACCTGCTCCGCTAAGCATGGCCTGACTGATTCGGGGGGGACCAGGCTGGCATCACCTTCTACCGTCGTATAAGCCACGAAGCAATAATCAATCGATTGTCGAGATATATGACCGGCATCAGAGTGACTAGACATGTTTGAGCACTCGAATTAACGAGCCAAGTGTTAAATATCGCAACAAGAGGTGAATGCGTTCAAATCCATGCTTTGTTTGCGCTCGATGGTAAGGCGTTAGCGCGGGGACGGCCCGGATCAGTCAGGCCATGCTTTGCCCCACCAGGAAATTCGGGGCTTTCTGCGAGCACTGTTCGAGTCCCAAAAATTGCGTAGCAATTTTGGTCGAGTTGCGCAGCAGCCGAATTTCCTGGTGGGGCTATGGCCGATCCGGGCCGTCCCCTCGCTAACGCCTGGCGCAGGAATTGCGCCGACCTACACTAGCGAGGAGCGCACTCCGGTAAGAGCACTAATCCCGCCGCAAGCGATCCGAAATAGCGATCGGGGTAGGGTAGTTGAGCACCACGATGTAGGACGACACCAGCAGGGTGATAATGGTCGTAGCCTGGATCAGCAGTGAAGCCTGTTCGGAAATCAGGGCGTTGGCGACCGCCACGTAGGCGATCAGGAGCGAGAACTCACTGGCCTGGCCGAGGCGGAAACCCAGGTCCCAGGCCAGGGTGCGCTTTTCGCTGACGCCCTTGAGCAGGAAGCGGTAGACCACGGGCTTCAGGCCCAGAACCAGGACCGACAGAACCAGGGCGGGTGCGAGAACCTGGCCCAGGAGGGCGAGATCGAAGCGCGCGCCGACCGAGAAGAAAAAGAGGATCAGGAAGAAATCCCGCAGGGGCTTCAGGTTGACGGCGATGTACTGGGAAATCGGGCTGGTTGCGATGGTAATTCCCGCGATGAAGGCGCCGATCTCCTCGGACAAGCCAAGTAACCTGGCGCCCTCGGCCAGACCCAGGCACCAGCCGATGGCCAGCAGGAAAATGTACTCGTGGAAGCGGTCGAAACGGGTGATCAGCGGAAGGAGGACATAGCGCACGGTGAGCAGTGCGCCACCCGCCAGCAGCGGCAGGCTGAGCAGTGAATAGACGAGGCTCATTCCCGCGGTGTCGGTGTTGCCCGGGGCCGCGCTCAGCAGGACCATCAGGACCACGATGGCCAGCACGTCCTGCAGCAGCAACAGGCCGATCATCAGTTCGCCAATGTGCCGGTGGTGCAAAACCGTTGTCGGCAGCAGCTTGATTCCGATGATGGTGGAGGAGAACATCATCGCGGCGCCGATGATCAGGGCGTCAGTCGTGTCGAAGCCGAACAGCCCTGCGACGCCGAAACCCATGCCGAGAAAAACGATCGAACTGAACACCGCCACCACGATGGACTTTCGCAGGGTAGACCACAGCGCCTGGGGGTGCATGTCCAGTCCCAGCAGGAACAGCAGGAAGATAATTCCCACGTGGCCGATATCGGACAGCAGGCTCAGGTCTTTAACCAAAGACATGCCATAGGGGCCAATGCAGGCGCCCAGGGCGATATAGGCGATGATCAGCGGTTGGCGTGTGTACAGCGCTACCGAGGCGAAGATGGCAGCCCCGGTGAAAATCAGGAAGAAGGAGAAAGTGACGCTGCTAAGTTCCATTTACCGGGGTATCCGTTGTGCCCAGCAGGCAGTGTATCAAGCAAGTCCGCCCCTGACACAGGACGGCGGATCAATTCCTGCGCCGGAACAGCGGTAGCGGCTGGTCGATGGCAGCCTGGTAGGACTCGCTGAAATCATTCAGCCCGGCCAGGTAATCCTCCAGGTGGGCCGCCTCGGCGGGCTGGAACGCGTCGAAACCACAGCGGCGCAGGTAGGTCATCTGGTCGCGAATAAAATGGCCGCAGGCGCGCAGCTCGCCGTTAAAGCCGCGCTCGCGCAGCTCCCGGGCATAGGAAAATCCCCGCCCGTCGGTAAAAACAGGAAAGTTGATGGCGATCATGGATATCCGTTCGAGGTGATCGAACAGTGGGTTGGGGGCCTGTCCCGGTTCCAGCATGACGGCCCTTCCGGATGGTTGTTCCGAGTTCAGCCACTGGTCGAGGCTCAGTATCTGGCCTTCGCCGACAGTGGCCGCGTCGGGATCAGCCGGCAGCCAGTTATCCTCGACGATCTGGCCCTGTTTAATCAGCCCTGGCATAAACGCGCTCCTTGAATGGCTCTATCCCCACGCGGCGGTAGGTATCGAGGAAAATCTCCTCCCCCTCGCGCAACTCAAGGTAGGTGGACAGCAGCTTTTCGATCACTTCGGGCATATCCTGCTGGCTGAAGGAGGGGCCCAGGATTTTACCGATCGAGGCATCCTTGGCCTGGCTGCCGCCCAGGCACACCTGGTAGAACTCCTCGCCCTTCTTGTCTACCCCGAGAATACCGATGTGACCGATGTGGTGGTGGCCACAGGCATTCATGCAGCCGCTGATATTCAATTCGATAGGACCCAGGTCGTAGAGATAGTCCAGGTCGTCGAAGCGCGACTGTATGGCCTCGGCCACCGGAATCGACTTGGCGTTGGCCAGCGAGCAGTAATCGCCGCCGGGGCAGCAGATCATGTCGGTGAGGTAACCGTGGTTGGGTGTGGCCAGGCCAGCGCGTTGCAGGCGCTGCCACAGTGAGTACAACTGGTCCATCCGCACATCGGCCAGTACCATATTCTGCTGGTGCGTGGTGCGAACCTCGCCGAAGGAAAATTCATCTGCCAGGTCGGCAACCAGTTCCAGCTGCCCGTCGGTGATATCACCGGGCGCATAGCCCGTGGCCTTGAGGGACAGGTTGACGATGCGGTGTCCGGCCACCCGGTGCTCCACCGTATTGCGCTTTACCCAGTTGCCGAAAATCGGGTCGGCCGCGGCCTGTTCCGCCAGGCCCGCCCGTGCGGCCGCGTCATCGAGGGCGGGGTAGGGCGGTTCCGTAAAGAAGGATTTCGCCCGGTTGATTTCCGCCTCGGTCAGGGTGGAGGGGCCGTCCCTGAGCAGTTCCCACTCCTGTTCGACCGCCTCGCGAAAGGCGTCAACGCCCATCGCCTTTACCAGTATCTTGATCCTTGCCTTGTACTTGTTGTCCCTGCGGCCGTTCTGGTTGTATACCCGCAAAATAGCTTCCAGGTAAGTCAGCAGGTGTTTCTTGTCGAGCCAGTCGCAGATCACCGAGCCGATGACCGGGGTGCGGCCCAGGCCGCCGCCCGCGAGGATCCTGCAGCCGATTTCGCCGCTGTCCCCGGCGACCAGCTCGACACCGATATCGTGGGCGTGGATCGCGGCGCGGTCCTCGCGCGTACCGCAGACGGCAATCTTGAACTTGCGCGGCAGGAAGGCGAATTCCGGGTGCAGGGTGGACCATTGCCGGATGATTTCGCAGTAGGGCCGGGGGTCTTCGAGCTCGTCGGTGGCTACCCCGGCGTACTGGTCTGTGGTGGTATTGCGAATACAATTGCCACTGGTCTGTATCGCGTGTATCTGCACGCTGGCCAGTTCCGCCAGGATGTCGGGAACCTCTTCCAGCTGCGGCCAGTTGAGCTGGATATTCTGGCGGGTACTGACGTGCGCGTAGCCCTTGTCGAATACCCTGGTGATCTCAGCCAGCTTGCGCAGCTGGCTGCTGTTGAGCAGGCCGTAGGGCACTGCGATTCGCAGCATCGGCGCAAGGCGCTGCAGGTAGAGCCCGTTTTGCAGGCGCAGTGGCAGGAACTCGCCCTCGGTCAGCTGGCCTGCAAGAAAACGCGCCGTCTGGCCCCGAAACTGGGCGACTCTCTCGTCGACAATGGTCTGGTCGTATTGGTCGTAAACGTACATCAAAATATCCTGCTTCCGTGGGCCCGGGGCGATACCTGCTTCCCGGGGGTCGCTACATTACCAGAAATGGCGTGGCAGTAATTAGTAAGAAAATTCATAAGGTTAGAACTGTGGCGGCGGGTCTGAAACACGCCCCCGGTCGGGCTCGCGCAATGCTTGGGAAAGTGGCTTATGCTGCTATAATGCGCAGTCTCAATCAATTCTACCGCGGAGAGAACAATGTCTGACAAGAGCAACACCGAACGTGAAGACGATGGCGTGGCCGACGCCATTGCGGTGACCGCGGTGATCGGAGTCATCGTGCTGGCCATGTATATCTGGCTGTCCGGCATGCCCGGTTGACGGTCCCGGGGGCCCGGGCCGGTCCGGCTCAGTCCCCGCTGCCTTTCAACACCAGTTGCACCACCGTGAAAACGGTGCCGATAAACAGCAGGGTAAAAATAATGCCCGCTGCGATAAACACGCCCAGCCGGCCGTGTTTGAAGTCCCGTTCCCTGTTTTTACTGCTCTGAACCCCCAGGCCGGCTGCCATAACGCTGCTGACCACCTGCAGGGGGTTTAACGGCTTCTCGCTCTTTTGCTCCTGTTCTTCCTGGTCTTCCCGGTCCTTCATCGCATAACTCCTCGCTAGTAATCCAGGTTGGGCCGCAGCCAGCGTTCCATGGTCGCGACGGGCAGGCCCTTGCGGCGGGCGATATCCTCCACCTGGTCGCGGCCGATTTTTCCCACCGCGAAATAGCTGGCCTCGGGGTGGGAGTAGTAGAACCCGCTCACCGCCGCTGCCGGGCTCATGGCGAAGCTTTCCGAGAGGGTTACCCCGCAGCTGTTGGGCGCGTCGAGCAGCCTGAACAGGGTGGCTTTCTCCGTGTGGTCGGGGCAGGCCGGATACCCGGGTGCGGGGCGGATACCCCGGTAGCGTTCCTTGATCAGCTCATCGTTACTCAGTTGTTCACCGCTGGCGTAGCCCCAGTACTCGGTCCGCACCAGGCGGTGCAGGTGCTCCGCAAAGGATTCCGCAAGCCGGTCCGCCAGGGCCTTGAGCAGGATACTGTTGTAGTCGTCGTGGGCGGCTTCGAATTGCGCCGCCAGCTCCCTGACGCCGTGCCCCGTGGTCACGCAGAAGCCGCCGATATAGTCTTTTACACCACTGTCCTCTGGGGCGATAAAGTCCGCCAGGCTCAGGTTTGGCTTGCCATTGGGTTTCTCTACCTGCTGGCGCAGTTCGTGCAGGGTAGCCAGTACCTCGCTGCGCGACTCATCGCTGTAGACCAGGATGTCGTCCGCACCGGAGCGGGCCGCGGGCCAGAAGCCGATGGTGGCGCGGGCCTGCAGCAGGTTCTCGTCGATAATACGCCGTAACATGGCCTGGGCGTCGCGGAACAGCTCGGTGGCCTGCTCACCGATCACCTCGTCCTTGAGAATAGCCGGATACTTTCCGGCGAGTTCCCAGGTGATGAAAAAGGGCGTCCAGTCGATAGTGTCTACCAGTTGTTCCAGCGGGAAGTCCTCGAACACCCGGGTGCCGATGAAGGAGGGGCGCGGCGGTGTGTAGTGCGACCAGTCCAGCTGCAGGCCGTGGGCCACGGCCTCCTCGTAGCTGCGCTGTCGACTCTTGGGCTGACGGTTGGCGACCCGCTCGCGCACCTGCTCATACTCTTCCCGGCGGGCGGCGACGAAAGCGCTTTTGGCGTCCCCCACCAGCTGGGTGGCCACGGACACACTGCGCGACGCGTCGGGCACGTAAACCACCACGTCGCGATTGTAGTGTGGCTCGATTTTCACCGCCGTGTGGGCCTTGGACGTGGTGGCGCCGCCGATCATCAGTGGCAGGTCGAATTCCTGCCGCTGCATTTCGCTGGCGACATGCACCATCTCGTCCAGGGAGGGCGTGATGAGTCCGCTGAGACCGATGATGTCCACCCGCTCTTCACGCGCCACTCGCAGGATCTCGTCGCAGGAAACCATCACCCCCAGGTCGATGACCTCGAAGTTATTGCACTGCAGCACGATGCCCACGATATTCTTGCCGATATCGTGGACGTCGCCCTTCACCGTGGCCATCAGTATCTTGCCGTTGGTATTGTTGCCTTCTGTTTTCTCCTCCTCGATGAACGGCTGCAGGTACGCCACCGCCTGCTTCATCACCCGGGCGCTCTTGACCACCTGGGGGAGGAACATCTTGCCTTCGCCGAACAGGTCGCCCACCACGTTCATGCCGTCCATCAGCGGCCCCTCGATCACCTCGATCGGGCGCGAGTAGTTGTGCCGGGCTTCCTCCGCATCTTCCACCACCCAGGTGTTGATGCCCTTGACCAGGGCGTACTCCAGCCGCTTGGCCACATCCTGTTCCCGCCAGCTCAGGTCTTCCACGCGGGCCTCGCCCGCACCACTGGAACGATAGCGCTCGGCCAGGGCCAGCAGGCGTTCGGTGCCATCGTCCCGGCGGTTGAGAATGACGTCCTCGACGCCCTCCTTGAGGTCCTCGGGCAGGTCATCGTAGACCGCAAGCTGCCCGGCGTTGACGATACCCATATCCATGCCGGCGCGAATCGCGTGGTAGAGGAATACCGAGTGGATCGCCTCGCGCACCGCATCGTTGCCGCGAAAGGAGAAGGACACGTTGGATACGCCGCCCGACACCAGGGCGCCAGGCAGCTCCGCTTTTATGTAGCGCGTCGCCTCGATAAATTCAACGGCGTAGTTGTTGTGCTCCTCGATGCCGGTGGCCACCGCAAAAATATTGGGGTCGAAAATAATGTCGTTGGGATTGAAATCCAGTGTGTCCACCAGCAGGTCGTAACAGCGCTTGCAGATATCCTTGCGCCGCTGCAGGTTGTCCGCCTGGCCATTTTCATCGAAGGCCATCACCACGACCGCAGCACCGTAGCGCTGGCACAGCCGCGCCTGGGCGAGGAATTCCCCCTCACCGGCTTTGAGGCTGATCGAATTCACCACCGCCTTGCCCTGGATGCACTTCAGGCCCGCTTCGATGACTTCCCACTTGGAGGAGTCCACCATGATCGGCACCCGGGAGATATCGGGCTCGGCAGCCACCAGGTTGAGGAAGGTGACCATCGCCGCCTTCGCGTCCAGCATGCCCTCGTCCATGTTGATATCGATGATCTGGGCACCATCCGCCACCTGGGTGCGGGCCACCTAGAGCGCCGCCTCGTAGTCGCCATCCAGAATAAGACGCTTGAATTTGGCCGACCCGGTGACGTTGCAGCGTTCACCGACATTAACGAACAGGCTGTCCGCGGTGATATTGAACGGTTCCAGGCCGCTCAGGCGGCAGGCGGGCGCGCGCCTGGGGATTGCCCTGGGTGGCACGTCCCGCACCGCGTCGGCGATCGCCTGGATATGGGCCGGCGTGGTGCCGCAGCAGCCGCCGGCCAGGTTCAGGAAGCCGCGCTCGGCAAAGCAGCGGAAGTCCTCGTACATGATGGCCGGGGTCTCGTCGAATTCACCGAAGGCGTTGGGCAGCCCGGCGTTGAGGTGGGCGCTGAAATAGCAGTCGGCCACGTTGGACAACTCTTCGATAAAGGGGCGGATCTCCTTGAAGCGCCGGCCACAGTTGGTGCCCATAATGAGTGGCCGGGCGTGGGCCACCGAGTTCCAGAACGCTTCCGCATTCTGCCCGGACAGCACCCGGCCGCTGATGTCGGGGAAGGTCACGGAAATCATCAGTGGCCACTCGCGTTCGAGTTCATCGAACACTTCCCTGACCGCGAATATCGCCGCCTTGGCATTGAGGGTATCGAAAATGGTCTCGATCAGCAGCAGGTCGACACCGCCTTCCAGCAGCGCCCGGGTGGCCACGGCATAGTCCTGGCGCAGCTGGTCAAAGGTCACGCTGCGGGCACCGGGGTCGTTCACATCCGGCGAGATCGAGGCGGTTTTCGGGGTCGGCCCGAGCACGCCCGCGACGAAGCGCGGTTTGTCCGGGTCCAGAGCCGTGACCTGGTCGGCCACCTCCCTGGCGATGCGGGCCGCCGCCAGATTGAGTTCGGCCGACAGGGTGCCCAGCTTGTAGTCATCCTGGGCAATCGCTGTGCTGTTGAATGTGTTGGTCTCGATGATGTCGGCGCCCGCGTCGAGATAACGCCGGTGAATACCGGCAATGATATCGGGGCGGGTCAGGGACAACAGGTCGTTATTGCCCTTCAGATCGTAGGGGTGATCCGCAAAGCGCTCACCGCGGTAATCCGCTTCCTGCAGGCCTTCGGCCTGGATCATCGTTCCCATGGCGCCATCCAGTACCAGAATGCGGCGGCGCAGGGCCTGCTCCAGGGAAGTCGGTTGTTGCGGGTCGGTTGCCATGATCTGTCCAGGTTTCTGAGGCTGGAGCGGCGGGTGCTCCTGCTGAAAAAGCTGGCTAGTCTAGCAGATTGACAGGCGGCCAGCAGGTGGTGCTCGCGTTTTTGTGAACAAGTTTGGTAGAATACCTGAGTAATTTACTCGGAATGGAATGTGCAATGGTCACCATTACTGAATCCGCCCAGGACTACCTCGCAGAACTGCTGTCAAAACAGGAGGATGCGCTGGGTGTAAGGGTGTTTATCAACCAGCCTGGTACGGCGAAGGCCGAGACCTGTATCGCCTACTGCCGCGAGGGTGATCTGCAGGAAGGGGACGAGGAGCGCGAGCTCAGGGGTTTCAAGGCCTGGTTCGATGCCCGCAGTCTGCCCTTCCTGGAAGACGCCCTGGTCGACTATGCCAAGGACCGGATGGGGGGGCAACTCACCATCAAGGCACCCAATGCCAAGATGCCCCGGGTGGACGCGGACAGCCCGCTGGAAGACCGTATCAATTATGTGCTTTACAACGAGATAAATCCCTCGCTGGCGGCCCACGGTGGCGAGGTGAGCCTGGTGGAAGTCACGGATGATTTCTACGCGGTGCTGCGCTTCGGTGGCGGCTGCCAGGGCTGCAGCGCAGTCGATATGACGCTCAAGAGCGGCGTGGAGAAAACCCTGCTGGAGCAGCTGCCCCAGCTACAGGGCGTGCGTGATATGACGGACCACAGCGACCGCACCCAGGCGTATTACTGAGCCCGCTCAGCGGCGGTTCCGGCCCCGGTCAGGACAGGCGCCCGGGCAATACCGGTTTCACCTTGTCCCGCATGGCTCGCAGGCAGTGTTCCGTCGCTTCCCAGCCGATGCAGCCATCGGTAACCGAAACGCCGTAGGCCAGCTCGTCCAGGTTGGCCGGGATCGACTGGCTGCCCGCATTGATATTGCTTTCGATCATCAGTCCAACGATCGACTTGTTGCCCTCGACAATCTGGTTGGCCACGTTCTCGACCACCAGGGGCTGCAGTTCAGGTTGCTTGTTGCTGTTGGCGTGGCTGCAGTCGACCATGATATTGCACGGCACGCCGGCCTTCGCCAGCGCCTCTTCGCACAGTCGAATGTGCACCGAATCGTAGTTGGGGCCGCCGCTGCCGCCGCGCAGCACGATATGCCCGTAGGGGTTGCCGCGGGTGGTGAAGACCGCGACCTGGCCTTCGCTGTTGATTCCCAGGAAACGGTGGGGCTTGGCGACTGAATTGAGGGCATTGGTGGCCACCGTCAGGCCGCCGTCCGTGCCGTTTTTGAAGCCCACCGGCGAGGACAGTCCACTGGCCATTTCCCGATGGGTCTGGGATTCGGTGGTGCGGGCGCCAATGGCGCTCCAGCTGATCAGGTCCTGCAGGTACTGGGGCGAGATCGGGTCCAGCGCTTCTGTGGAGGTGGGCAGGCCCAGTTCAAGAATGTCCAGCAGCAGCTGGCGGCCAATATGCAGGCCCTCCTCGATTTTGAAGGAGTCATCGAGGTGCGGGTCATTGATCAGCCCTTTCCATCCCACGGTGGTGCGCGGTTTTTCAAAGTACACGCGCATGACGATGTACATGGTGTCGGCCAGTTCGTCCGCCAGGGCTTTCAGCCGGCGGGCGTAGTCCATCGCCGCCACGGGGTCATGGATGGAACAGGGGCCGACCACCACGAATATCCTATGATCCTTGCGATCCAGGATATCCTGGATTACCTTGCGGCTGCCCGTCACCACGTCGTGGACGTGGTTGGACATCGGCAGGGCGCGCTTCAGTTGCTCCGGTGTGACCAGTACGTCCTGCGATCCAACATTGATATTGTGGACTTCGATATTGCTCATCGGTAGTTACCTGATACAGTCATTTCACATCCCGGCCAGCCGTTTTGGCGCCGGAAATGGCGCCGCTGCCCGGCGTCGGGGGCGGAATTCTATAGCACTGGCGCCACATTGGGTAGGCATCGCCGGGCAACAGGCGGCGGCGCTGGAGCAGGCAAGGAGTGACGATTGACGCCCACGCTGTATGATATCTCGCCACTGGTTCCGCTGGTGGAAAGCGGTTTCGTACTGCTCACACCCAACTATCGCCTGGCGCGGCGGATCAAGTCGGAGTGGGACGCACACCAGGCCGGCAGCGGCGCCAGCGTGTGGGAGCCGGTCCCGGTACAGCCCCTGTCCAGCTGGCTGCAGCCGCAGTGGCAGCAGGCTGTGGCGCTCGGCCTGCTGCCCCCGCAGGTGCAGATCAGCAGCGGGCAGTCGCTGGAGTTGTGGCAGCAGGTCATTGCCCGGGAAGAGCGCGAAACCGGCCGCTATCACCTGCTGCGCCCCGCGGCGGCGGCCGAACTGGCCAGCCAGGCCAGGGAAACGCTGCAGCGGTGGCAGGTGGATACCCGCCAGCCAAACATACGCCAACTGTTCGGGATGGATGCCGATTGCGCCACATTCCTGCGCTGGCTCGATCTGTTTGACCAGCGTCTGCACAGCGCGGGCATGGCCACCCCCGATGATTGCATCCGGCAGCTGCAGGCCTGCGCCGGCAAACTGCCCGCGAGCCGGGTGGCACTGCTTGAGTTCGACGACATTCCGCCGCTGTACCGGGTGGCCGTGTCCGCGCTGTCGGAGCGTGTCCTGGAGATAGCCCCTGCCGGACAAATCGGCGCGCGCCAGCTGCACGCCTTCACGGACAAGCGCGCCGAGCTGCAGGCGGTGGCGCGCTGGGCTGCACAGACGAGCAGGGAACAGCCCGCGGCCTCGATCGGTATCGTCCTGAGCGACATGGCGGCTGATCGCGTGGCGCTGGAATACCTGCTGCGCCGGGAGTTCGACTGCCTGGGCGAAAACTACGCCAGCCTGCCTGTCAATTTCTCCACCGGTATCGCGCTGGACAGGACACCGGTGATACGCGACGCACTGGCGGCGCTGGCCCTGGCGGGCCCGAGAACGACGGTTGCCGCCGTGCAGGCACTGTTGCGCTCACGCTTCCTGGACCTGCCGGACGCCGCCACTCCCCTGGCCAATTATTTCCTGACCCGGCTGTTCGACGCAGGCCGGGAGGAGTTGGATACCGTGGACCTGCGCCACGCGGCCTGCGAGGTCCGGCTCGGGCAGGAGAGTGGTCTGTCGCTGGGACGACATCTCCTGGGTATCTCGACACTCCGAGAGCTGCGCCAGCGCCATCTGCCCTCCGCGTGGGTAGAGCATTTTTGTGCGGTGCTTACCGTCTGGGGATGGCCCGGCAGCGGGCCCCTGGACTCGCTGGAATTCCAGCAGGTGGCATTGTGGTACCGCACCCTGGATGAATTCTGCCACTACGATGCGGTCTGCGAACCTCTGGACTATGGCCGGGCGCTGGCCTTGCTGCGCAGCAGCTGCGCCCGGCAGATGTCACAGCCCCGGACGGCAGACAGCAGTGTCCAGGTGCTGGGGCCACTGGAGGCCGCCGGCCTGGCATTCGACCAGCTGTGGCTGTGTGGCATGCAGGCCGGGCGCTGGCCGGCACCGGCGCGACCCAGTCCCTTCATACCCCAGGCGCTGCAGCGGCGACTGCAGATGCCGCATGCCACTGCCGAGCGGGAGTGGGAGTTTGCCGCGGGCCTGCTGGAGCAGTACGCCCGCGCGACGCCGCTGTTGCACGCCAGCTATTGCCGCCAGCTGGACGACGTTCCCGAGATGCCCAGCGCACTGCTGCAGGACTTCGTCACCGCGGCAGAGGCCGTCGCCCCTGCAATCGACAGCCATTGGCTGCAGCAGTGGCAGCAGCGCACGCTGGAGCAACTGGCGGATGACCGGGCACCAGCGCTCGAGGAGGGCGAGGCCGCCGGTGTCGGCGGTGGCAGCGGTCTGCTGGAAGACCAGTCGCAATGCCCGTTTCGGGCTTTTGCCAGGCGGCGGCTGCGGGTTGAACCGTTGGGGGCATTCAGCCTCGCGCTATCCGCGGCGGATCGCGGTTCCCTGTTGCACGATGCCCTGAACGCCCTGTGGGGCGACATCCTCGATCACCGCACCCTGATGGGGCTGGACGATGCGGCCGAGGCAGAGGCAGTAACAGCCGCTGTTCGGGCGGCAATCTCGGCTGTTCCGGCCGGGCGCCGGCGGCTGCTGGGGTCGGCCTACTGGCAGCTGGAGGAGCAGCGGCTCGCGGGCTTGTTGCGGGAATGGCTGGCGGTGGAAAAGTTGCGCACGGAGTTTGTGGTGAGCCAGCGGGAACAGGATATAGAACTCACTCTCGGCCAGCTGCGACTGAATCTGCGGGTGGACCGGATTGACCGCCTGGCCGACGGCTCGCAGCTAATCATCGACTACAAGTCCGGTGTCAGCCGGGTACAGGACTGGCTCGGGGAGCGCCCGGCAAAACCCCAGTTGTTGCTCTATGGCATTGCCGCGCCCGACGCCGCCGCGGCGCTGGCGTTTGCCCAGATACGACCGCGCGACAGCCGGTTTGTGGGGCTGGGCCGGGTCGGCGCCGCTCCCGGCATAGCCACCGATATTGAAAAGGTGGTACAGGCGCGTATGCCCGCCACTGACTGGGAATCGCTGAACGCCTGCTGGCGCGACAACCTGGAACGTCTGGCGGCAGAGTTTCTGGCCGGCGACGCCAGGGTAGACCCGCTGGCGGACAACAGCTGCACCTGGTGTGGCCTGCAGCCGCTGTGCCGGATCGGCGCGAGCGAGGCGGAGCCGGTATGAGCGTGGTGGATGCCGCCGAGCGCGCCCGCGCGATAGATCCCGCACACAGTTTTTGTGTCAGCGCCCCCGCCGGGTCGGGTAAAACAGAACTGCTGATCCAGCGTTACCTGCGCCTGCTGTCCCGGGTGGAGCGGCCCGAGCAAATCCTGGCCATCACCTTTACCCGTAAGGCCGCGGCAGAGATGCGCGAGCGGGTGGTGGATGCGCTGCTCGCCGCCCGGCACGATGAGCCCTGCGACTCCATCCACCAGCAGGTCACGCGACAACTGGCACAGGCGGCGCTGGCGGCGGACGAGCACGGCGGCTGGCAGCTGGTCCGGGATATCTCCCGTCTCAATATCAAGACCATCGACAGTTTCTGTGGCGGTCTCACCCGGCAAATGCCGGTACTCAGTGAATTCGGTGGCCAGGCCAGCCTGCTCGATGACGCGAGTGAACTCTATGCCCGCGCCGTCGTGGAGCTGTTTCGCCGGGTCGATGACAATGACGGGGCGGCCGCGGACATGAAAGCCCTGATGCTGCATTTCGATAACAACTGGGAGCGTCTGCAAAGCCTGCTGGTGGCAATGCTGGCCCGGCGCGACCAGTGGCGTCACTATGTCGGCGTCCATCACGCCCCGGAAGAGTCCGAGGCCTACCTGGTGGCAACGGTGCGGGACCTGGTGCGGGGAGAGCTGGGCACACTGGACGAGCGACTGGGTCCCTACCGGGGTGAGTTGCTGGACCTGATGCAGTACGCTGCCGCCAACCTGGGCGAGCCCGGCCCGGTGGCGTTTCCCGGCACTGAGCCCGGGGACATGGTCGCCTGGCGCCGCCTGCGAACCATGCTGCTCACCAATGCCGGCACCTGGCGCAAGCGGCTGGACAAGAGCATGGGATTCCCGGCGGGCAAGGGCCTGCCCGGCGAGCGCAAGGCCCAACTGAATGACATCCTGGCGGAACTGGCGCAGCTGGACGGCCTGGAGCAGATGGTGGCGGATATCAGTATCCTCCCGGAAATCGATACCGGCAGTGAATCCTGGCGTCTGCTGATTCATCTCTCCCGCCTGCTGCCGCAACTGGCTGCGGAACTGTTGCTGGTGTTCCAGCGCGAGGGCGCCGTGGACCACAGCCAGGTCGCCCTGTCGGCCCTGCAGGCCCTGGGGGATGACGACGCCCCCACTGAACTGGCACTGCGGCTGGATTACCAGATCGAGCACATCCTGGTGGATGAGTTCCAGGACACCGCGATCAATCAATACGAGTTGGTACACGCCCTGACCCGTGGCTGGGGCCAGCACAATGAAACCAATCCGCAGGCGCCGCGCACGGTGATGATCGTCGGCGACGGCATGCAGTCCATCTACGGCTTCAGGGGCGCCAACGTCGGCCTGTTCCTCAAGGCCCGGCTGGAAGGTTTCAACGGTGTCCGGTTGGAGCACCTGCAGCTGCGCTGCAACTTTCGCTCGGAAGCGGGGCTGGTGGAATGGGTCAATGCCAGCTTTGCGGCAGCCTTTCCCGCGACCGATGACATCAACCGGGGCCGGGTGCGTTTTACGCCCGCGGCAGCGGTGCGCACCGCCGGCGTTTCCCCTGCCGTCGGCCTGCACGCCTTTCAGGGCGACGATGCCACCGGGCAGGAGATCGCCTTCGTCTGCGCGCAGATTGCCGAGGCCTGGGCCGATCCTGCATGTGCGAGTATCGCCGTGCTCGGACGCAGCAGGGGCCACCTGGCCCCGGTGATCAGCGGCCTGCAACAATTGTCGATTCCCTATTCGGCGCAGGCCATGGACAGCCTGGCCCGGTGCTCGCTGGTAGGGGACCTGGTGACACTGTGCCGGGCGCTGGCCTGTGACGCCGATCGCCTCGCATGGCTGTCGCTGCTGCGCGCGCCCTGGTGCGGCCTGTGTCTGGCGGACCTGCTCCGGGTCGGCCGCTGGGGCGACAGCGCGCGCTATACCCCGGTGTGGTGTGCACTGCAGGACAGCGCCCTGCGGCAGTCCCTGACGGCGGACGGCAGGCAACGGGTCGAGGCCCTGCTGCCGGCCTTGCAAAGCGCGCGGCAGAAACGGGATCGCCTGGGACTGCGGGCCTGGGTCGAGCTCACCTGGTTGCAGCTGGGCGGGCCGGCTACCGCGCCGGACAGCGCGGCACTGACCGATGCGGAGAGCTTTTTCCAATTGCTGGAACAGGCGGAGCATGAAGGTCGCGGGCTGGACGTCCAGTGGCTGCAGTCGCGCCTGGACAGACAGTTCATGAACGGCGGTGAGTCGGGCAGCAAGGTGCAGATCATGACCCTGCACAAGGCCAAGGGGCTGGAGTTCGACTGTGTGTTCATTCCCCAGCTGGCCAGGATTTCACGGGGTGACGACCGCGAGCTGTTGTTGTGGGACGAGCACAGCGGCCCCGGGGGCAAGCGCAGTTTCCTGCTGGCGGCGGACGATCACAGCGAGAAAGGCGCGCCCACGCTTTACAACTACCTGGACAAGTTGCGCAAGGACAAGAGCCAGCTGGAGAGTACGCGCCTGCTCTATGTGGGGGCGACTCGCGCGATACGGCGCCTGGTGCTGAGTGCGAGTTTGCAGGCGGAGCCCGGCGGGGAACTGCGGCCCCCGCCCTCCCGCAGCCTGCTCTGGCCCATATGGGACAGCTTCCGGCAGGCGCTGACCCTGCACGAGGCGGGCCCCGCTCCCGTACGGGAGGCGTCTGCGCCCGGCCGGACGCTGCTGCGCCTGCAGCCTGCGGCTGCGCCAGCGGTGCTCGCGCCAGGCGCTGCGCCGGAGGGTGACGGTGCCAACATTCCGCCAAGGGCCGAGAACTACCTGGAACGCTGTGTGGGCACGGTGGTGCATATGGCGCTGGACGAACTGTCCCGTCGCGATGAGCTTCCCCGTTCGCCGGAGCGGCGGGATATTGCGCGCTGGCGCACGGCCCTGGCCGCCCTGGGCCTGTGGGGTCCTGCGCTGGACCAGGCACAGGGCGCGCTGGAGAGTGCGCTTGCCACGACCCTGGCGCCGGAGGGGGAGGGCAGGTGGATTCTGTCGAACAGCCATCGCCAGCCGCGCAGCGAATGGGCGCTGACCCGGGTCGACCCGGCAAGCGGACGGGTCGAGGACCTGGTGATAGACCGCAGCTTCGTGGACCCGTCCAGCGATGTTCGCTGGCTGATCGATTACAAGACCAGCCGACCGGGACCCGATGAAACACTGGAGGCGTTTTTTATCCGCCAGGCAGAGGCATATCGCGAACAACTGCTGCGCTACCGCAACGCGCTGCGCGAGCTGGGCGGTGAGGCAATTCGTTGCGCCCTGTATTTCACCAGTGTCGGGCAGCTGTACCATATGAAGGAACTCGATCTCGGGGCGAGGGAGTAGACGGATGTCCTGGTTTCATGGCCGTTATATTGGCCGGGTGGTGATACTGACCGGCGCCGGGATTTCCGCCGAGTCGGGGGTTCCGACCTTTCGCGACGCCGACGGATTGTGGGAGCGCCACGACCCGATGGACATCGCCACCCCGGAGGCATTCAGGCGCGATCCGGCCCTGGTATACAGGTTCTATAACGCGCGCCGTGCCCAGCTGGCTCGGGTACAGCCGAACGCGGCGCACAAGGCCCTCGCCCGCCTGCAGCGCGATTTCCCCGGGGAGGTCTTCCTGGTCACCCAGAATGTCGACGACCTGCACGAGCGCGGTGGCAGCCCCCAGGTATGCCACATGCATGGCGAGTTGCGGGCCATGTCATGCACTGCCTGTGAGCGCAGTATGCACGTCGAGGGGGATTTTGACGGCGCCAGCAGCTGCCCGGCCTGTGGCGCCGGTGGCAAGTTGCGCCCCGATGTGGTCTGGTTCGGGGAAATCCCCTACCACATGGACGACATCGAGACGCGCCTGGCGGATTGCGACCTGTTCGTGGCTATCGGAACCTCGGGTCTGGTTTACCCGGCCGCGGGCTTCGTGCGACACGCGCTCGCCGCAGGTGCGACCACCGTCGAGATCAACAGCCAGCTGAGCGAGGTGACCGACCTGTTTCACCACCGGCGTACCGGTCTGGCGACAGAGGCCGTCTCAACCCTGGTGGGCGAACTGCTGGGTCATTGATCACGCCTTGAGGCGGCCCTCAATCCCGCCGGGCCAGCCAGACGATGAATCGCCGGTCCCGGGCGAGCCTGTCCACCGTGCCGAAATGGCGGCGCAGGGTGGGCAGGTAGTCAAGATGCTGGTTGGCCACGATGCACAGGCTGCCGCCGGGCTGCAAGTGCCCGGCACACTGCTCAAGCAGGCGCCGCCCGGCATAGTCGTCCACCGCGTGGTTCAGGTGAAAGGGTGGGTTGCACAGGATAAGCCCCGCCGCCGGGCCCGCGTAGTGTGCCAGGCCGTCGTCCTGGTGAAAGGCAAAGCCGGCGGTGTCAGCGGGGAACAGGCGCGCGGCATTCCCCTGGGCGGAGGCGATGGCCATGGCCGACTCGTCGGCAAACAGCACCTGGCTGGCCAGCCCCTGCCGGAAGGCGCTGAGACCGAGCACACCGTTGCCGCAGGCCAGGTCGATGACCAGCGATGCCGGCTGCAGGGACCGCAGCTGGTCCAGCAACAGGCGACTGCCACCGTCCAGCCGGTCCTGGCTGAACACATTGGGCTGCGAGCGCAACTCCCCCGCCAGCGCCTCGCAGTAGTAGCTCGCCGGTGGCGCGACGGCAGGCCCGGTCCTGTCGTCCCTGCGCGCACTGAACAGGCGTGCCTTGCGCTGGCCCCGGTGGCGTTCAGCAGGGCCGATATAGTCTTCCAGCAATGCAGCGACCCGCGGCGAGAGATGCTTGTCCATACCCGCCGCCAGCACCGTTGCTCCTGGTTCGAGGAGGCGCGACAGGACTGCGAGCTGGTACTGAAAGTAGGGCAGCTGCTTGGGAATCCGCAGGGCCACCAGCGCCGCACCGGCGCGAGGCCGCCCGGTGCTCCAGGTCACGGGGACCGGCGCCAGCTGATTGCGCGCCAGGTTGTGTTGCAGGGCGAGGGCCGTCAGGGCGGAATCGGTCCAGAGTTCGCGGGGCTGCAGCGCGACGCACAGGGCACCGTGTTCGTCGTTGGCGACCAGTATGTCCGCCCCGGGCGTGCCGAGCCGGTGGATTTCATCCAGCAGCAGCAGATCGGCTGCACACCAGGCCTGCAAGGGCTCATCCCGCCGGGCGGGATAGCGGGCCAGGCGGAAATCGCCGTAGGGCGTGTGGCAGGGTTCACCGGGGGTCATCGGGTGTTACGAATACAGATGGCGGATCCGCTGGCGGGCCTCACCTGCCGCCGACATGGAGCTTCAGGGTCTGCCCCGGCTGCAGGTATCTGCCCGGGTCCAGGGCATTCCAGGCGACGATATCATCCACGCTGACCTGGTATCGCCCGGCGATACGGGCGAGTGAGTCCCCGCGCCTGACCTTGTAGCCGATCGGCTCCCGTCCCGGTGAGGCAACCAGGTCGAGCCCCTGGGTCCAGTCGCTGCTGGGAATCATGAGGGTGCTGCCGGCCCGGATATTGCTGCCGCTGATGCCGTTCACACGCCGCAGCAAGCCCACATCGGTGCGGAATTTCTTCGCTATCGTGACGAGATTGTCGCCGGGCTTGATGTAGTAGTAACGCCAGCGCACCCGTTCCGCCGGCGTCAGCTGGGCGATTTCTTCCTCCAGGCGGGCCCCTGTCCCCATCGGTACCAGGAGTTCCTGGGGGCGGTCCGGCGCGGTGGCCCAGCGCAACTGGCCGGGGTTGAGCTCCCTGAGTGTTTCCAGGCTGATGTCCGCCAGCTCCGCCGCCCGCGCCAGTTCTATCTGCCCGCCGAGTTCTGCCACTTCAAAGGCCGGTTCATTGGGCAGGGGCGGTATCTCGACGTCCAGTGCCTCGGGTTCAGCGACGATCTGGGTCAGTGCCAGCACCTTGGGTACATAGCGCTCCGTCTCCCGCGGCAGGTCGAGGGACCAGTAATCAGTCGGCAGTCCCTTTTTTTCGTTCTCCCGCTGGGCCCGCGCGACGCGCCCCTCACCGGCGTTGTAGGCGGCCAGGGCCAGCAGCCAGTCGTTATCGAATGTCTCGTACAGCGTTTCGAGGTAATCCAGGGCCACCTGGGTCGAATCGCGGACGGCGCGCCTGCCATCGAACCACCAGTCCTGCTGCAATCCGAGATGTTCACCGGTTGCCGGCATGATCTGCCACAGACCCGCGGCGGAGCCGGAGGAGTGGGCAAACGGATCCAGGGTGCTTTCAACCATTGGTACCAGGGCGAGTTCCACTGGCAGGTCGCGCCGTTGAACCTCCTCCACGATGTAGTGCAGGTAAAGAGAGCCTCGCTCCGCCACTATCGGCATGTAATTGTCCTGCCGCAGGTAGTCCTCCCGGGCCTTGTCCACCCGGGGGTCTTCGATCTCCTGCCAGCTCAGCTGGGAGCGAATGCGTTCCCACAGGTCAGTCTGGGTGTCAGTGTTTTCAGTTTTGCTGTGCCGGGGCGTGCCGACAGACCAGGCCAATGGCCTGCCGGGCGCGGGGGTGTGGGGATACAGGCTTTGCTGGGCGAGGGTCGAAACAGCGGGCGGGGTGCTGCCGGCGCCCCCCATGGACTGACAGCCACACAGGGCAATAAAGGCAGAAATAGCAGTAAGTATGCTAGGTAACTTCATGATATGTATTATTTTTCTATTTTTCCTATGCAAGAAGCTGCCATGACTGTCGTGTCACATTCGACGCCGCCTGTGCTGTAAGGTTCTGCCGTACCCTCGCAAAAAGTCTAGCCCTCGAGGGCGGATAGTCCAGCATTTACTGCCCTTAAGGGCTTAAATGACGGAACAAAAACGGGTTCACGGGGCAGCTGCTGCGCCGGCCCGGGGCATGTCAGCGTTCCAATCCGGCTGAAATGCAGTACCATGGCGGCTTGTCATGACGGCAGCCGGTCCACACCCGCCAATGGGCCTACCGGTTGTGTAACAACGGGTGAGTGTATCGACATCTTGACGGAACTGGAATCCTGGTATGCCCGCGACAGGGGCCAATACCTGCTGGCCGGCACCCGCAAGGCGGTGGACGGGATTCTCGATACCGCATTTGGCTATCACCTGCTGCAGACCGGCTGCACCCGCGGTCACGCACTGTTCGCCGCGAGCCCGATCAACCACCGGATATACGCTGCGCAGCGCGCCGGAGCACAGGTCAGCCTGCTGGCCGCAGCGGACGAATTGCCGCTGGAAAGCGACAGTATCGATACCCTGATCGCGCATCACACCCTCGATTTTGCCGAGAACCCCCACCAGGTATTGCGGGAGATCCAGCGGGTACTGACACCCCAGGGCCAGATGATCATCGTCGGTTTCAATCCCTACAGCCTGCTCGGGCTCGGAACGCGCCTGCGCGGTATCAGCCGGAACTCTCTCTGGCACGGTCACAGGGGTGTCAGCGAAAGCCGCCTGACGGACTGGTTGCACCTGCTGGGCTGCGAGGTACAGGATGCCACCCGGCTCGGCGCGGTGCCGCTGGCGGGGCGTGGCGCATTTCGAAGCTGGCTGATACGGCTGGACGACTGGTGCGGCCGTCATAACCTGCCGGTTGGCGGACTGTATATCGTGCACGCCATCAAGCAGGTGTCGGCGGTACATCGGCCGCGGCGGCAATGGCAGCTGCGGCGGGAGCGTTTGATAGGGCTGGTGCCCAAACCTGCGCCGACCCCGAGTCCCACACCCTTCCGTCCGACCCGGTCCGGCGCGGCCCAACAACAGAAATCCACAGAGGGACAATAGCGCTTGAAACAGGTTGAAATGTTTACCGACGGGGCATGCCGCGGTAACCCCGGTCCCGGCGGATGGGGCGTGCTGCTGCGTTGCAAGGGCGTTGAGCGGACCCTGTACGGCGGGGAGGCACAGACCACCAATAACCGCATGGAACTGCAGGCCGCCATCGAGGGCCTGCGGGCCCTGCGCGAGCCCTGCGCAGTCAGTGTGACGACCGATTCGGTCTACGTGCGCAACGGCATCACCAGCTGGTTGGCAAACTGGAAAAAGAAGGGCTGGAAAACCGCCGGACGCCAGCCCGTCAAGAACGTGGACCTGTGGCAGGCGCTGGATGAGCAGAACCAGCGTCACCAGGTAGAGTGGCACTGGGTCAAGGGACACAGTGGTCACCGGGAGAACGAAATAGCCGACCAACTGGCCAATCGCGGTATCGACGAACTGAGCAACAGCGCGGTGGCCACGTGAGGCAGATTGTACTGGACACGGAAACTACCGGACTGGAGGCCTCCCAGGGGCATCGCATTATCGAAATCGGCTGCGTCGAGCTGGTGAACCGCAAACTGACCGGCAACCATTACCACCAGTACATCAAGCCGGAACGGGACATAGACCAGGGCGCCATCGAGGTCCATGGCATCACCAATGAGTTCCTGGATGACAAGCCCCTGTTTGCGCGGATTGCAGCGGATTTTGTCGCGTTTGTCAGTGGCGCCGAGTTGATCATCCACAATGCTCCCTTCGACCTGGGTTTTCTCGACGCCGAGCTGCAGCGCCTTTCGGGCCAGTTCCCGGCAATCAGGGATATCTGCGAGGTGGTCGATACGCTGGTGATGGCCCGTGCCAAGCACCCGGGCCAGCGCAACAACCTGGATGCGCTGTGCCAACGCTACGACGTGGACAATTCCCAGCGCGACCTGCACGGCGCTTTGCTGGACGCGGAGATCCTGGCCGACGTCTACCTGGCCATGACCGGCGGCCAGACCACGTTCCAGTTGTCCGATGCCACTGCCAACTCCGGTGACGGCGGCCCCGGCAGCCAGCAGATAAAACGCCTCAGCGCGGAGCGCCCGGCGCTACCCGTGATCCGGGCCACGGCCCGGGAACAGGCTGCCCACGCGGCCCAGCTGGAGGCGATTGCCGCCAGCAATGGCGGCCGTGTTCTGTGGCGCGAGCTGGCGAAGAGGGCTGGGGAGACGGCCTAGAGAAACAGCGCCACGCAGGCCAGGCCCACGCTGCCCATCACCAGGGTGTAGGGCAGGGCCATGATCACCATGCGTCCGTAGGACAGGCGAATAAGCGGCGCCAGTGCCGAGGTCAGCAGGAACAGGAACGCCGCCTGACCATTGGGGGTGGCGACGCTGGGCAGGTTGGTGCCGGTGTTGATTGCAACAGCCAGGTGGTCGAATTCCTGGCGGCTGATCGTGCCGGCATCCAGGGCTGCCTTGACTTCGTTGATATAGACGGTGGCGACAAACACGTTGTCACTGATCATCGACAGCAGGCCGTTGGCCAGGAAAAACATCGCGGGCCTGACCTCCGACTCCATCGCCAGCACGGCGTCAATCACCGGGGTAAACAGGTGCTGGTCGTGGATCACCGCCACGATGGCAAAGAACACCACCAGCAGTGCGGTAAAAGGCAGCGCTTCTTCGAAGGCGTGTCCCAGCTGGTGTTCCTCTACCACACCGTTGAACGCCGTCAGCAACACGATCACCATCAGCCCGATCAGGCCCACCGCCGCCAGGTGAAATGCCAGACCCGCCACCAGGATGACGGCAACGACGGCCTGCACCGCCAGCCGCGCGTTGGAGCGTTTGTTGCGATGCGTCTCTTCCTCAGCCTGGAATTCGAGCAGTACCTCACGCACCCGGGGGGGTAACCGGGCGCCGTAGCCGAATTTGCCACTGACTTCCAGCAGGTAGCAGGTGAGCAGGCCGGCGACCAGCACCGGCATACTCACCGGGGCCATGATGATAAAGAACTCGAGGAAATCCCACTGGGCTACCGTGGCAATCAGCAGGTTCTGGGGCTCCCCCACCAGTGTGCATACCCCGCCCAGGGCCGTGCCGACAGCGCCGTGCATCAGCAGGCTGCGCAAAAAGGCGCGAAAGTTTTCCAGGTCTTCCCGATGCAGGTCGTGCACGCCGTCGTCCACCGAGTGATCATGCTCCTCGTGGGCGTGGTGCTTGCCCGACGCCACCTTGTGGTACACCGAGTAAAATCCGACACCCACGCTGATCAGCACGGCGGTCACGGTGAGCGCGTCCAGAAAGGCGGACAGGAAGGCAGCAACCAGGGAGAACAGCAGGGAGAGGGCCACCTTGGAGCGCACGTTCAGCAGGATGCGGGTGAACACGAACAGCAGCAGTTCTTTCATGAAATAGATCCCGGCCACCATGAACATCAGCAGCAGGATCACCTCGAAATTGGCGGCGGTCTCTTCAAACACCATCTGGGGCGAGGTCATGCCCAGGAGTATCGCCTGGATAGCCAGCAGGCCCCCGGGTTGCAGGGGATAACAGCGCAGGGCCAGGGCGAGGGTGAAAATAAACTCGCCGATCAGAATCCAGCCGGTGACGAAAGGCCCGAGCAGGTAGAGCGCCACGGGGTTGAGCAGCAGGAAGGCGATAATGGTTTTTTTGTACCACGAGGGCGAGGATCCGAGGAAATTCATCCACACGGCGTTGGCAGTAGTGTCGCTCATGGCGGGCAGCATCCTCCGGATAAGGCCGGCATTCTACGTGATTGCCGGGGAGTTTTCGAAGCTTTCCTCAAGCCCTGCTCGACCCCTGTCCCCAACCCTTGCCCCTGGCGGGGGGCGGGCTTACTATAGCCGGTCGTTCAGCCGTTGGAATCCAGGACAGTGTTTCGGCCAGATCATATACAACCCCCCAGTACAGGCGACGAGCTGCATATCATTTTCCAGCGCGGCGATTTGCTCAGCGACATGCGCGCCAGCGAGGTCTGCCTGATCGACCGGGGCCAGCTCGAGGGTCATGGCTGGCGCATACTGCGCCGCCATTTCCTGGGCTACTGGCGCGACCGCCCCTGTTACGTGCTGGAGATAGATGACGTGGAGGACGTCGACCCGCTGCAATACCAGCGCGGCAACCTCTACCATATCCTGGGACGGGTCGATGAGCGCCTGTTCGCCCTGGCCGGCAGGGCTGCCCAGCTGCTCGACTGGGAGCGCGATCACCAGTTCTGTGGCCGTTGCGGCCGGCAGATGCAGGTGGACAGGCAGGAGCGCGCCATGCGTTGCGAGCCCTGCGGTACGGTGAATTTTCCCCGTATCGCGCCCTGTGCCATCGTACTTGTCACCCGCGGGGAGGAGCTGCTGCTGGCCCGCAATGTGAATTTCCCCGGCCCCATGTACAGCACCCTGGCGGGTTTCATCGAGGCGGGAGAGACGGTGGAGGAAACCCTGGTGCGGGAAGTGCGGGAGGAGGTCGGTGTGGAGGTTGATAATCTGCGCTATTTCCAGTCCCAGTCCTGGCCGTTCCCCAACCAGCTGATGCTGGGTTTCTTTGCTGAATACGCCGGTGGGGATATTGTCTGCGACCAGCGGGAAATAGCGGACGCCCGGTGGTTTCACTACCGCGAGCTGCCGATGATTCCGCCGCCCTCGTCTGTGGCGGGCCAATTGATCCGCCACCATGTCGACCAGCTCGGCCGGTCTCACTTACCGTAAATCCTGGAGTTACCGTTTTGGAATATATCTACGAATATGGGCTCTTTCTCGCCCAGGCAGTCACTTTCGTCGCCGCGATACTGCTCCTGATCGCGGGTGTGGTGGCGATTGGCCAGCGGCAGCGGTCTGAGCAGCACGAAGGCCATCTCGAAGTGCGAGACATCAATGAGAAGTACCGCAATATCGGCCGCCACATCAATCAGGTGGTGGCGGAGCCCGCGCTGCTCAAGTCCCGCTTGAAGGAAGAGAAAAAGGCGGACAAGGCCAGGGCAAAAGCGGAAAAGAAAAAGCGCGGAAAGGGGGCGGCCGGCGCTACCGAGCGGCGCAAGAGACTCTACGTGCTCGACTTCGACGGCGACATCAAGGCCAGTGCGACCGACCACCTGCGCGAGGAGATTTCCGCGGTGTTGCCCCAGGTCCAGCAGGGGGACGAGTTACTGGTACGGGTCGAGAGCCCCGGTGGCATGGTGCATGGCTATGGCCTTGCCGCCAGCCAGTTGCAGCGTATCCGGGACGCGGGTGTGCCGTTGACTATCGCGGTGGACAAGGTAGCCGCCAGTGGCGGCTACATGATGGCCTGTGTCGCCAACCGTATCCTGGCAGCCCCCTTCGCAGTGATTGGTTCCATCGGTGTGCTGGCG
The DNA here is from genome assembly GCA_036350855.1 of Halieaceae bacterium. GTDB lineage: Bacteria > Pseudomonadota > Gammaproteobacteria > Pseudomonadales > Halieaceae > JARRPM01. The sequence goes on from JAZBNW010000348.1 coordinate 24,994, forward strand.
CAACTGCCCAACTTCCATCGCCTGCTCAAGAAACACGATATCGACTTTGAGCTGTTCACCGCCGGGGAATACAAGCGCACACTGACGCTGTTTGGCGAGAATACCGACAAGGGAAGGGAGAAGTTCGCCGAGGAACTGGAGGAGACCCACACCCTGTTCAAGAATTTTGTCAGTGCAAACCGCCCCGGTGTCGATATCGACAAAGTCGCCACCGGTGAGATCTGGTATGGCCAGGACGCGCTGGAGGTTGGCCTGGTCGACGAATTACAGACCAGCGACGCCTTCGTGCAGGGGCGGCTGGCAGACTGGGACGTGTTCGAGGTGAAGTTTGTGCAGAAAAAAAACTGGCAGGAGAAACTCGGGCTCGCCGCCGAGGGCGCCCTGGAAAAAGCGTTCCTGAAGATCTGGCAGCGGGGACAGGAGCGCAGAAACTATTGATCAGCCTGCAGGCTTGGCGCCCGGTAGCGAAGGCGCTTACTCCGGGTAAAGGTATGGCGTTGCGACGTAACAGGGGCGTACTCGCGCTGCTACTGGTGGTCCTGTCCGGTCTCGCGCCTGTGCAGGTAGCCAGCACGCAGGAAGTGACGGGCACCTCGCAAACCTGTGTTGTGCTGCTGCACGGGCTGTGGCGCTCCGCCCTGTCCATGAAGGGCCTGCAATGGCGGCTCGAAGAGAACGGTTACCGGGTTGTCAACCTCACCTATCCCTCGACGGATCACGCGGTACCGGAACTGGCGGTCCTGGCAGTGGAGCAGAGCCTTGCGGGCTGTCGGGAACTGGGCCTGGAGCAGGTGGATTTTGTCACCCATTCCCTCGGGGGCATTCTGGTTCGGGAGTACGTGCGACAACGGGATATCCCCGGCCTGCACCGGGTGGTGATGCTGGGGCCGCCGAACGGGGGCAGCCAGCTGGCGGATTATGTCGGTTCGACGGCGCTGCTGCAGCCGTTCATGCCCGAGGCTGTCGTGCAACTGGGCACCTCTGAAGTATCGGTCCCGCGCCGGCTGGGCCGGGTCAACTTCCAGCTCGGTGTTATCGCCGGCACTTCCAATTGGTTGTCGTTCCTGCCTGGCCTGCCCGATGGCCCCAGCGACGGCACCGTGTCTGTGGCGGAAACCATCGTACCGGGCATGATGGACTTTCTCGAATTGCCGGTCGGCCATACCTTCATGATGTGGGATGACGAGGTGATCGCCCAGGTGCTGTTTTTCCTCGAGCACGGTTTTTTCCAGCGGATTTCGCCGCCGATCAGCGC
>JAZBNW010000349.1:0-4849 GCA_036350855.1 Halieaceae bacterium
CAATAATAACTACTTCAGCCATACCGGGCTCAACGGCAGCTCACCTGGCGATCGCATTACAGCAGCTGGCTATTCATGGTCAAGCTATGGTGAAAATATCGCCGCCGGTGCAAGCAGTGTGAGCCAGGTAATGCAGATGTGGCTCGACAGCCCGGGACATTGCACCAATATCATGGGCGGCAATTTCACCAACCTGGGCGCCGCCAGGTTCAGCAACCCTGCAAGCACCTACAACGTGTACTGGACCCAGGTGTTCGGCAGGTAATTCCAGGACCGGCAGGGCCGATTTCTGCATACCGCTTGGTCATTGGCCGATCAATTCCGGTAGCGCAGGGGCATTCAGGAAGAATTTCTCTTTCACTATCTGACGTTTGTTCTTTTATACTCCAGCAATTCGAGCATCCGGTCCGGCGGGCCTCACACTGCCTTACCCGGACCACCCGGAGCGCTGTGCTCATGCCAGAACAGGTGTTGGATATGGACATCAGAATTTCACCCCGAAACGTACTGCGTTATCTGCTGGCGATGATCGCTCTCTTGCTGCTGGCAAACTGTCTGGGGATCGCCTGGTTTATGGTGTTTCCACCCAAAGTTCAAATGCCCTTGCTGGTAAACTTGTTCAATTTCAATCTTGAGGCTAACGTCCCGACATTGTATTCCGCCTGTCAGCTCGTGCTAACGAGCCTTCTGCTTCTCAGTGTGGGTGTCGCCCGAAGAAAGCGGCAGCAAGGCTGCATAGCCTGGAAGCTTCTGGCGTTTATTTTTCTGTTTCTGGCGATTGACGAGGCCAGCTCGATACACGAACAGCTCACGGTTGTAACAAGGCAAGCGCTGGGTACTTCGGGATACCTGTTTTTCGCCTGGGTGATCCCCTACGGAATTGCTACCTTGCTGTTGCTGCTGCTGTTCGCAAAGTTTCTTATCGATTTGCCACCGCGTACCAGAATGCTGTTTCTTTTCTCAGCTGCGATATTCCTGGGCGGGACCCTCGGACTTGAAATGCTGGGGGGACGCTATGTCACTTCGCCGGGAGCGACAGAGCTCACGTATTCTGTGATTTACACTTTGGAAGAAGTGTTGGAAATGGTCGGTATCGCCTTGTTCATTTATGCCATTCTGGACTATATGACCACGACATTCTCAAGAATGTCGTATGTCGTCACTGCATAAACAGGTCGCGAAATCAACGACGATGTTTTGAAAAGCCACCAGTGGCTACTGGTCGCAGCGCTTACAACAAAGGCTTTATATGACAGAGAGAATGAGAGAAAAGGTTGCACTGGTTACCGGCGGCGGCTCGGGCATCGGCAGGGCTGCCGCTCTGGCTTTCGCCGGTGAAGGCGCCAGTGTGGTGGTCGTCGATGTCGACGCAGAGCAGGGCCATGCGACGGTAAAGGCGATTGAACAAGCCGGGGGTCAGGCGATGTTTATCAGAGCCGATGTATCTCAACGCGCGGACGTTGAGGCAATGGTGCTCAAAGCCGTCGAAGTCTATGGCAAACTGGATTGTGCATTCAATAACGCTGGAATCGAGGGAGCTGTGGGCCTTCCTGTCGTTGATTATCCAGAGGACACCTGGGATCGGGTAATCGACATCAACCTGAAGGGCGTTTGGCTGTGCATGAAGTACGAACTTGCCCAGATGCTCAAACAAGGCGGCGGGGCCATTGTTAATACCGCCTCGATTGCTGGCCTTGTCGGTGGGACATTCGGTTCCGCCTACTACGCAAGCAAGCATGGCGTCGTGGGCCTGACCAAGGCCGCAGCCATCGAGTACGGCAACTCGGCCATCCGTGTTAATGCCGTCTGCCCCGGTGTCATCCGCACTGAAATGGCAGACAGACTGATGAAGGATAACGAGAGTATCGAGACCGCCATTACTGCACTGCACCCCCTCGGCAGACTGGGCACGCCTCAGGAAGTGGCTGAAACCGTCGTATGGTTGAGTTCAGATCAAGCTTCGTTCATTACCGGCCAGGCTCTGGCGGTAGACGGCGGGTATGTATCCAGATAGCGAGCAATTAACCACCCCATGGGTGACACCAAAGGCACCACGGCAGCGCCATCCATCCGCTTCCACTCGTGAGTTGCCGACAGCTCTTCCCAGCCAGGTCAGTGTTGCCAGGGCTCCAATGGCTTGTATCCGCTCGCGTCGAGCGAAGCAACGACAGCGTTTGCCTCTGAATCCCTGCCTTCAAGGTAGAGGTATCTGGCCCAGGGGTCCATGATAAAGTGAGAGCGACTTTTCTGCGCCAGCTTGAGTTCAAGAGTCTCCCTCGCCTTGCGCTTTGCGTGATCAGCCAGGACCCTTTTATCCATGATCAGGTGGACTAACGCTATCCTGAGATAGATGGTAGCAATCCTGCCCTCGAGGATGGCACTGGTATCACCCGAACTCCTTATCTCCACGAGCCAGTTTCTGGCCGCAATGAGGTGGTTTAGTGATTCAGCAGGCTTACCATCGAGGAGCGAAAGCTCTGCTTGCAGCGACCTTGCACCCGCCATTGCGCCCAGCACATACCTGTCCCGGTTCTGATTGACGCGAAGTATTTCGACCTCTTTCAGTGCCCGGGAAAGAGCGCGCTCGGCGGCCTTTCGATCCATGCTCGACAAATGCAATGCAGCTACATCTATCAGCGCAGAAGCGTTCTGTGAGCGCCAGCTCATATTTGTCGGATCGTTATCGATCAGCTTTTGCCTTATATGCACTGACTCATCCAGTAGTACATGCGCCGCTTCGAAGTTCCCAAGGTAGGAGTAACTGCTGCCGGTGAGATAAAGTGCCGATGCCAGATAATTTTTCCTTTCGAGATTCTCCTCGTCTTCACCACTGTGCGACCGGTGCAGATCAAGGCTGTCCTTGTAGTGGCTCAACGCCTTTTGCAAATCACCTCGCAGCAGGGCAATGTCGCCCCGGTAGGAAATCAGGTCCGCGATTTCACTCTTGAACGAGTCAGCGCCCGCCACCCCCTGTTGCACCTGATAAATACTCAATGCCGATGTGAAGTGATTTTCAGCCAGGTCAAAACTATCCTGCTCTTGCGCCAGTGCGCCGAGGTTATGGTGGCCATAGGCAATTTCCATTTGCCAGTCATGTTTGTCGGGATCCAGTTGCGCCAGTTCCAGGCTGCTTTGCAGGTATCGCGAAAGCCATTGCTCGGCCCCGGCAAGATCCCCCTGCATCCAGTAAACATAGCCAACCCAGAATTCAGCTTGCCCACGGTTAAACAGGCGGGTTCCATCACCGGGACGCTTGGACTGGAGTAATGCACTGCGGGTATATGCCTCATTAAAGGCCTGCAGCGCGGATTCGTATTCCAATTGTTCGAAACGAACCTGTCCAAGCTGCGTAATCACCGTTGTCTGAACAAGCAGTTCATCGTCTGAAAGTCGATCGAGGTCCACCGTGTTGAAGTAGTTCATCGCCCGCTCGGATACCGACTCCAGCAGATCCAGCCGGCCCAGCGGCGTCAGGCTCTCCCGCAGATCGCCGATCATGAAACTGAGCAGGTCTTCCGACTGCAGTCGGCGCTGTTCTGCTTCATATCTTGCCGACGTGGCGTTCAGCGCGAGGAAAGCCATGATACCGGCTGCAGCTGTGGAAGCGGCTGTAAGGCCTATCATTCTGCGCTGTCGACGATGAATCTCCCGCTGACGAAGCACATCGAGGTCAACGTCCATCAGACCGGCGATCACTTTCAGTTTTGCCAGAGTCTTGCCGTCGCGGCCGGCCCGCAGGTCTGCGGCGACCGGCTCAACCACTTGATCCAGGTACTTTCCCTGCTCGTCACAGCGCAGGCGAAGAGGTGCGGGGAAACAGTCGTCCTCACTATCGACTCTTACTGGATCGCCTGCCACTATAAGACAGAAAATTCGATTTCCTCGTCCCAGTGCCTGAAAGGTTCTGATTTCCTCACAAACCCAGTGTGATTTACGCGCCGCAGGTGAGCAAACTACGATGAGCGCCTCTGACGCCTCCAGTGCCTCATTGATGTGCTCGGACAGGTTGGATGAACTCGCCAACTCATCGCGATCCATGAAAATGGGCGATAATCTTCTATTAAGCGGATTGGGATGGCCCCTGGGTGTGAGGTTCTTTGGCGGCCGATAGGCTTCCAGCGCCTTGTGAAGCCAGCCAGCCCATTTGGCGTCTGCATGGCTGTAGCTGAGGAAAGCCCTGTATTTTTTTGAACTTGCCAATGATAAACGCCGAAATAGTAGGGTGCGTTACCACACAAAGTATATAGGAGAAGTCCTTGGCACGTGAATTACTTTGGTGAAGCTAGCACACTGGGAATTGTCTGCTAGTCTGAATGTGAGTCACGGATATCAAGCGAGTGGCTTAATCAGGCACCCAATCAAAGGAAGCAACGCAATGCCACAGCCAACAATCAAATTGAATATCCGCCAGGGCTCAATCACGAGTGGTATCTGGTCGCCACCCAATGGCGGCCCCTCGGGGGTCACATGGAAGCAGGGAATGGAACTGACTACAGGCAGCCAGAATGACTGGAACCCGGACAACTGGACCACGCCCAGCGTCTGGGGTTATTACTACATCGATCCCGCCAACAACAACGCGCCCGGAGGACAGATAAATATACCCACGCAGACAGCAGATTATCTGTTCACGGTAGGCCCGCAAGGGGGTGACAGCATAGCTCACATCAGTGTAAAAGATGAGGCAAGCACCAATCACTACACAATATCCCAAGCGGGCAGCATCTTCACAATCACCGAGTCAGAGCACGATAGCGATGAAGACCATTTCTGTGTCTGGGGTACTGCCAATGGAAACAATGATCCGATCATTATGTGTGACCCGATAATTCGCAACAGGAAATGAAAA
>JAZBNW010000350.1:0-3339 GCA_036350855.1 Halieaceae bacterium
AGCTATCGCCTTGATAGCCGCCATCCCGGGTGGCACCACTTCCAATATTTTTACCTTTTTTGCCCGCGGTAATGCCGCCCTGTCGATCAGTATTACCGCTGTCACCACCATAGCGTGTCTTGTATCCACACCCTTGATTCTCTCGTTGATGATAAGCCAGTACCTGCCGGCCGATTTCACCATGCCCAAGGGGCAGATAATGAAAGAAATCGCGCTTACTTTGTTGCTGCCGCTGGGAATCGGCATGATATTTTTACATCTCTACCCACGCAGCGCCCCCACCCTGTCCAAATGGAGTATTCGCGGGTCTTTGCTGGGCATCATTGCAATTGTGGTTGGCTCCGCCATGGCTGGTCGATTGAATATGGCCGCATTTGGCTATAACAATATGCTGCTTTTAGCGCTGTTTACTGTATTCCTGTCTGCTGTTGGTTATCTGACTCCCAGGCTGGCGCGTTTATCGCGGCCCGATTCCACCGCAATCGAGTTCGAAGTTATTGTGCGGAACATAAATCTGGGTGTTCTGATCAAAGCCTCGATCTTTCCTGCCGCCGTTGCGGAAACAGCACAGTTGGGAAACACGGTGCTTTTGACCCTTATCTTGTACGGCGCTCTTCAGCTGCTGATATCGGCGGTTCTAATCTGGATATATCGACGAGCCCCCGGAAATATACACTCAAAGCCGGGGACCTAAATACACCAGTTTGGGGACAGACCACGATTTATCAGCTACCGGTGCTCAGGCGCGCCACCTCGCGACCCTGGCAGAGTGCAACGAGCGTCCCCTCCGGCAGCGGCTCCCAGCCATCCTCCGTGATTGGGACACTGGCCACCGCAGTCATGGCAATATCCGCTCCGGCGCCGTCGACATGCAGACCGCGAGCAGACAGGTCGGCGCCAGTCAGTGAGAGTGTGCTCAGTCCCGGCGGACGGGGAGTACTGAATCCCCCCTCCTCCTCCCAGGCGCGTTTATGGGCGTGCGCTATCAGCGTATCCCCATCTGAGTAGAGGAAGTTTGCCGGTCCGAGTTCCCGCAACCGCGCGGCGGTTTCGGCAACCACAGCCAGCTTGTCGTTCAGCGCGGGCGGGTTCCCGGGATCAGTCCACAGTGACCTCAGGCGCTCAAGCAGCACGCAGAACGCGTACTCCGAATCCGTCTCGCCAATGGGTTGGAAGCCACCCCGTGGTAAGGACAGCTGCTGCCAGATACTGTCCAGGCTACCGTTATGGGCAAAGACATGGCTACGACCACCCAGTTCGCGGGTAAAGGGATGGGTATTCTCATAACTCGGCGCCCCTGCCGTCGCGTAGCGCACATGGGCGATAGCCGTGCCGGTACTGATAGGATGTGACTCGATAAACCTGACCCAGACGCTGTCACTGGCCGGGCTGGGCTCCTTGATCAGGATCGCATCCCTGTCCTGGCGGTAAGCGATACCCCAGCCGGCTTTGTTTTGATGTACCAGACCGCCATGGGTGGCAAATTCGTGCAGCGCATACGTCATGCCCACCGGCTTTGAACTGGACAAGCCGAACAACTCACACATTGTGTTTCCTCCTCGTAAATGGGGGACAGACCACGGTTAAACGCGCGGGTTCTATTACTAGCAGTGCCTAAACGTGCTCCGTCCCTGATTGTTGTCGTGGAGCACTCAACCGGCAACATCACGAGCGTTCTCCCCCGCTCGATGGCCTGTTTCGGCCGGCAATTTTCGGTAGGCGGCCACAACGTCTGTCAGGCTCTCATAGAACGCGTCCTCGCCAAACAGCTGGTTCACTCGATACCGACTCTGCTTGCGCAGGTCCTCCATCAGCTGGGCCACCACCAGGCGAATGCCTTTCTCCCGCAGAACCGGGTCCAGCCCACGCAGCGCCTCTGCCGCCGAGTAATCCACATCGTCAACTGCCGAGGCATCGATACACAGCCAGCGCAGGGGAGGATCAGCGTGATTGGCCAGTTGCGTGACCTCGGCGATCAGCTGCTGCACATTGGCGTAATACATGCTGTGAGTGAAACGGTAAATGACCAGCCCGGGCAATGCCTCGGCGAGGGTCGCCACGGGTCGTGGCTGCCAGCCGCCTGTCCCGTTGGGTACCAGCAGGGCGTTTTTAGGGCGATAACCGCGGCGCGTGTGGTCCACCAGTGACAGAACGATCGCCAGTAGAATACCTTGTTCCACCCCTATCAGTATCACCATCAGCGTAGTGATCAGCGCTATCCAGAATTCCGACCGGCGCTGGTCAAAGATACTGCGCATTCCCTTGATATCGACCAGCTCGATGCCGATGAGGAATACCACCGCGGACAACACCGCCTCCGGCATGTAGGCAAGCGGCCCGGTGAGGAACAGCAGCACAAGCAGTACAACCAGCGCGGTGACCAGCAACGCCAGCTGGCTGCGCCCACCGGCGCTGTCGACCATCTGGGTTTTGGTGGGGCTGCCGTTGACCACGAAAGTACCCGACAGGCCGGCGCCGATATTCGCCAGGCCCAGCCCCACCAGGTCGGCGTTTTCACTGAAACGCTCGTTGTAACGCGCCGCATAGGCGCGCGAGGTCGCGGCACTTTGCGCGAGGATGACAACAAACATGGCGAACGCAGTAGGTACCAGCTTTATCACCAGTTCGCGGCTCCAGGCCACTTGCGGCAGACCGATATACGGCAGGCCGCCGGGAACCTCGCCCAGCACATGCATGTGTGCGCCCAGCCCCAGTCCCCAGCTCAAAGTAACGGCAGCTACCACGGCGATCAGCGCGCCCGGTATCTTTCTGGATATCCTCCGTGCGCCGACGATCACCACGAGCACGCCCAGGGACATTGCCAGTGCGTGGACATTGATCCGGTCAAGTTGTTCAAGATCCGCCACGATTTTCTGCAAGGTGCCGTGTCCGCCACCCTTCAGTCCCAGCATGCCGGCCACCTGGCCCAGGGCAACCTGGATGCCGACCCCCGTGAGGAAACCCGTCAGCACCGTGCGCGACAGGAAATCCGCCATGAATCCCAGTCCGACCAGCCGAGCCAGAATGAGAAAGCCGGCGGCCATCAGGGCGAGCACACCCGCCAGTGCCAGGTACTCGTCAGTACCGGTGGCGGCCATCCCCACCAGCCCCGCCGCGAGAATGGCCGCGGTCGCCGAGTCGGCACCCACCACCAGGTGGCGCGACGAACCGAACAGGGCAAACAGCGCCATGGGTATAAGCAGGGTATACAGACCGGTTATAACCGGTGTGCCGGAGATCCTGGTATACCCCATCACTTCCGGTATCGCCAACGCAGCCAGGGTGAGGCCCGCGATTACCTCTGCCGGAACCCGCCCGGGTTCAAGCGGTAACAAGCCC
>JAZBNW010000351.1:0-8486 GCA_036350855.1 Halieaceae bacterium
CACCAGCTCTATGGCGAGACCCCGCTCCGGCAGTTTCTCGTCAGCGTAGGGCGGCGATGTATTGGCCATCAGGCGCACCGTCTGCTCCGCGCTGGTCGCGCCGCTGTGCAGGGCCAGCGCAGTAATCACCAGCCAGACAAGTCTCAACATTGTTACACCTCTTCAAAAACAGGGAAAATAGCGAGGCAGCAGGATAAACCGCATGTTGGCGAAATTCCACGCCTTTATGGCCTCGACCCGGCAGCGATGAGCCGGCTTTCATTGGAGCGCGGTCGCCATGGCGCCCGTTACCCGACTGCTTTAAAATACATGACTCAGCGCCCGCAGAGTGTGCGGGCCGTGCCAGTGGGTGAGGACATGCAGGGCGATATTGTTGCGCAGGGAATGGAGCTGATGCTGTACGGCATGGGCACGGTGGTGCTGTTCCTGGCCCTGCTGGTACTGGCCACGACAGGCATGTCCGGACTGATCAGCCGCTATTTCCCCCAGCCGGAACCCCCGCCCGTCACGGCGCGGGAGCGCGGCGCGGGCAAGGCGGTCGCCCCCGAGCTCGACCCGGGTGTCGTGGCCGTGATTACCGCAGCGATTCACCAGCACCGCAAGACAAACGACTAGCTTGGGCGTTACCGCATTCATCAGAATTGCCCTGGAAACGACCAGGCGAAAGAGGCTTGACTGCAATGGACCAGAATGACCGCCCCCTGGGCATAACCGACGTGGTGCTGCGCGATGCCCACCAGTCCCTGCTGGCTACCCGCATGCGGCTGGACGACATGCTGCCCATTGCCGCGCGCCTCGATGAGGTCGGTTTCTGGTCCCTGGAAACCTGGGGCGGGGCCACTTTTGACGCCTGTATCCGCTACCTCGGTGAGGACCCCTGGGAGCGGATCCGGGAGCTGAAGAAAGCCATGCCGAACACACCCCAGCAGATGTTGTTCCGGGGCCAGAACATACTGGGTTATCGCCACTATGCCGACGACGTGGTGATGAAATTCGTGGAGCGCGCTGCCCACAACGGCGTGGACGTGTTCCGCGTGTTCGACGCCATGAATGACATGCGCAACCTGGACGTCGCGTTGAAGGCGGTGAAGGAGGTGGGCAAACACGCCCAGGGCACCATTTCCTATACCCTGAGCCCGGTCCACACGGTTGATACCTGGGTGGAGATGGGCAAGCGTATCGAGGACACGGGGGCCGACTCGATCGCCATCAAGGATATGGCGGGCTTGCTGCATCCCTACGTGGGCTATGAACTGGTGACCCGACTCAAAGCGGCCTGCGCGATACCCATCCACATGCAGTGCCACGCGACCACCGGGCTTTCCACCGCCACGATTCTCAAGTGCGTGGAGGCCGGTATCGACAATGTGGATACTTCCATCTCCTCCATGTCCATGACCTACGGCCATTCGCCCACCGAGTCGGTGGTGGCAATGCTGGCGGATACCGGGCGCCAGACGGGCCTGGATATCGTCAAGCTGGCTGAAATAGCCGCGTATTTCCGCGAGGTGCGCAAGAAGTACGCGGCCTTCGAGGGCTCCCTCCGTGGCGTCGACGCCCGTATCCTGGTGGCCCAGGTGCCGGGCGGCATGCTCACCAATATGGAGAGCCAACTCAAGGAGCAGGGCGCGGCGGACAAAATGGACGAGGTGCTGGCGGAAATTCCGCGGGTGCGGGAGGACCTGGGCTTCATCCCACTGGTGACGCCCACCTCGCAAATCGTCGGTACCCAGGCAGTGATCAATGTGCTCACCGGTGAACGCTACAAATCGATATCCAGGGAGACTGCCGGCGTACTCAAGGGCGAGTACGGCGCCACTCCGGCCCCGGTCAACGCAGAACTGCAACTGCGGGTGCTGGAAGGCAAGCCGGCCATTACCTGTCGTCCGGCGGACCTGCTGGAACCTGAAATGGACAAGCTGACTGACGAGCTGCGGGTGCTGGCCCAGGAGAAATCCATCGAGCTGACCCCCGGCGAAGGCGAGATCGACGATGTGCTCACCTATGCCCTGTTTCCCCAGATCGGTCTGAAGTTCCTGGAACACCGGGGGGATGCCTCGGCCTTCGAGCCTGCTCCGGGGCTGGCGGAGGCGACGGCTGGCGCGGCACCGGCACCGGCCGCAGCGGCTGCCGCAGCTGGGTCCCCCGGGGTCTATACGGTGAAAGTCAACGGCCAGAGTTACCTGGTGGAGGTCGCCGAGGGCGGTGATATATCCGCGATCAACCCGGCGGCGGCTGCCCCGGCACCGGTGGCGGCGCCAGCCGCCGCGCACCCCCTGTCGGCGCCGCTGGCGGGCAATATTTTCCACGTCAACGTGATCGTGGGCGATGAAGTGGAGGCGGGCGACGTGATCGTCGTGCTCGAAGCCATGAAAATGGAAACCGAGGTCCGGGCCCAGCGCTCCGGCACCGTGGCCGAGGTCATGGTAAAAGTGGGCGACAAGGTCGCGGTCGGCGACCCGCTGATCAGCGTGGCATAGTCCCCCATGGATAATGTGTTGCTACTGTGGGAGTCCTCCGGCATCGCCCAGATCCATGCCGGGCAGGCGTTGATGATACTGATCGGCCTGCTGCTGTTGTTCCTTGCGATCCGCAAGGGCTTCGAGCCGCTGCTGCTGGTTCCCATCGGCTTCGGCGGTATCCTGGCCAATATACCCGGGGCGGGGCTGGCCTTGTCCGCGGTGGAGAATGCCGTCAACGCCGGTGACCCGGCAATACTCGCAGAACTCGCCGCTGCGCTGGGAATGGCCATCACAGCCAGCCCCGGGGAGTTGCTCGCCGGCTACCATGCCGCCGGCACGCCCTTGCAACTGGCGCTGGCACAACTGGCGGAGCACGCCAGTTACAGCAATGGCATGCTCTATAACTTCTATAACGTGGCCATTGCCAGTGGCGTGGCGCCGCTGGTCATTTTTATGGGCGTTGGCGCCATGACCGACTTCGGCCCCCTGCTGGGCAATCCCAAAACCCTGTTCCTGGGCGCTGCCGCCCAGTTCGGTATCTTCGCCACGGTGCTGGGCGCAGTGGGTTTGAGCAGCATCGGCCTGATGGATTTCAGCCTCAGTGATGCGGCAGCCATTGGTATCATCGGCGGTGCCGATGGCCCCACCGCCATCTACGTTGCCAGCGTACTGGCGCCGGACCTGCTGGGCGCCATTGCGGTTGCCGCCTATTCCTATATGGCCCTGGTGCCGCTGATCCAGCCGCCCATCATGCGCGCCCTCACCACCGAGGCGGAGCGCCGTATCGTCATGGTGCAGCTGCGGCAGGTATCCCGGCGCGAGAAAATCGTCTTTCCGCTGGTGCTGCTGATCCTGGTGGCACTGCTGCTGCCCGCCGCAGCGCCGCTGCTGGGCATGTTCTGCTTCGGTAACCTGATGAAAGAGTGCGGGGTGGTGGAGCGCCTGAGTTTTACCGCGCAGAATGCGCTGATCAATATCACCACCATCTTCCTGGGCCTCTCGGTGGGCTCCAAGCTGGTGGCGGACAAGTTCCTCGACATCAATACCCTCGGCATTCTCGGCCTGGGTATAGTCGCATTTGCCATCGGCACAGCCTCGGGAGTGCTGATCGCCAAATTGATGAACAGGATGGGCGGCACGCCGGTGAACCCACTGATTGGCTCCGCCGGTGTCTCGGCGGTGCCTATGGCGGCGCGGGTGAGCAACAAGCTGGGCCTGGAGGCGGACCCCCATAATTTCCTGCTGATGCACGCAATGGGGCCGAATGTGGCCGGGGTGATCGGCTCGGCGGTGGCGGCGGGGGTGATGATCAGCCTGGTGGCCGGACGCTGACCGCTTTTCGCGCGCAGTATTCCAATTCGATTGCGGTAATTTTCCCCTCAAGTGGTACTTGAGTCGATTCCTGCCGGGTTTAAGCTGTCATCGCGGCGATCCCCCGGGATGGCTGCTGTGCTGAAACGAACGGGGCCTCAGTGGCGCCCCCTTAACCTGACCAGGAGTTTCCAATGAACAAATCCATGCTCACCGGCACCGTGCTCGGAATTGCCGTGGCGGCGACCGCGGGTGGCTACGCCGGTTACAGAATGCTGTCATCGGGGCCGGAATTTGCCCAGGTACTGGCGGTAACGCCTGTGACGGAAACCGTTAATACGCCAAGAGAAGAGTGCAGGGACGTGGTGGTCACCCGCCAGAAGCCGATCAAGGACGAGCACAAGATTACCGGCAGTGTGCTGGGTGCCGTTGCGGGCGGCCTGGCGGGCGACGCCATCGGCGGCGGTGGCAAGAACACCGGCGCCAAGATTGCCGGCGCCGTGGTCGGCGGCATTGCCGGCAACAAGGTCCAGGGCAGCATGCAGGAAAATGATACCTACCAGGCCACCGAGCGCCAGTGCAAGACCGTGACGGACACCAGCCAGCGCACGGTCGGCTACGACGTGCAGTACCGTCTCGGTGAGGACACCGGCAAGGTGCGCATGGACTTTGACCCCGGCACAGTGATTCCGGTGCAGGACGGGCAGCTGGTGCTATCGCGCGCGGCGCAATAAACCTGAGGTGTAAGATGGACCGCTTGTTTTCATGCAGATGGAGAGAGAGTCTTGTCCTTACATTCAGTAACCATCAGTCCCAGGTTTTATGAAACCGATGCTCTGGGGCATATCAATAACGCCTCCATCGCCGCCTGGTTCGAGGTGGCGCGAATCACTTTCGTGGAGTCCCTGGGCGAGGCGGCAGCGGAGTCGACAATGCACTGGATACTGGCCTCGCTGCAGATCGACTTTGTCGCGGAAACCTTCTATGGCACCGATGTCATCGCCACGATCACAGAGGCCCGGGCCGGCAACAGTTCCCTGACGATACTCTGTGAGATGTCCCAGGGCGGTAAGCTGACCGTGCGGGGAACCGCGGTGCTGGTGCATCTGGATGCCGCGACAAAGATCCCGTCGCGTCTTCCCGAGTTGCTGCGGCAAAAGCTCTCCGAGCTATAGGGTCGAAGTGCCTGCACTGCTTCATCGGGTGTTGATTCGGGCGTAAAAGCCGGCGCCGGTTATTTCCCCAGCGCCTTCTGGTAAGCCGCCACCGCGTTGGCCAGGCCCATGCGGATGGCGTCCACGGTCAGTGCGTGGCCGATGGAGACTTCGAGCAGGCCGGGTATGCCGGCAAAGCGCGGCAGGTTGTCCAGGTCCAGGTCGTGGCCCGCGTTCAGTCCAAGCCCCTCTTCGGCGGCAACCTCGGCGGCCGTGACGAACCGGCGGAACACGGTTTCCAGATCCACCCCGGACTTGAACGCCCGGGCATAGCTCTCGGTGTAGAGTTCGATGCGGTCGGCGCCCAGCTGCGCGGCCAGGCGAATCTGCTCGGGCTCCGGGTCCATGAACAGGCTGGTGCGGATACCCAGGCTCTTTAGCCTCGCGACCAGAGGCGCAACTTTCTCGCCATCTTTCTTCAGGTCGAAACCGTGGTCGGAGGTGAGCTGGTCGTCACCATCGGGTACCAGGGTGCACTGGGCCGGGCGCAGCGATGTCACCAGTTCCATGAATCCGGGGTAGTCACCGACACCGTCGCGTTCGCTGCGACGGGGACCCGCCATCGGGTTGCCCTCGATATTGAACTCCACGGTCAGCATTGCCGCCAGTTCGACGCAGTCAAGGGCGCGGATATGGCGCTGGTCGGGGCGGGGATGAACGGTGATGCCGTCCGCGCCCGCCGCGATACACATGCGAGCGTGTTCGGTGACACTGGGGTTCGTAGTGTCCCGGGAGTTGCGGATCAGGGCGATCTTGTTGAGATTGACACTCAGCGCGATCATAGGGCCTTGGCGCGCACGATCTCATTGATCACGATCGGCTGCAGCGGTACGTCGCCCAACATGCCGACTTTTCCCGTGGGTGCCGTCGCGATGAAGTCCACAATATTCATCCCCAGGATCACTTCGCCGAAGACAGTATAACCGTCGCGCCCCGGGGCCCAGTCCAGCGACAGGTTGTTGCGCTGGTTGATGAAAAACTGTGCCTTGGCTGAATCCGGGTCACTGGTGCGCGCCATGGCGATGGTGCCGCGGGTATTGTGCAGGCGATTTTTCGATTCGTTCGGCACCGGGTCATTGGTGGCTTTTTCCGTCATATCCGGGAGGAGGCCACCGCCCTGTATCATGAAGTCAGGAATTACCCGGTGAAATATCGTGCCGTTGTAAAATCCCGCGTCCACGTAGGCGAGAAAATTATCGACGGTGAGCGGGGCCTTGTCACGAAACAGGCGCAGGGTGATGTCGCCCTCGCTGGTTTTGATCACCACCTGCGGGTTGGGCAGAGTGGTTTCCTGCGCTGCGGCCAGTGGGGCCAGCAGGATGGCAAAGCAGATAAACAGGTTCTTCAGCACGATACTTTTCTCCAGTGGATGACAGGTCTCCGGTGGATGACAGGCCTATGCCCAGCTTGAACTCTTGCGGCGCTTGGGCCAGAGCCGCGGCACCACCAGGGTGATGATGACCCCGAGCAACACGGCCAGCGCGCCATTGAGGAAATCCTCGCTGTTCACCTTGTCCTGCAGGCGCTGGTTCTCGGCTTCCAGGGTATCCAGTTGTGAGCGCAACTGCTCCGAGCTGACCACCAGGCGGCGGTTGTCCGCATCCAGTTGCACGGCTTTTCCGGAGATCTGCTTGAGCTGAGCCAGCTCGTCGTTGACCGTGCCCAGTTGCAGTTCATACTCCGCCACCTGGCCCAGCAGCGCGTCGCGCTCGGTTTCCAACGTCGCCAGTTCCTGCTGCAAGGCCTCGGTCAGTCCGCCGGCCTGCTGGGCCTTTCTGGTGATCTCGTCCAGGCGCTGCTGGGCGGGCACTTCCCTCATCAGGTATTGGGCGCGGATCCAGCCGCTGGTGCCATCGTCGGTGGTGATTTCCGCCCACTCGCCGTTCTCGGACAGCTTCGACACCTTCAGGCGGGTGCCGGTTGGCAGGCCCCGGTGGATAATCTTGAACTCGTTGCCGGCGCCGCGGC
Source organism: Halieaceae bacterium (assembly GCA_036350855.1). GTDB lineage: Bacteria > Pseudomonadota > Gammaproteobacteria > Pseudomonadales > Halieaceae > JARRPM01. The sequence goes on from JAZBNW010000351.1 coordinate 6,956, forward strand.
GCACGGGGATGTATTGCTTGTCGCTGATATATTGTATGTCCTGGGCCTGAACCTCGTGGTGGGACCCCAACAGCCCTACAAGCAGCAAAAATGGCAGTGCGAATTTCAAAACGGATTCCTTCTCAATGGCCGGATTGGTACCTGGAGCGGCTGGGCTCCGGGAAGGGCGGCTAGTGTAACCCCGTTTGCGGGGAAGTTTAAGTTCAGGGCAGTACCACTTTGTAGGGTTTGACGATCACCCGGCTGAAGACGCCGGCGTCGACATAGGGGTCCGAGTCGGCCCAGGCGGTAGCGGCTTCCAGGCTATCGAACTCCGCGATGATCAGGCTGCCGGTAAAACCCGCCTCGCCCGGGTCGGCGGTATCGAGGGCCGGGTGAGGCCCCGCCGCGAGCAGGCGGCCCTGGTCCGCCAGGTCCTGCAGCCGGGCGAGGTGGGCCGGGCGGGCGCCCTGGCGCATGGGCAGGCTGTGTTCGACGTCTTCGCAAAGAATTGCATAGTACATAATTTGACCTTAACTTGTTGATATACAGCTGATAAAAAGTCTGCTGCCACATGGGTGCTCACGGGTGTCAGGCGAGCCGGACAAGCGCTGGCCACAATGGTACCACCCGCCACAGTGCCGCGGCAGACCGGCATGTTCCGGCCTGTACAGCCCGCGCCCCGGATCTCCGGGCTCGATCGAAAGACAAAAAAACGTGGCCGATAGCGCCGATCAGCGCTTGCGCGTGACCACGGCGGCGCCCAGCAGAACCCCGACTGTATTCGCCAGCAGGTCGTAAGCGGACATGTCCCGGCCCGGGACCCAGGATTGGCCCAGCTCGAGAAGCGCACCGTAGGCAATGATGCCGAGGCACAGGTAGGGGTAGTAGCGCTTGTTTTGCAGCGCGCGATAAGCGAAAACCGCAAAGATATAGTAGACCAGCAGGTGGACCACTTTATCCAGCGGATCGATGCTCACGTCTGTGCCCGGGCGCAGGGATGTCAGCGCCACTATGCCGGCATAGGCAAAGAAAATCAGGCTTTGCATGGTTTCACTCAGGACTCGCTTACTTTTTCATTCGGGCGATAAAACAAGTGCCGTTTACGTCGTCATTGTGAGGGGCCGGCGGAAGCACACCCGGACAGCGGGGCAATAGTATCGTTTGGACCGCTGCAAGAGCCAGAAAATTGCAGCAGGAGGAATCGCGAGCTCTGCACGTGTATGGGCGCCCCGGTCGGGCCCGGTGCGGCTGGTTACCCGGGCGCGCAACCGCCGCTGGCGCCCGGACCCACCCGCTCTGCCGGTGGCAGTGCCAAAAACCAGCCGGGACGATCCGTCGCATGTGATAATCTCTGTCAGGCGCTGTTACCTGACCCCGGAGACATGAAATGAACGTATTGCGAACGCCGGAAACACGCTTCACCAATCTGCCGGACTTTCCCTTCGAGCCCCGCTACCACCAGGTGACTCCGGAACTGCGCCTGCATTATGTCGACGAAGGACCCGGCGACGCACCGCCTGTGCTGATGCTGCACGGTGAGCCCACCTGG
>JAZBNW010000352.1:0-8869 GCA_036350855.1 Halieaceae bacterium
AGGCCCGCGATTACCTCTGCCGGAACCCGCCCGGGTTCAAGCGGTAACAAGCCCTGGAATAAGGGCAGGCGCATCATTCAAGGATACCCTCCCACGCCCCGGTGCGCTCTTTCATCTACCGCCATAACACCCCAGCCAATAATCGCAACCGTCCCACAGGGCGCCAGCGCAGCAGGTGCAATAAAGAAACCGGAGCCAATCATGTTACCGATAACCAGTGCGGTACAGCTCCACAGACCCAGACTGCCCTTGCTCGCGGTAGCTGACGCTTCAGCCCCATTCGAAACACTGGTATTGCCCATTGTTAAATCACTCACCTGTGATGGTAAAACAACTACATTCTTATTCTGGAGAAATGCTTGAGTATAGGCGAAAAAAACGCCCTATTCGTGGAAACTCTACCCTATCCGTCCGTAGTACGGCAATGCCGCATAGCAGCAGAGGCTGGCACCAAAAAAAGGCCACCCATTGGTGACCCAGCCCCATCTTCCAGGTACAGATCTAAAGTGGTGAAAAGCCAATTGAGGAGATCTGAACCATGCCGAAGGGTACTGACAAATCAACTTCCTGAAACCAGCCAAATATAAGGTCTGTCTTCAAGCGACCGCCATTCCCCAATCAGCAAACGCCACTGTCTCACGCGCGAACAAGCTAATCCATGGGTCAGGAAAATTACGCTATCGCAGCGTTAATCGGCGGGCGGCGCAACAATCATCGCCTTCACAGCCTCAAACGCGCGCTCGGCGATATCAGCCATCTCGGCGTCTGTCCTGTCCTGAATCGGGTGCTCGACAAATACCTTATTGGCAGCAAAGCCCAATGACTTGGCCTGCGCCAGATCAGCCTGACGAAATTCTTCAGTTAGAATATAGCCACCGGGAATACCGCGACCTTCAAGATCCATAATGTCATGCAAACTGCACGACGTGCAGGAACCTCAGTCAGCCAGGGCTTCAACTACAGCGTCACACTCCATGGCAATCTGCTGTTTAACTTCCAGCGGGGCAACCCGTGTCATTGTGGGTTTGGCATAGCGCTTAACGCTGACGCCTTCGGCAGTAAACAATTGCTCGAGTCGATCAAGAAACACGTCGCCGCGCGGCTTGTTGATATCGAGCAGGCCTACCGTTTTTCCTTCCAGCGAAGCCAGCCGCGGCAGCAATGCCTTACTGGCTGCGCTTAGCTCAGCTGTTGGGTCCAGAAATACTTCTGTCATATAACAATCTCCTTGCTTACGGGTGAACTGCCAAAGTCCCCACTGGCCAACCAACCAGGAATAATGGCGGAAAACAGGCCGGCCGTACCACCGGCGCGCACGATATTGATGCCACCGGGTTTGAACTTGGGCAGTTGCATATCCTTAACGAACTCTGGCATGCCCTCGGCAATGCCGCCAACCCCGGGTTGCAACTCGCTCCCAGGACGGGTTGTGAACTCCATCAGAGTATCAATTACTTTCTGCTTACTCCAGCCGGCATCGGCAAAGATCCGCTGGTGCTCCGGCGCAAGAACGATGAATACATCGCTGTGAATAGCAAACTTTTGATGCCCTACTGTTAGCAGGCTCGCCGCCAGCGAGCGGCACAGTGACTCTGGATCACGTGACTTCTGGTCTGCAATACCCTGCACTCCGTCAGCCGCAAATAGCGTTACCGTGGATTGTTCAGGGCTGAAGCCTCGTTGCACGGCAAGCGACTCCCAGCAGGAATTCTCTTCGTCTTCGGCAAAACAGAAGGTGTATTTACCCGGATTACCCAAGGTAGCGCGATCGACCCCCCCAGGCTTGCCGCCACCGACGTTGCGGATAACCAGTTGCAGCGCCCTGCCGATCGTGGCGTTGGCCCGATTGCCCTGACCCAGAGCATTGCCGCCGCTGTTCATTCCAATCGCTCTGGCAATGGGGCCGTTAACGATCACCATCGGACCCGAAAACCAGGTGGTGGCCAGCAATCCGTGCATGCAGAACTCATCAATCAGGCACGCTTCCACTGCCGCGATCACCACGGGAAGGTACTCGGGTTTGCAACCGGCCATCACTGCATTGATTGCCACCTTCTCTACCGTACAGGGTTGAAGATCGGGGGGCACCTGGCCCAGCACCTCCGCAGGATCACGACTGGTGCCAGTAAGCATGCGCACGACTCTGAGTTCGGTGGGAGGTACAACAGGCAGCCCATCACTCCAGCCGCGCTCAAAACAGGACTCCATGGGATCCTCCATGTCTCCGACCACGATCTGGCGTGATTGCAGCTTGATATCACCAAATCTGAGCGCGAGCTTCTCAGGCATGCCCGGCTCGACACTTTTGGACCCGCAGCCCGGACGGAAACCCGGCAGTTCATCCGCCAGTTGATCCTGCTCAAACAGTCTTAGCCATTCGCTCCTGTCCCAGCCCACGGTGCGCTCTGTCTCAACACCCTCCTTCATGCGAATCACGGTGGGTACGGTTTCAATTTTCAGGCGCCAGGACTGCTCGAGATTACTGTCGTCGCCAACTTCGCTCACCGATTCGGGAAAGCTCGGATCGTCCTGACTCCACACCTGCAGGCTACAACCGGCCGCCTGCAACTGGGCGAGAACGGGCTCAACCAGAACGCAGGTGGGACATTCGCGTTTTACAACCACAATATAATCTGCGTGAGTATTAGTCATGGCATCCCGTGGTGGAAAAAATTGTACAATCACATCATTGTAGATGACCTGGTGCCAATCGTCATTGGCAAAGTCAATTGGCCAGGCATCGATTTCAAGTTTCTCGTTCAGGACCCACAGATATGACCGACCCATCCGCCGCTGTATCCCCTCATGACTATCGCCAGCTCCCCTCCATCGACGCCCTGTTGAAGGCGATGGCTGAAGAGCTGGGACGCTGGGGTCACGCGCCTGTAACCAACGCGCTGCGAGATATCACTGCAGCGCTGCGCGCAGACATTGCTTCTGGGCTCAAGCCCGATCTATCAATCGATGCCATCAGGCGCGCAGTGAACACGCAGCTTGCGATCGAGAACCAGCCCACTCTGACCGCTGTTCTCAATCTCAGCGGTACGGTGCTACATACCAACCTCGGCAGAGCAAACCTGCCCGAGTCCGCGATTGAGGCGATTATCAAGGTTGCCAGCGCACCCAGTAATCTCGAGTTTGATCTGGCGACCGGTAAGCGCGGCGATCGGGAATCGCATGTGGAAGCGCTGATCTGTGAAGTAACAGGCGCGGAAGCCGCCACTGCGGTCAACAACAACGCTGCGGCTGTGCTGCTAGTACTCAATACTCTCGCGCTGCACAAGGAGGTGCCGGTATCGCGTGGCGAGCTGGTAGAAATCGGCGGCTCGTTTCGTATTCCCGAGGTGATGACCCGCGCCGGCTGCACGTTGGTGGAAGTGGGCGCAACCAACCGCACGCATTTGCATGACTTTCGTGGCGCTATTGGCGCTGACACTGCACTACTGATGAAAGTGCACACCAGTAACTACCGGGTAGAAGGATTTACCTGTGACGTGGAGGAAGATGAACTGGCGGCGCTGGCCAGCGAGCACCAAATCCCGTTTGTACACGATCTTGGCAGCGGCAACCTGGTTAATTTCCGTGCACTGGGTTTGCCTGATGAGCCAACCGCAGCACAGGCATTGGCCAACGGTGCCGATTTGATTACCTTCAGCGGTGATAAACTGCTCGGCGGTCCCCAGGCAGGCCTTATTGCCGGGCGCGCCGACCTTATCACGCAGATAAAGCGCAATCCGCTCAAACGTGCTTTGCGACTGGACAAGATGACACTGGCTGCGCTGGCAGAGGTGCTCAAATTGTACCGCGATCCACAAACGCTCACCGAGCACCTGCCCACATTACGCCTGCTGACCCGCCCACAGTGCGCGATACGCGACCAGGCGGAGGCCTTACTAGCGGCCGTGCAAACTGCTGTATCACCTTACTATGACGTGGCAGTCGCCGACTGCCTCAGCCAGATAGGCAGCGGCTCATTGCCGGTTGAAACCCTCCCAAGTGCGGCTTTGCACATTGTTGCAAGATCTGGCCAGGACAAGGATTTGCGTCATTTGGCAGACACACTGCGTCAACTACCACTGCCGGTTATCGGACGTCTGCACAAAAACGCCCTGTGGCTGGACCTGCGCTGCCTGGAAGCCAAACAACAGCCCTTGTTCGTTGACCAGCTGGGCTCCTTGCACCTGTGATCATCGCCACCGCGGGTCACGTTGATCACGGTAAAACCTCCCTCATCCGCCAGCTGACCGGCGTTGAGACCGATCGCCTCGAAGAGGAAAAACGCAGGGGACTGTCCATCACCAATGGCTTTGCGTACCTCGCACGCCCGGGAGAGATACCGCTGGGCTTTATCGACGTGCCCGGTCACCAGCGTTTCATGAACAACATGATTGCCGGTATCAGCGGTATCGACACGGGTCTGCTGGTGATTGCGGCGGACGATGGCCCCATGCCGCAAACCCACGAGCACATGGACGTACTGGAACTGCTTGGCGTCGATGACCTAATCGTTGTTATCAGCAAGATAGACCGTGTGGATGGCTCGCGCCTGGCTGCACTGGAGCAAGACATTACAGACATGCTCGCCAGACGTCCGTGGACCAATTCATCAATCTTTTTTGTGAGCAGCATCGATGGCGCCGGCATCGATGCTCTCAAAGCCGCGCTTTTGGATCGAGCTGAGCAATCAGTGCAGCGCTCGTCAACAGGGCGTTTTCGTCTATCAATTGATCGCGTGTTTTCGGTCAAAGGCGCCGGCCTTATCGTAACGGGCACCGCAGCAGCTGGGCGTATCGGCGTGGGTGACACACTGAAACTGCTGCCTGAGAATGTTGAGGTACGGATCAGAGGTATCCGGGTACACGATCAGCACAGCGATACCGCGCTGGCGGGACAGCGCTGCGCCCTGAACCTGGTGGGCAAACTGGATGCAGCATCTGTGGAAAAAGGTGATTGGCTGGTGCAGCCTGGCGCAGCGCCGAGCAGCACCCGGATGGATGTACAGTTTTCCATGCTCTCCAGTGCGCCGTTTGCGCTCAAGAATCATGCGCCAATCAAGCTTCATATCGGTGCAAAGCGCATTGCGGGACGTATCGTCTTTCTCGATTCGGAGCGAGCAAACAAGCAGATTCATCCGGGTAGCAACTGCCTGGCGCAGCTCCTGCTCGAGAGTGAGGTCTCCTCGCATTGGCGTGAGCGCTTTCTACTACGCGATCATGCCGAGAACGTCATTCTCGGTGGTGGTATCGTGCTGGATCCACTCGCCCCACGCAGCGGCAAGAGCCGGCAGCAAAGAATGACCTTCCTGAAAGCGATGTCTGCGAGCTCCGTTGTGCAAGCGCTCTCTGAATTGATGACGCAGAATCAGCTGATCAACATGGATCGCTTCGGACAGAGTTGTAACCTGATGCCGGATGAAGTTGCCGAACTGGCAGTCGCTTCGGGTCGCATCTTCAGCGCAGAGGGAACGCGCTGGATGGTCAGTGTGGAGCGTTGGAAAAATACCAGGCAGGATTTATTGGGCGTAATCGACAAATGGCATGCCCGCGAGCCGGAGCGCCCAGGCATCAAAATCACCGAGCTTGGATCCGCACTTGCAGAGCGCATCGAGCCTGCGTTGCTAATGGCCGTAATGACCGACCAACTGCATAAAAAGATGTTGTCCTTAAACGAGGGTCGGATCAGTCGATCGAATTTCAAAGCGACTGAAAATACCGTATCAGCCGGGCACTGGCAGGAGATAGAGACAGTGCTACAGCGATGCGGCAATCGCATTCCTTTACTGTCTCAGCTCGCTGAGCAGTTGGGCATCGAACAAGAGCGTATCGAGCAGGTGATGAAAACCGCAGTCAAGCAGGGTCGGGCACGTAAACTATCACCGCGGCGATACGCCCTGCGCGACACACTCTATGCGCTGGCAGGCCAGTTGATTGACGCCAGCAATAAGGCGTCGCCCCTCACCGTCATTGCCATGAAAAGCCACTTTGACACCGGCCGCAACCTGACCGTCGAAATACTCGAATACTTCGATGCCATACATTTTACCGCGCGCCGCGACAATGAACGTGTCGTTCTGGACCCTGAACTTCCCGCGCGACTCTTCAAAGGCTAAACTCCCGTCACGGAAGAGCGATACCCCCGGTGGGGTACCTGGTCTTCAAAACCAGTGAGGCGCTGATACAGTGCCTGGTGGGTTCGACTCCTACCTCTTCCGCCATTTCAGCGCCTCTGTGTTGGTACTACTCGTCGTAATCAAGTATCCCCAATGCGAGCAATGAGTTTTCCGCTTCCTGCATACGCGGCCGCATGTCCTCCAGAAAATGCGCCTGTGCAGGGATATAGAACAACCCGAGATCCATACCTGGGACGGCTATAGCTGCACACTCCTGCGCTGAGAAACTGGCTATAGTCCCTGGCGATTTTCATGGCCGCATAGAAGTTAATTTCGAATAGCCGCGCCAGGGCGCTGGAATCCTCCATGTCTTCCTTGAGCACACTACCGCGATGACCGACGCCGCGCCTGTCACCAGTACCGTTTGGTTGTGATAATCACTAATGCTGCTTTTTCGTGAAAGATGACGCCGTGGTAGCGGGTGAGATTGACCCTGACAAGCAAAGCCTCCACCGGCGACCTCTACGTTCACATAGCCAAGCTGCATCTTTCACAGCATGAATGGGGTAAAGCGTGGCAGGCGGTCGATCGCTCCCTGGCTAAAGGCAGGCTTTCGGACGTATGGGACGGCATCCGCCAGGCGTAACGCCTACTTCGACGGTGCCGTTTGTTTTTCAGCGTTCAGCGCTTCCCGCAGGAATTCACCCCACTGGTTAAACAGGGCGTTGAGGTTCTGATCTACCGAGTACGCGGTGAATTCCTGGTAGTCCTTCCCGACGGGCGTATCACCCTCGTAGACAACGAGATTTTCCCAGGTCATTGAGTCGCGAATCTCGGCACGGAAGGTCATTTCGCCGGAACCCAGGGTAATGACGGCATCTTTCTCCGAAGCCCAGGGCGTCAGACTGACGATCTCGATCTCTACGGACAAGACGTCATCGTCGGCCTCATCCACCAGGGTGTAACCGCCCAGCTCCTGCAGCTGGTTTTTCATGGCGTCGTAATACTGCTGCTGCATGAAATCGGCATTCTTTTTGCTTATCTTCCACGGCCGGGGCTTGCCGGCCTTACCCTCAATCCAAGGGGGCGGGATGAGGCGAGTCTCCCCGATATCCAGGGGCTGGATCATGAACTTGTCGTATTTGCTGAAGTCAGTGTCTGGCTGGATCACGCTGACGCTTACCTCAGTATCTGCGGCGGTGACCGCCTGAAGCGGCAGTATTGCGCTGGCCAGCATGAGCAGGGCGGACATGAATGTAATACGCATGGTCTTATTTCTCCGGTGTGATCTGCTAGTTCAGCAATATAGCGCCTGTGCGGTAGAACGGCAATCCATACTGCACACTAGCTGAACTGCGCAGCATCACCCGCGGCCGAGCCTATGCCGTGGAACTCGTTGTTAGTGCCACATGGCCCGCGCTCCGCTGTCGCTTCTTACATATGATATGCAAGCTCGATCATCACTGCCCAGGGGTCGTCATTCTTGCCGACCACGCGCAGATTGCGCGCGCTCTCCTTGTCAACCGAGGCGTCACCGACGTTGAACAGGTTGGCATTCAGGTCAACCCTGTTGCCACTGGTGAGATCGTAGGACACGCCTGCACCCACGCCCCAAATCCGGTCCATCCTGATGGAAAACGTACGATCATCGTCGTCGACCGCCTGTGACAGGTTGTCCCTACTAAACTATGCCCTGACAGTCGGGGCGGGGTTTCCCGCAAGCGACCCCCGGCTCACTTATAAAATTGGCGCCACACGGACAGAGCATCGCATCCACTGATGATACCCGTCTTTTCATTCGTCTGGCAGTCCTGCCAAATGAAAAATCAAGCTGCACGTCGGTACTCATGATGGAGGCCACCGACATGAGGAATGGCCACGATATTTCCCTGCTCTGGCGATTCAATTGATCGTGGTACCGGACTCTGTTTATCGAGAGACAAGTAGCGTTTTGATGCAGCCAACGCTTCTTGGCCGCTGACGGAAAAGTCAAGAAAATCAATCAGTACAGGGTTTCTGGTAGGGACAGCTTACGTTGGCACTACCACACGCTGACATTTTTTAGCCATCAATCGGGTTTTTTCCTAGATGCCTGGCGACCCGATTGATCAATTCCCGCAGTTCACCAGCTTTACCCTGGTGGATCGCGCTACGATCGGTCTTGACCTTCTCTTGATGGTAATAGGCAGTTAGTTCCGGCAGCGCGTCAGCCAGCAGACTCTGCAGCTCGTCAATCCGCTCCTGAAGTGAGCTTACATCCTTCCTGGTGTTGGTCATGGTTCAGCGTCCTATATGGCATTAATCTGATTATAGACGGTTTCAAAGAGCGGCTACCGACCAGGGTCGAGCAATTTCATGAGGGGACAAGTCTAAGACGGATAAAAGGGCTATCGGCGAAAAATGTCTTTCAGTATCCCGATGCGTTACATGCATTGAACCAGGCGATGGCCATCCAGTTTGCTCAAATCACGCTTGCATTGGTCCATTTGCAAATCCTTTGTGGTCGTTTCCAGGCTGTAGCCCACAGAAATCCATGCCGACCAAATGTTCAGTGGCGTCCGGGCTGATTTTCGAGTGCCTGGACGGGTCAGTTTAGAATGCAAATTTCTGGCGAAATTAGCTCAATACTCGATGCAATTCAACACCGGTGTGCCGGAGATCCTGGTATACCCCATCACTTCCGGTATCGCCAACGCAGCCAGGGTGAGGCCCGCGATTACCTCTGCCGGAACCCGCCCGGGTTCAAGCGGTAACAAGCCC
>JAZBNW010000353.1:0-3259 GCA_036350855.1 Halieaceae bacterium
ACCTCGTTGCGGGGCACGATGATATCGTTGACCGACACCTCCTCCAGCGCCAGCAGGTTGAGCATCATGCTGCGGCGCTTGGCGGGAATCATCGCGCCGCCCTCGGCCACCAGCGTGCGCAGTTCCTCCTTCGACAGGTGGTCGCCGCCGGCGTTCTCCGGGTCCACGCCGAGCAGGCTCAGCAGGCCGTTGGTGACCTTGCTGATCAGCCACACCAGCGGGTAGAGCAGTTTGAGCAATGGCGTCAGCAGCAGCGTTGCGGGGAAGGCAATGCGCTCGGGGTGCAATGCGGCGACGGTCTTGGGGGTGACTTCGGCGAAGATCAGGATGACCAGGGTGAGCGACACGGTGGCGATCAGGATGCCCGCATCGCCCCACAGGCGGATGGCGATGACCGTGGCAATGGCCGAGGCGAGAATATTCACCAGGTTGTTGCCGATCAGGATGAGGCCTATGAGCCGGTCCGGGCGCTCCAGCAGTTTGCCGGCCCGAATGGCGCCTTTGTGCTTGTTTTTCTGCAGGTGCTTCAACCGATAGCGGTTGAGCGACATCATGCCGGTTTCCGAACTGGAGAAGAAGGCCGAAAAGAGTATGAGCGCAGCGAGTACCGAGAAAAGTAGGCCGAGCGGGGCGTCGTTCAAGTCAGGTGTGAGCCTTTGCTATTCGTAGGCCGCCTATCTTGAAGAAAAACCGTGGGCAGGGCAAGGATTAGCGACGGTCAATTCAGCCCCGCTGCAGCACCAGTTCCAGCACCAGTTTGGTGCCGAAATAGGCCAGTACCAGCAGTGCGAAGCCGGTCAGGGTCAGGCGCACCGCGGTTGTGCTGCGCCAGCCCAGCTGGTGGTGGCCCCACAGCAGCACCGCCAGCAGCAGCCACGCGCCCAGGGTGAGGACGGTCTTGTGCACCAGGTGCTGGGCGAAAATATCGTCCAGGAAGAGAAAGCCCGAGGCGATCGCCACACTCAGCAGTATCTCCCCCACCCACAGCAGCTCGAACAGCATCCGCTCCATCAACTGCAGCGGCGGCAGTATCTGTACCAGGCCGCGCGTGTGGCGGTGCTTCAGCTGGTGGTCCTGGGCGGCGAGCAGGGCGGCCTGGGCCGCGGCGAGGGTGAGCACGGCGTAGGCGAGAATGGAGCTGCCTATATGCAACAGTATCCCCGTGGGCAGGTCGGTGCGAATGGGTGCGGTTTCCGGGGCGTAGGTGGAAACGATCACCGCCAGTGCGGCCAGCGGAAACAGGATCACCAGCAGGTTCTGCAGGGGCCGGCGGATCAGCAGCGCCAGGCAGATGATATTGATCACCAGGAAGAACAGTGCCGACACCTTGTAAAAGCCCAGTTCCACGCCTTCCCCGGCGAGCACGCTGAGCCAGACGACGCCGGCATGGCACAGCATGGCCGCGATGGCCAGCACGACAAACAGACGGTTGATCTGTTTTCGTTGCTGGAAAATGTGCAGCAGCTGCAGCGCCGTGGCTGCCAGGTACAACAGGGCGGCGAGTGGGGCGAGAATCGTGACTGGCATTGGCTTGGGAGTTGGCCCCGGCTGACGTATACTTCGACCCTTTGTACCCATTTGTCCCCCTGTAATCAATAGCGACGATTTTTCCCGAGAGATTCAGCATGTTCGAGAGCCTCAGTGACCGCCTTTCCCAGAGTCTGCGCGGTATTTCCGGCAAGGCCCGGTTAAGCGAAGAAAACATCCAGGACACCCTGCGCGAGGTGCGCATGGCCCTGTTGGAAGCAGACGTGGCGCTGCCCGTGGTCAAGGACTTCGTGGAGGCGATCAAGCAGCGCGCTATCGGCCAGGAGGTGATGAAGAGCCTCAGCCCGGGCCAGGCCTTCCTGAAGATCGTCCAGGACGAGCTCGAGGCGGTGATGGGGGCGGCGAACGAGGGCCTCGATCTCGCCACCAAGCCCCCCGCGGTGATCCTGATGGCCGGCCTGCAGGGCGCGGGCAAGACCACCTCGGTGGCCAAGCTGGCCAAATTGCTGAAAGAGCGGGACAGGAAAAAGGTGACGGTGGTCAGCGCCGACGTCTATCGGCCGGCGGCCATCAAGCAGCTGGAAACCCTGGCGGCGGAAGTCGGGGCGGATTTCTTTGCCAGTGACGCGGGGCAGAAGCCGGTGGATATCGTGCGCCGGGCGATCGAGCACGCAAAAATCCAGTTCAGCGACGTGTTGATCGTGGACACCGCCGGCCGCCTGGCCATCGACCAGGACATGATGAAGGAGATCGCCGAGCTGCATAAAGTGGCCCAGCCGGTGGAAACCCTGTTCGTGGTGGATGCCATGACGGGCCAGGACGCGGCGACCACGGCGAAGGCATTCGGCGAGGCGCTGCCGCTGACCGGGGTGATCCTCACCAAGGTGGACGCCGATACCCGCGGTGGCGCCGCCCTGTCCGTGCGCGCGATCACCGGCAAGCCGATCAAGTTCCTCGGGGGGGGGGAGAAGACCGCTGCCCTGGACCCGTTCCACCCCGACCGGATGGCCTCGCGCATCCTGGGCATGGGCGATGTGATGTCCCTGATCGAGGAGGCGGAGCAGAAGGTCGACAAGGAAAAGGCCGCCAGACTGGCGCGCAAGGTCAAGAAGGGCGGCAAGTTCGACCTGGAGGATTTTCGCGACCAGCTGCAGCAGATGAACAATATGGGCGGCATCACCAGCATGCTGGACAAGCTGCCCGGTATGGGCAACATCGCCCAGCTGGCCCAGCAGAAGCTCGATACCAAGATGTTCGCCCGCATGGAGGCCCTGATCAATTCCATGACCCCTAAAGAACGCCGCAACCCCGAGCTCATCCAGGGCTCGCGCAAGCGCCGCATCACCCAGGGTTCCGGCACCCAGGTGCAGGATCTCAACCGCCTGCTGAAGCAGCACAAGCAGATGCAGAAGATGATGAAAAAGATGAAGGGCGGCGGTATGGAAAAAATGATGCGCGGCCTCGGCGGCATGGGCGGCCCGGGTGGTCGGGGCGGCGCCGGTCCCGGCGGAATGCCCTTCCGCTGATCCCTGCCCATAAGGTACGGAATTCACTAAAAAATTTGTCGGGGCAGGGGTTTAAAACCCCGGCCAATTTCCGTATGATACGCCACCTTTCCGGCCCAGGTGCCGGGTTTTGTCGTGGGCAATGTTGTGATTTAGCAGCAGATCCCATCTAAATTTCAGGAAATTACGCAAAATGGTAACAATTCGTCTTGCCCGTGGCGGCTCCAAGAAGCGCCCGTTTTACCACCTTACCGTCTCCGACAGCC
>JAZBNW010000354.1:0-3805 GCA_036350855.1 Halieaceae bacterium
GCGCAAGACCGTAGGCTGGTAGTGTGGGTATGGCTGTTGCTGGGCCCGGCGCAGGGGGAGGGGGAGGGGCAAGCGCCACAATATCGAGATTCAGGTTATCGAAGCCCGTACTCCATGGAAAATCTTCCTCCCTATTGCCGATTCTCAAACGCAGTGTTTGACCTGCACGTGCGTTCAAGAAGGACGCAAGTGCTGCGGCATCTGAGAATGTGTTGGGAAGCGGAGCGAGCTCAGTGCCTACTGGCGCGCCATCTACCGGGGCAAAGAGATTTAAAAGAACAGGGCCGCTGAAAACATTGTCCGCTGGCGAAATGATATCTATTCGGGTCCCGTTATTACCACCGAAAGGGTTGTTGACGAAGGTGGTGAAAGAGTTGGAATTTAAGGCGCCACCATTGTTGGCGAAATAGTCAAAGCTGAAACTTGCTGTGCTCACGCCGGATGCTGGAACAACAAAATCCTGGTAGACCACACGAGACGCCGGTCCACTGCTTACCCCGTTATTTGTAAGTTGATTTGAACCGCCCGGATTGTCAACAATCCAAACGACCCCCGTGTCGTCCCCATCACCGCTATTTTGTGTTGTCCAACTGGTGAGGCCTGCAGAAAAATCACCGTTTGTAAGTGCAGGTGCCGCTACCGCCTTGATATGGCCCACCAGAAGCAAACAGCACACGGATAAAAACGTTAATTGTCGCATATACAGCCCATCCCCTAAATTTTTTTAAACCGTAACACAGGAATAGGCCTGGCAATAGGGATACTGACTAATCAGCGACAAAATACCCTAATTGTTATTCAAAACGTCCGTGATTTGAAAATTGGCTGCCAAGCGGAAACGCTGGACGCAATTATTCTATTGCTCCCGCGCTGATCATCCCGCGGTTGATGTGCGCATAAATAGATGCGTCCCCAATAATCCGCGTCAGCTTATCTACGCTTGGCTGATGCTCGCAGACGACGACCAGCTACCAACAAAAGACCCAGTACCGTCAATGCCAGACCGTAGGCAGGCAGCGTTGGAATCGAGTTAGCACCAGAAGGCGCCCCAGGCGGTGCGCCGGGTGGAGTCACAGCATCGTCCACGCAGTTGACGGTGACACCAGTCACATTCGCAGACGCAATTGTGCCGCTGCCATTAGCAACGGTACAGGTCTGCCCTGTGGGCTGGGCAAATACCGAGACGGCATATGCACTGCCGGTTGCCAGCGCAGTCGCAAAGGTGAATGCCCCATTAGCGCTTCCAATCAGGTTGTCGGCTCCGTTATTTCGCAGGGTGACACTGCCAGTGAGACCACTAATATTGCCGCCTACTGTGTAGGTTGCGGGCGGTGGAGCAGACCCCACAGTCAGCACGTCGGACATTGCATAAAGCGGATACAGCCTACTGCGGCTATCGAAGTAAACCGAGATCCATGTGCCAAACTGTGGATCTGGTGGTGGGACGAACTCTTGGAACATTTCCCCGGTTCCTGAACCCAACGGGCTGCCGGTGTTGCCTCCAAGAGGCACTGAGGCGTCCCCTATTTGTGATGTTCCTGTCCATACAAGACACAGGGAAAACGGGCCGCTACTACATGGGGGCCCCGGCAAGAAATTGCCTTGTTGTGTGACACTCAGGTCAGCCAAAAGATTGCCACCATTCCACAAATCAGTGTAATCATCTGCAACGCGAACGCCGTCAACCCGGTAAATGGGAACTCCTCCCCCTGAGGCGGTACCAGTATTGGTTCTTGCGTCGACGCTTTCAGTGGAAGCAATGGCAGTCCAGCCGCTGGTGGGGAAACCGGCAGAGACTACCCCTGCGGCCTGCGCATTCACAAATGCGTTGTAATCCGCAATATTGGTACTGGTGGCATCACGAGTACCACTGGTGACGAAAACGAGCCGATACTGGTCGCCGGGGTTGAGGCCGGGGGGAGGAATGACTATTGCGCCTGAAACGCAGGCCGCGATGAAATAGCTGGCGAAAGCCAGCATCCGGAGATTACGCTTCACCATGATGGCAACTTCCTTTTTATTTTCTATTGTCTTGCAACAGTACTCTCCAAGTGCAAGCCATACAACGCTTAATACACACAACAACGGGACAGTCTATTGAAATCCGCATCCGGATAAGCAGTGGTGCTTCAATAAACGTCTAAAAAAGCGAATTTTTATAGCAATATCCGCTAAATGCGCTTTGTTATTTTCTTATCTGCCTCACACTGGTGGTGGCTCCCTTGCGACGGGTAGGTATGCACCCAAGGGGTCAGAGTCCTTGATCCTGTCGTCAATCAAAATGGCGCCGCAATTATTCTATTGCTCCCGCGCTGATCATCCGACGTTTAAGATTCTGACCACCCGGTTGTCCCGGTAGGAGTCTTCGGATATCTCCGTCATTTCAACGCCGGGCAGCATATCGCACATGGCGGTATCGATTAATGCGAGCATATCGGTAACCGTGATGGTTCCCGCCTCCTTGCGAGACAGTTTGCGGGCCAGGCGATACGCCAGAATGTGTTTCTGCGCATCGCTCAGAATCAGTCCCTGGGCGACGCTTCGCAGGTTCTCGGCTTGTGTGGCACTCATACGGGCCTCCTTGCTGCCAGTGCACTGCTGTTGAGGGAGGTTTGGCATTACCTCAGTCAGACACTAGGCGTCTGGGCAGTGACCATCAATACCGGTATATACCCCTATTGGGTAGGACAGGAGTAAGGCAGCCCCACCGGTTCGGGGCGGGATTGGGCAGGAGGCCCCAGCCCACTGACGATGAAGTTCGCTTTGGGAGAGCATCGGGCTTTCCACTAACCCGTGATTGAGTTCTTCAATATCCCGGTTTCTGAATTTCGGGACCCTGCGAACATTCCGACTTTTTACCCGAAATCCTGATGTATTGGCGACACCAACCCCCATTGTGTCCCAAGTACGCACTCACTAGAATAGGGCCCCCGCAAACAGCGCGAAAAGGCATGTCTTTCGCCAGGCATGGTCGTTCCGGTTTCGTCACCCTGCCATCAAGCATTCATATGAAACACAGCTGGAAAATACTGTTCTTCTGCCTGTGCCTGGTGTTTCAGACCGGCTGCAGCAACCAGGCCGTTTACACCTCGGAAAGTTTTGCCATCGACAGCCCTTTCAAGGTGAAGTTCGATGCCGAAGTCGCCATGGCATGCGAAGGCGCACGTCGATCCCTGCTCGGGCAGGGATACCTGATCGAGAGCAGCAACAGCGATGGTGTCAAAGCACGCAAGGCATACAAGAACCGGGACGACGAGAACACCTTCATCGAGATGACAATCGTCTGCCTGCCCGAAACCAGTGGCAGCACGCTGTTTGCCACAGGCGTGCTCAGTGCCTATGCCCTGAAAAAAAGTACCAGCTCCGCCAGTGTCGGCCTCAGCGCCCTGGGTTCTATATCGCTTCCCATCGGCCAGAGCGCCGATTCACTGGTGAAAGTTTCGGAGGAAACAATCAGTGACAGGGATTTTTATGGTCGTTTCTTTGCAGCGGTCGATAACGCCCTGGGCGAGATGCGCGCCGGTCAGGCGGTTCCTGAACGCGTGAAGTCGGCTGAAGCGACCGAACCCGCCCCGGTCGAGGCACCATCCACTATGGTGCCAGAGACCCTCCCGGAGCGGGTCGCACCAATAAGTGCCGTGTCAAAGCTGGCGTCTCCGGAGAGTAGCTCCGAGCCGCTCCCGGATCAGATGCAGGACGCGCGGCCGGTGATGCCGGAGCAACTCCCGGCGGCGGCACCAACTGCAGCGCCTGCGATGGAGTCAGCCCCTGTCCAGACAATACACGCGAATGTGGCACAGCCCCA
>JAZBNW010000355.1:0-2988 GCA_036350855.1 Halieaceae bacterium
CGGCGCGTGGGCGGCCTCCGCAAAGATGTTCATCATCTGGCCAGTGGAGTAGTGATCGGGGTCAGTGATGTGAAAGCAACCGCCGTCCTCGCCCTCGACATGGGCTATGTGGTCGATAGCCCTGACGACAAAATCCACCGGCACCACGTTGTTGAGCCCTGATTCCACGCCGATCAACGGCATCCACCTGGGCAGGGCATCGCGGATTTTCTGGATCACCTTGAACGAGTAGTATGGGCCGTCGATCTTGTCGATTTCACCGGTTCGGGAGTGGCCCAGAACCGCGGACGGGCGGTAGATGCGAAACGGTATCTTGCACTGCTGGCGTACCACTTTCTCGGATTCATGCTTGGTGCGGAAATAGGCGTGATCGAGATTCTCCGCCTCCTCGAACATATCCTCTCGGAAAGTGCCCCTGAACAGCCCGCTTACGGCGATCGAGCTGACATGGTGGAAGCAGTCGGCCTGCATGGCCTGCGCCGCCTGTACCGCGTTGATGGTACCGTTGATATTGGCGGCGGCCTGGCTTGCCTCGTCCGCAGACATATCGTAAATGGCGGCGAAGTGGAAAAACTGGCCTACGTTGCCCTTGAGTACGGCCATGTCGTTGGCCGACAGCCCCATATTGGGCGCGGTGATGTCACCGTACACGGCGATGACCCGCTCTGCGGCGGCGGCGGGCAGCCTCCCTTTCAGCGCATCGAGTTTCTCCCGGGATGATTCCCGCACCAGTACGTAGACGTGGCCCTTGCGAGCCAGCAGTTGTTCAACAAAAAAACCACCGATAAAGCCGGTTGCGCCCGTGACGAAGTATCCCATCGTGCTGATCCTCTATAAGGTTAGCCTGAAGTGTTAACAGGGTTAGATGCCTAGAACTCGTCCGGCCGCAGCATGGCGTCATGACCGCCATCGACAAATAGCATGGCGCCACATATAAAGCTCGCCTTGTCACCGAGAAGGAAACTGGCGGCGTCAGCCATGTCCTGCGGCAGGCCGGGACGCCCCATTGGGATAGAGGCGATAAATTGCTTTATGGCCTCACCGTAGTTGGGGTCACCTTCAACCGCTGCGCTAAGCGGGGTCTTGGTATAGCCCGGGCCGATGGCGTTCATGCGGATACCCTGGGCCGCATAGGCCCTGGTGTTGTGGCGCATCCATTTGGTCAGCGCCTGCTTGGAACCGGAATACACCGGATGCGACTCCATCCCTGCGGCGATCGCGCAGGCGGCGGTCTCGTCTCCCGACAGCAGCGCCTGCACAAAGTCAGGGTTGGTCGGCATAGGCGCGGAGTTGGAGGAAACGAGCAAAACGCTGGCGCGGTTGTCGGCCAGCAACGGGCGCAGGCCCTCTACCAGCTCTACCGCGCCAAAATAGTTTACCTCCGTGATCAGTTCCCGGTTGGGGATATGCGAGCCTACCCCTGCGCAGGCCACCAGTCCGGCAATATTGCCGTCGGTGGCCTTGGCAATGGCGGCGACCGCTTCGGACCTGCCCGCCGGTGTTGCCAGGTCTGCGACGATATCGGCTTGCTGCAGGTCCACCACCAGTACCTTGTGGCCCTCCGACTGCAACTGTTGCCTGATGGCCGCACCTATGCCGCTTGCACCGCCAGTGATGACATATATTCCCATGTTTTTTTCTCCTGCCGTGGTGATGTTTCCAGAGCGTTACAATTTAACGCCGGTCCGGGCGGGAAAATAGCGCAGAACGAGTCTATTAGATTGACCTTATCGTTCGAGGGTGCCGCGCCTGTGTCATCATCAGGCGTCAAGTGAGCTGGTTAAATGGCGAAGAACTCTCCTCGCCAGCAGTTGCGGCGTTTATGGATCACTCAGCGTTTCCGGCCGGGTTTGCGTACTTTGCCTTGAGCAGCGGCTTCAATACCTTGTTGGTGGCATTACGCGGAAGGGGCTCTTCACTGAAAAATACCCGGGAGGGAACTTTGTAGGATGCCAGTTTACTTCTGGCGTATTCCAGCAACTTTTCCGTGTCCAGGGACGCGTGCAAGTGGAGGTGAACCACCACAGCGACCTCTTCGCCAAGGCGCTCCTCGGGTATACCGATGGCCGCAACTTCCTTGACCTCATCCAGCTCCAGCAACTGGTTTTCAATTTCGATCGGGTAGATATTTTCACCCCCGCGAATAATCATGTCCTTCGCCCGATCAGCGAGGAACAGAAAACCGTCGTCATCGAGGTAGCCGATATCACCGGTCTTCAGCCAGCCGTCGCGAAATTCCTCTGCGTTGACTTCCGGGCGGTGCCAGTACTCGCGGATATTGGCGCAACTGCGCACCCAAAGTTCCCCCGGCGTACCATCCGGCAGGGAATTGCCTTCTTCATCACAGACACGTATATCCACAATGGGGTGAGGAAAACCGGCACTGCCGGGCTTCAGGCCAAATGCTTTACCGGTGAGAGAGGCGCCCTGGGCGTTGGTCTCGGTCATACCACAGCCCGTGCCGCTGAAATTCTGCGGCAGCTTCTCGTAGAGCAGCTTGGCGACTTTGGGCGGGGTAGCTGCACCGCCTATGCCGATACTGAACAAACTGCTGGTATCAGCCTGGCCGAATTTCGGTGAGTCCAGCAGGTCCAGGATCATTGACGGGGCGGCGGCGATGGTGGTGATGCGCTCTTTCTCTATGTATTCCAGGGCCCTGTCCACATCCCACTTGTACATCATGGCGATGCGACGCCCGCCGCGCAGATTGGCCAGGAACTGGGCGTGGCAGCCGCTGACGTGGAACAGTGGTACCGCCAGCAGGGAGGTCGGCTCGAAGCCCTTTTCCAGCATCGCGCCAATTTTGTCGCTGTTGCACATGGCCGCGGCGATGGCGGCACACTCCATATTGTACAGCGCCTGACAGATAGCCCGGTGGGTAGAGGCGGCCCCCTTGGGCTTGCCGCTGGTGCCGGAGGTGTACATGATCATTGCCAGGTCCTGGGGGTCTATCGCCACCGGCGTGGGTGACTTACCCCTGAAATCTGC
>JAZBNW010000356.1:0-14958 GCA_036350855.1 Halieaceae bacterium
ACGGCGGGGCCGGTTACATGATGGAATACCCGATCAGCTACATGTTCACCAGCGCCCGGATCAACCGGATTCTGGCCGGCAGTTCGGAAATCATGAAGTACATCATCGGCAGGGATGTATTTTCCGACAAATACAGCAGTATTCTCGATTGACGCGATGACGGGGTCAGGCGTCCTCGACCCTGCCCCTGAGTGATTTCAGCTTGCCGCGCCGGGTCTTGCTGTCCATGCGTTTGCGTTTGGCGGTTTTGCTCGGCCTGGTGGGCTGGCGTTTCTTCTGGCTTACCGTGACGCCGGCAATCAGCGCCTGCAGGCGGGCCAGTGCGTCCGCCCGATTTTTCTCCTGGCTGCGAAAGCGCTGGGCTTTCAGTACCAGCACGCCCTCACTGGAAATCCGCCGGTCGCGCAGCGCCAGCAAGCGCTCCTTGTATAACTCGGGTAATGAAGATGCCCCGATGTCGAAACGCAGGTGAATGGCGGAAGAGACCTTGTTGACGTTCTGCCCGCCCGCGCCCTGGGCGCGAATCGCCTGGAGCTCGATCTCCGCCAGCGGTATGGCCAGCGACCCCGAAATCGGGAGCCAGGCATCGTCTGCTACCATGACGGCAGCCCTTTAAGCGCTTGACCAGGCAACCCTAGCGGTTGCGCCCCAGCCGCTCATGGGCGTCCACCCACTCGTTCTTGCGTGTCTCCTTGTCCACCTTGGTGGCCGCACCGAGGGAAAGCTCCCCGGCCAAAACCAGTCCCGCGGCTATTTCGGCAAGCTTCATGGCCTTGCCCTTGCCGAAGCAGTCCATGATCTCGAGGCATTCGCGCTGGGTGGGCAGGGCGGTGCCGCCGCCATAGGTGGCCATGATCACTGCCGGCATGGTGATGGAGAAATAGTAATCGCCGTCCCGGGTTACCTTGTTGTAGGTGGTGCACTGGTTGGATTCGCCGATATTGGCGATGTCCTGGCCGGTAGCGAGGTAAAGCGCGGCCAGACCGTTGGCCGGGTGGGCGGCGTTGTTGGAGGAATTGGTCAGCAGCGCCGCCAGTGTGCTGATGCCCTGGCCGTAATGCATCTGGTGGGGCGATATCCGCAGGTTCCTGATCATGACCTCCCTGGGAATGGTGATCTCGGCGGTGACGCGTTTACCCCGGCCTTTCAGCAGATTGACGGATGAGGTGCGCTTCTCGGTATCGAAACTGCCGGACAGCAGGTAATGCGACAGCGGGGGATGCTCTTTTACTATCCATTCGCAGGCGGCGAAGGTGGCCCGGCTGGTCATGTTCTGGCCGGCGGCGTCTCCCGTGCTGTAGTCGAAGCGGGTAAACACGATGTTGTGGGCATGGTACTGCTCGATTTCATTCAATTTGCCTATCGAGGTGGTCGCCTCCGCCACCGCCTTGATCTGCTCGAAATGTTCCTTCAGCCAGATACAGAAGTCCCGCGCCTCCCGGGCGCTGGGGAAGACGAACGCCGGCGCCCGTTGCATGGCCTCGCCGGATACGGTGGTGGTGACACCGCCGCTTTCCCGGATGACCTTCATGCCGCGGTTGTAGCTGGCCAGCATGGTGCCTTCGACCGTGGCCATGGGCACGAAAAACTCGCCTTTGGCATGTTCGCCGTTGACCAGCAGGGGGCCCGCCAGGCCTATCGGCACCTGGGCGACGCCGAAAATATTCTCGATGTTGCCGGACATGTCATGGGGGTCGAAGGAGAATTGCCGGGTGTGGTTCAGTTTCGCCGGGGTATTTTCCTCAATAAATGCCTGGCGTTGGGCGATGATGTCCGCGCTGTAGTCATCGTCGTTCGAACGGGGAATTTTATTGCTCATGGCTGGCTCCTGTCATTTTTAACTGTGGAAACTACGCCCTTGCACCCGGCCCGTCAACGCGACCGGCACGAGCCGCCCCGGATTGTTTGCTGCGATCGAAGCGGCGATTGTCATCATCCCCGCGTGGCTTGCGGTCAACTCTGTTATACTGCGAGGCCCCCCACGCAAGTATACGACGTGACAGACAGCTCTTTTTCATCCCTGCCGCTGGCGCCCGGCCAGCTGGACAATCTTGGCAGCCTCGGCTACGACCACATGACTGCCATCCAGGCGGCCGCGTTGCCGCTGGCCCTGGCGGGCGTCGACCTGGTAGCCCAGGCCCGGACCGGCAGCGGCAAAACCGCTGCCTTCGCCATTCCCCTGCTGGCGCGGCTCAATCCGCGGGATTTCGGCACCCAGGCCCTGATACTGTGCCCGACCCGGGAGCTGGCCACCCAGGTCGCGGCCGAGATACGCCGTCTGGCCCGCCACCAGCAGAATATCAAGGTGGTGACGCTCTGCGGCGGCAAGCCTATCGGCCCGCAGATCGGTTCACTCGAGCACGGTGCTCACGTGGTGGTGGGTACACCGGGTCGTATCAAGGATCACCTGCGCAAGAACACGCTGTCGCTGGACAGGGTGGGCACCGTGGTGCTGGACGAGGCGGACCGGATGCTGGAAATGGGCTTTGTCGACGATATAGAGACTATCGTTCATCAGACGCCGGCAGATCGACAGACCCTGCTGTTTTCAGCCACCTTCCCGCCGGATATTCTGCAGCTGAGCAAGCAGTTCCAGCGCTCCCCGCAACGGGTTGCAGTGGAGTCGGAACACCGTAGCCTGCAGATAGACCAGCAGTTTTTCATCTGCCAGGAATCGGCGCGGCTCGCCGGGCTCGTCAAAGTGCTGCTTCACTTCGCCCCCGAGAGCGCGGTGGTATTTTGCAATACCAAACAAGGGGTGCGGGAGGTGTGTGCGGAACTGCTACGCCATGGTATCAGCGCCGGGGCCCTGCATGGCGACATGGAACAGCGCGACCGTGACCAGATGCTGGTGCAATTCAGGCAGCAGGCCTGTCGGGTGCTGGTGGCCACCGACGTGGCCGCCAGGGGGCTGGATATCGACAGCCTGGCGGCGGTGGTCAACTACGAGCTGCCCCGCAACGCCGAGGTCTACGTGCACCGTATTGGTCGAACCGGCCGGGCTGGCCGGGACGGGCTCGCCCTGAGCCTGTTCACGGCCCAGGAGCGTTTCCGGGTTGATGGCATCGGGGAGTTCCAGCAGCGCGAAATCAGCTTTGAGGCCGTCGAGACGCTTGCCCGCGGCCGGGAGCAGATGGCGCCGCCGGCATTTGTCACCCTGGATATTGCCGGTGGGCGCAAGGACAAGGTGCGCCCCGGCGATATACTCGGCGCCCTGACCGGGGAGGCCGGGATAGACGGCAAGGCTGTGGGCAAGATAGACGTGATGGACAATGTCACCTATGTGGCGATTGCCAGTGACAGTGCGGACCTCGCCCTGGGCCGCCTGCTGAACGGCAGGATCAAGGGGCGCAAATTCAAGGTGCGCAAACTGTGAGGCGCCTGTGAAGATCCCGGCGCGACTGCAGCCGCTGTACGAGGACGGTCTTATCGACGAGGTCCTGTACCAGTTGATGAGTGGCAAGGAGGCCACTGTCTATGTGGTGCGCAGCGGTGACGAAACCCGCTGCGCGAAAGTCTACAAGGAGGCAGCCCAGCGCAGCTTCAAGCAGGCGGCCAAATACCAGGAGGGGCGACGGGAGAAGAACAGCCGTCGCGCCCGGGCGATGGAGAAGGGCTCGAAATTCGGTCGCAAACAGCTGGAAGAGTCCTGGCAGAACGCCGAGGTGGACGCGCTGTACCGGGTTGCCCGGGCGGGCGTGCGAGTGCCCCGGCCCTATGGCTGTTTCGACGGCGTACTGCTGATGGAACTGGTCACCGACGGTGAGGGGGAAGTGGCCCCCAGGCTGGGTGAGGTCGAGATGTCGGCCGAGCAGGCGCGCGAGGATCACGCGCTGATGATGCACTACATCCAGCTGATGCTGTGCGACGGCCTGGTCCACGGTGACCTGTCGGAATTCAATGTGCTGGTCGACGAATACGGGCCGGTCATCATCGACCTGCCCCAGGCGGTGGACGCGGCGGCCAATAACAATGCCCAGGCCATGTTTACCCGCGATGTCGACAAGATCACCGGCTACTACGCCCTGTTTGCCCCCGAGTTGAAGCACACCAACTACGCGAAGGAAATGTGGTCCCTGTACGAGGAGGGTGAATTGCAGCCTGAGACGGCGCTGACCGGCCTGTTCGAGGAGCAGCTCGAGTCCGCCGATGTCGATGCCGTCCTGCTGGAAATCAAGGCCGCCATGGCGGAGGAGGCCGCCAGGCTGGAGCGTCTGCGAGCGGCCGACGAGCCCGACTAGACCCTACCCGCGTCGGTTTGCCTTGCGCATGCCCCGCCAGCCGCTATCATGATTCGCCTTGGTACATTAAGCGAGGGATAGGGCATGTTCGGAACTGCATTGTCTGCAGGCGCGACACGGGTAATGCTGTTGGGGTCGGGCGAACTGGGTAAGGAAGTGGCCATAGAGTGCCAGCGCCTCGGCATCGAGGTGGTCGCCTGTGACCGCTACGCCAATGCGCCCGCCATGCAGGTGGCGCACCGCAGTCATGTGCTCAATATGCTCGACCCGGTCGCCCTGCGCGAGGTCATAGAGCGCGAGCGGCCTGATTACGTGGTACCGGAAGTCGAGGCGATTGCCACCCAGACCCTGGTGGAGCTGGAAGCCGAGGGGGTGCGCGTGGTGCCCTGTGCCAGGGCCACCCAGCTCACGATGAACCGGGAGGGTATCCGACGCCTCGCGGCCGAGACACTGCAGTTACACACCTCTCCCTACGCCTTCGCGGAAGACTACGAAGCCTATGCAGCGGCGGTTTCTGCCATGGGCTATCCCTGCATCGTCAAGCCTGTCATGAGTTCCTCGGGGAAGGGCCAGAGCCTGTTGCGCAGTGACGCGGACCTGGAGGCGTCCTGGCGCTACGCACAGGAAGGCGGTCGGGCCGGTGGCGGCAAGGTAATTGTCGAGGGTTTCGTGGCCTTCGACTACGAGATCACCCTGCTGACCGTAAGCGCCATCGACGGTATTCACTTCTGCGCACCCATCGGGCACCGCCAGGAAGCGGGGGACTACCGCGAGTCCTGGCAGCCCCAGGCCATGTCCGCCCAGGCTCTTGCCGCCGCGAAGGATATGGCCGGCAGGGTCGTCTCGGCGCTCGGCGGGCACGGCCTGTTCGGGGTTGAGCTGTTCGTGCAGGGGGACGAGGTCATCTTCAGCGAGGTATCTCCGCGCCCCCACGACACCGGCATGGTCACCCTGGTCTCCCAGTCACTGTCCGAGTTTGCCCTGCATGTCAGGGCTTTCCTCGGTCTGCCGGTCAGGCAGATTCCCGTGCTGGGAAGTTCGGCCTCCGCGGTGATACTCGCCAGCGGACAGTCGAAGGACATCCGCTACACCGGCATTGCCGCCGCCCTGGACTGTGACGATGTCCAGCTGCGTCTGTTTGCCAAGCCGGATATCGATGGCCAGCGCCGCCTGGGCGTGGCACTGGCCCGGGGGGAAACGGTGGAGGCCGCCGTGTCAAAAGCAAAAAGCGCAGCTGCGGCAGTCAAGGTGCTGCTGTAGTCCCGCGCCGCCGGATATGGAGGAGACATTATGAGCGAGCACAGCGGAACATTTCCCCTGGACCACCTGGCGCACACCCACGAGGTGATCAACCAGTCATCCCCACTGGTTGATTACAATGCCTACGACAGCGACACCGCCCTGCGCGAGGCGGTGCTGCGCCACGCTGCAGGCTGGGCAGAGGACTCCCTGTCTGCCCACGGCGCGGTGACCGGCAGCGCCCGGGTCATCGAGTGGGGCTTCCTCGCCAACGAATACAAACCGCAGTTTGAATCCCACGACCGCCAGGGCTACCGGGTAGACAAGGTGCGCTACCACGACGCCTACCACCAGTTGATGACACTGGCCCTGGAGCAGGCCGGCCTGCATGCCTCCCCCTGGAGTGAGCCCGGCCCCGGCGCCCACGTCGCCCGCGCTGCCCGCTACTACCTGCAGGCCCAGGTGGAGTCCGGCCACGGCTGCCCGGTGACCATGACCTTCGCCTCCGTCCCCACATTGCGGCTCACGCCGCAGATCGCCAGCGAGTGGCTGCCCGGGGTGCTGGCCCGGGGCTATGACCCGCGGAACGTGCCCCACAGCGAAAAAACCGCGCTCACCATCGGCATGGGCATGACCGAAAAGCAGGGCGGTTCGGATGTGCGCGCCAATACCACGACGGCCCGGCCACTGGCTGCCCAGGGTCCCGGGCAGGCCTATGAACTGGTGGGCCACAAGTGGTTCACCTCGGCGCCCATGTGCGACGCCTTCCTGGTCCTGGGCCAGGCGGCGGGGGGGCTCAGCTGTTTCCTGGTGCCGCGCTGGCGGCCCGATGGCAGTAAAAACCCGATCCAGGTCCAGCGCCTGAAAAACAAGGTGGGCAATGTCGCCAACGCGTCCTCGGAAATCGAACTGCGCGGGGCGCTTGGCTGGATGGTGGGCGAGGAGGGCAGGGGAGTGCCGGCCATCATCGAAATGGTCGCCATGACCCGCTTCGACTGCATGATCGGCTCCACCGCGGGCCAGCGCCAGGCGGTGGCCCAGGCGGTGAATCACGCGCAGGGCCGCGCCGCTTTCGGCAAGCGCCTGATCGACCAGCCCCTGATGCGCAACGTACTGGCGGACCTGCAGCTGGAGGTCGAAGGCTCCCTGGCGATGACAATGCGAATGGGCGAGGCGCTGGATCGCAGCATGGCGCCGGGGGGCGACGAACACGAGAAGCTGTTACTGCGGCTCGGGCTGCCCACCGGCAAATACTGGATCTGCAAACGTACCCCGTTCCATGCCTATGAGGCGATGGAGTGCCTTGGGGGAAACGGTGTGACCGAGGATTTCATCCTTGCCCGCCTGTACCGCGATGCACCCATCAATGCCATCTGGGAGGGCTCTGGTAACGTCCAGGCGCTGGATATGTTGCGCGCCCTGAGCCGCAGCCCGGAGGTGCTCGATGCCTGGAATGCCGAACTGGGTAAAACCCGCGGCGCCAGTGCCGAGCTGGATGCAGCAGTCAAGGCGGTGCAACAGGCACTGGCGGATCCCGATGACATGGAGTACCGGGCGCGGCGCACGGTGGACCAGCTGGCGCTGGTCATGCAGGCGAGCCTGCTGGTGCGGGCCGGTAACGGCGCAGTAGCGGATGCGTTTATCGCCTCCCGCCTGGGGCAGCGCGGTGAACGCAACTTCGGTACCTTGCCGCGCGGACTCGACCTCGAGACCATCCTGCAGCGCGCCAATCCCCGGGCATGACAGTCAACCGTATTGGCGGGTGCCGGGCAGGCCACTGTGTCAGCCACCCCCTGGATGGCGCGCCGGGATCGAAGAATTTTACCTATAGTGATTGAGTCAGTGACACACAGGAGCATCAGCAATGAACACTACAGCCAACAAGATCATAATGAATCCCGAAGCCGCCGAGGGCATGTTGCCCGGGGCGCAGCGCAGCGTGGAAGACGAGCGCAAGTTGCGCAAGGAGCGCCTGGCGGCGGCGTTGCGCCTGTTCGGCAAGTTTGGTTTCGACGAGGGGGTTGCGGGGCACATCACCGTTCGCGACCCGGAGCACCTGGACCATTTCTGGGTCAACCCGATGGGTCGCTCATTCAAGCAGATGCGGGTTTCCGATCTGCTGAAGGTCAGTCACAAGGGCGAGGTCGTCGAGGGCAAGGGGCTGCTCAATGGCGCGGCGTTTACCATTCACTCGCAAATCCACATGGCGCATCCCGAGGTGACGGCCGCGGCCCACTCCCACTCTGTCTATGGCAAGAGCTGGTCAAGCCTGGGGCGCCTGCTGGACCCGATTACCCAGGACGCCTGCGCCTTCTACAATGATCACGTGCTGTTCGACGATTTTACCGGGGTGGTACTGGATGACAGCGAAGGCACCCGGATAGCGGCGGCGCTCGGTGACAGGAAGGCAGCGATACTGCAGAACCACGGGTTGCTGACGGTGGGTGAGAGTGTCGATGAGGCTGCCTGGTGGTTTATCACCATGGAGCGCAGTTGCCAGGCCCAGCTGATGGCCGAGGCGGTGGGCAAGCCGGTGATCATCGCCGACGAGCACGCTGCCCAGACCCACGCCACCGTGGGCTCGCACCTGGCGGGATGGTTCAGCTTCCAGCCGCTGTACGATGTAATCGTGGCCGAGCAGCCGGAACTGCTGGAATAGCCGCGGCCGCAAGGCCGCCTTGCAGCTGTGGCGGAGGTCGGTGTGGGCCGGCCCTGTCAGCGCCCGCGTTCCAGTTCGATTTCCAGGGTCATGTGGTTGGCGATTTCCTCGAGGCTGTCCTCCAGGTCATCAAGATCGATATGTTCGGGAATCTCCGCATCGATACGGGCGCTGAAAAGTAACTCGGCGCTCATCGGTGCGCTGCTGACCTCGCTGTCCATCTCCACCACATTCACGCCCCGTTGCGCCAGGGCCCGGGAGATTTCCCGGACGATTCCCAGGCGATCAGGCCCTATGACTGTCAGTGTGATGCCCTGGCCACGCCCGGTGCCGCCGATGGCGCTCGCCGGCGTCACCCGTACGCTGAGGCCGCTGGCTGACAGTTCCTTTAACTCGGCTTCCAGGGTCGCGCCGTTTTCCCCCGGCAGTGACACCAGCACCAGCCCCGCGAATTTGCCCCCCAGCTGCGACAACCGGCTCTCCAGCCAGCTGCCCCGATTGCTCTCGATCACCCGTGAAAGAGACTCGACAAGGCCCGGCCGGTCGTCCCCGATAAAGGTAACGATGTAGGAAGTTTCCACGAGTTTGACTCCACATTCACGGGCGCAGGCCGTATATTAGCGCGCTATCGGGCATGACACTAGCGAACAGGACAGAGGGTAACAAGCCCGCACCGGGGAGCCATGGCGCAATTTGTAGAAGTACCTCCGCAGCGGCTCGAGGCGAGCGTGCTCCAGGCCCTGCTGGAGGAGTACGCCAGCAGGGACGGCACCGACTACGGTGAGCGCGAACTGAGTCTCGAACAGAAAGTGGGCAGCCTGCGGGGATTGATGCACCGGGGTGAGCTGCGCATCATCTACGATGTGGACAGCGAACACTGGGACCTGGTGCCGAATGCGCAGGCGCGCGAACTGCTGGATGAATGACGATTGTGATGTTGACGAAACCCGACCACATACTGGATGCCACCGGCCTGTTCTGCCCGGAGCCCGTGATGCTGCTGCACAACCGGATCAGGGATATGGCAGTGGGTGAAACCCTGCAGGTGTTGGCAACGGACCCCTCCACGACCAGGGACATTCCCAAGTTCTGCAGCTTCCTGGGCCATGAGCTGCTCGAGCAGGAAGAGCTGGACGGCAATTACCGTTACCTGCTGCGCAAGGGGGGGTGATACGGGTGGTGGAACAGTTTGCCGCCAGTCGCCTGGAACAGGTTTTCGCCGATTGTTTTTCCCGGGACTGGCACACGGTGCTCGCAGGAGGCGTAAGCGAGCCCTACTACCAGCCCGCCAGCGGTGGGAGCGATATGCATCGCCTGTTTTATCGCAGTGATTATTTTGCCAGTGCCCTGCACGAGGTCGCCCACTGGTGTATCGCTGGTGAGCGGCGACGGCAACTGGCGGATTTTGGCTACTGGTACACACCCGATGGACGCAGCCCCCGGCAGCAGGCCGCTTTCGAGGCGGTAGAGGCAAAACCACAGGCGCTGGAGTGGTTTTTTTCACTGGCCTGCGGCTATCGCTTCCGTATCAGTGTGGACAATCTCGACTCGGCGCAGGCGGGTGGACACGACACCGGGCCGTTCAGGCGGCGGGTACTTTCCCAGGCCCTCGCCTGGCAGCGCACGCGACTGCCGGAGCGGGCCGCACTGTTTTTCCACGCCCTGGCGCGGGAATATGCGACGGGACTGACACCTGGCGATCTGCCTCTGGACCTGGCGGGGCTCGACCCATGACCCTGCGCATACTCGCCGATGAAAACATTCCCGCGGTGGAGCACTACGCCGCCGGCCTCGGGACAGTGGGTCGCTTCAGCGGTCGTTCCCTTCAACCTGAGCAACTGGCGGGGGTTGACGTGCTGCTGGTGCGCTCGGTGACGCGGGTGGACGCCAGGCTGCTGGACAACAGCGGGGTCCGGTTTGTCGGCACCGCGACCAGCGGTGTCGATCATATCGACCGGGACTACCTGCGGCAGCGGGGGATCGGTTTCCAGTACGCACCCGGGTCGAACGCGAACTCGGTAGTGGAATATGTGCTGGCCGCGATCGCCGCTGTCCCGGGTCATCTGGAACGGGTGCTCGAGGGGGCGCCGGTGGGCATTATCGGTTTCGGCGTCATCGGCAGGGCCGTGGCAGCGCGCCTGGACGCACTGGGTATCAACTGCTGCGCCTGTGACCCCTGGCTCGATCAGGCCACTATTGATCGCCCCGCGAGTCTGGCGCAGGTGCTCGACTGCGCGGTCGTCACCCTGCATGCAGAGCTGACCGATCGCGATCCATGGCCCAGTCGACACCTGCTGGACAGGGCTGCGCTGGACCGGCTCGGGGACACCAGCCTGCTGATCAACGCCAGCCGGGGACCGGTGGTGGACAACCGCGCCCTGCTCGCGCTGCTCGCCCGGGGAAACGGCCCCGACACGGTGCTGGATGTCTGGGAGGGGGAACCGGCGATCGAGCACGAGCTGCTGCGACGGGTCAGGTATGGTACGCCCCACATCGCAGGCTACAGCCTCGACGGCAAGTTGCTGGCCACCCGGATGCTGGTGCAGGCGATGGCCCTGGCGCTGCGCCTGGACTGGCTGGACCCGGGCAGCGCAGCGGGTGAGCCTGCGCCCTTGCAGATTGCGCCACAGGAGACGGGCGCGGCCCTGCTGCGCAGCATCATATCCCAGCGCTATGACATAACAGCGGATGACGCCGCCCTGCGCGAGGCGACCCTGGGGCTGGATGCAGGCGCTGCCGCCGCCGGGTTCGATCGGCTGCGTCGGGAATATCCCGAACGCCGCGAAATCCTGGGCAGCCGGGTCAGCGGGCAAGCGGCGGGGGCGCGGGAGCAACGCCTGCTCGCGGGCCTGGGTTGCCTGGCCGGGAGCCCCGCGGGATGAGTGCGGTACTGCATATCGGCCTGGTGGTTAACCCGCTGGCGGGACTGGGTGGCAGCCTGGGTCTCAAGGGCAGTGACGGCGAGGCCCTGCGCGAGCGGCTGGCTGACCTGACCCCGCAGCAACGCCACCGGGCCCTCGACCGGGTGGAGCGCGCACTGCGGCCGCTGGCGGGCGCCGGCGACGCGGTAACCTTCAGCACCTGGGGTGGGGACATGGGGGCGGAGGCACTCGCCCACCTGGGTATACCGCACACCGTGGTGGGGGAGCCCCCGGGGGAGGGCAGCAGCGCACAGGATACGCGCAACGCGGTGCAGGCCCTGCGAGGCCGGAGCGTGGACCTCATTCTCTTTGCCGGCGGAGACGGTACCGCCCGGGACATCTACGATGTTGTCGGCAGCGGGTTTCCGGTGCTGGGCATTCCGGCCGGCGTAAAGATGCACTCGGGTGTGTTTGCCGTGTCCCCGGAAGCCGCGGGGGAGTTACTGTTACAGCTGGTGCAGGGGGGGCTGGTAGGGCTGATGCCGCGGGAGGTGCGGGATATCGACGAGGAGGCGTTCCGGCACGACAAGGTCCGCAGTCGTTTCTATGGCGAGATGCTGGTCCCCGGCGAGGGTCGTTACCTGCAGCACACCAAGGTCGGCGGCAGGGAGAGTCCCGAGCTGGTCGCGGACGACATCGCCGACTGGGTGGTGGAGCATATGGAGCCGGATCGCACCTACCTTATCGGTCCCGGCTCGACCACCGCGGCGATCATGGCGAAGCTGGGCCTGGCAAATACCCTGTTGGGGGTGGACGTGGTGCGCAATGGCGAAGTGCTGGCCACCGACGCGGACGAGGCTACCCTCTTGAAATTGTTAGCTGCCGCTCCCGGCGGCGCGGCGATCGTGGTGACGGTGATTGGCGGCCAGGGCAATGTTTTCGGTCGCGGCAACCAGCAGTTTTCCCCCGAAGTCATCCGCCGGGTGGGACTGGACAATATCCTGGTGGTGGCGGCGAAATCAAAAATCGCCGCCCTGGAAGGGCGGCCCCTGCTGGTCGATACCAATGACCCGGCCCTCGACCGGGAGCTCAGTGGCTGGCACACCGTCATTACCGGTTACGATGACCGGATTCTCTACCGGGTGTCATCGCTCTGAAGACGCTACCCGGAACTCAAGCCAGCAGCAGGTCGGACCTGCTGACCGCGAAGCGTCTGGTGGCTGCCTCGTCCATGCTGTAGTCCTGTGTGTCGATGGCGCTGACATAACGCCACTCACTGACGACCTCGTCCGGACTGAAAGTGACCTGGATGTAGCCACGGCTCACCAGGTTGGCGTACTTCAGGTCATCCATCAGAATCTCTGCGAACGGGGCAAACAGGACGGCGTTGTCAGCGCCGATAACGGCCTCGGCGCCGGGTGAGGACACACTGGCGCAGGCAAACTCGACCCCGACGGGGGTACCGTCCGCCAGGGTCAGCTGGGACGCCCAGCCGTTGTGGGTGTCGCCGGCGAACACCACCAGGCGCGACTGCAGCTGGGCGGCGTGATTGAGGATATCCTCCCGTTCGAAGTTGTACCCGTCCCAGGCGTCGGGATTGAAGGGTATGGCCGAATCCAGCAGGGCCTGCTCCTCGGCAGTGCGCTCCCCGGGGGGCTTGTTTTTGGCGCCCACCGCCGCCAGCACCGCCACGGTGGCCTCGGCAATGGCGTTTTCCCCTGCCAGTTCCGGCGTCAACGCCCTGACCACCGGTTCGGGCAGTGGCTGGCGCCCCATCAGCACCTGCTGGCCCAGCACCTGCCACCGCGCGGTGCTCTCGGTAAGCCCGGCCTTGAGCCAGGCGAGTTGCTCGCTGCCCAGCAGGGTGCGGGTGCTGTCATTGGTTGCGGCGCGCACCGCCGCGGTGTCGATGATGCCGCCATTGGCATAATCGGCGTAGCTGACCTGCTGGTCCCGGCCGACGTGGCGGGTGTCGAGCATCAGCAGGTCAAGCAGGTCGCCGTACTGAAAGCGACGGTAGATAATGTCCTGCTCCGACTCGGGCGGGCGCACCGGCAGCCATTCGTACCATGCCTGTATCGCCGCTGCGCGCCGTTCGCTGTACTCCCCCTCGCTGGCGGGGTCGTGGTTCTCGGCCCTGTCGCGCCACGCGTCGTTGGCGACCTCGTGGTCGTCCCAGACGATGATAAAGGGGTGAGCCGCGTGGCAGCCTTGCAGGTCCGGGTCGGTGTGGTAACGGGCGTAACGGCTGCGGTAATCGGACAGTGACAGAATTTCATTGGCGGGCTCCACCACCCGCCCGAACTCTTCCGCGCGGTCGCTGGCGTAGCCGTCACTGGCGTATTCATAGATATAGTCCCCCAGGTGAAGCACGGCATCCACCGGCTGCCCGGCGATCTCGCGGTACACGTTGAAATAGCCGGCCGGGTAGTTGGAGCAGGACACGACCGCAAAGCTCGCGCTGGCCAGCGCGCCGCTGCTGACCGTCCTGGTGCGGCCGGTGGGCGACACCGTGTCGCCGGTGATGAAGCGGTAGAAATAGTCGGTGGCAGGTTCCAGGCCCCCGGCATCTACCTTGACCGTGTAGTCGACGTCGGCGGTGGTGGTGCCACTGCCGCTGGCGACGACATCACTGAAGTCTTCATCCGTGGCGATCTCCCATTCCACCACCACATCGCCGTCACGTTCGGGTGTCGCCCGGGTCCAGAGGATGACCCGGTCGACCAGGGGGTCACCCGAGGCAACCCCGTGATCGAACTGCGCAGGCACGCTGTCACCGGCGGAATTCGAGTTGCCGTTGGAGCCGTTCGAACAGCCTATCAGGTTGCTGCCCAGCAGGGGTATCAGGGAGCTTGCGGTAATGCCCTTGAGAATGGTGCGACGGGTATACCTGGGAGGTAGTTTCATGTCGTGGCTTCATTGCTTGAATGGTTGCAATGTACGCCGGATATATGTCTGGATTGTTACAGGATCACTGCCCGCCCACCGGCGGCTGCGCCAGCAGGTAGCTTACGCACTGCTGCAGGCTGATGCTGGAACCCTCGCGCAGCGCGGCGCGCAACTGGTTGATATTGGTCTTTGACTGCTCGGCCACACTGGGCGGCAGGCTGTCGGGCTCTGCCGGTCCGGAAAAGCCCAGTTCCGAGCGCGTCGTGAGCAGCAGGAAGCCCCGCCTGCTGAGCACGGCCTGGTCCAGGGCCTCGGCGCGGATGGTGTCCGCGAAGTAGAGATAACCCTGTTCCGCCAGCCATACCATGGCGCTGAACCCCGCTTCGAAGCGGGGGTGGTGCAGGCCGAATTCATCGGGCTGGTCCGGTCCGCAGATGTCCTCCACGTACAAAATGGTCTTGCGCGGGAAGACGGCGTAAAGGCGGAGAAAGATGGTAGCGACGTCGCGGTAGAAATCATCGACATGAAGATCCGCCATTCGGGTAAAAGCCTGTAGTTCGCGACGAATCGCTAGTGTACGCTAAGCCCCCCGGACGTTCTAGCGAGGCAGGTAAGATGCAAGACAATGAGAAATGGCGTGAAAAACTCACCCCGGAGGAGTTCCATGTCTGTCGGGAAAAAGGCACTGAACGACCCTTTACCGGGGAGTACTGGGACTGTACGGAAGAGGGCGTATACAACTGCCGCTGTTGCGGTGAGCCGCTGTTTCTATCCGAGACCAAGTTCGATGCCGGTTGCGGCTGGCCGAGTTTTTTCCAGCCCGCGGATGCCGGGGCTATCCTGGAGGCGAAAGACACCACCCACGGCATGGTCCGCACGGAGATCATGTGCAAGAAATGCGGCGCTCACCTGGGGCATGTGTTCGAGGACGGACCGACGCCTACCGGGCTGCGCTACTGTGTCAACAGCCTGTCTGTGAAGCTGGATAAAGCGGACTGAGGTGAGGGATTGGAGCGGGCTTTGAGATTGGAGCGGGAAAGGGCGGGGGTCGCCATCGACTTCGAACCGG
>JAZBNW010000357.1:0-5139 GCA_036350855.1 Halieaceae bacterium
ATATGCCCGGTTACCCAGGCCGAGGCCCGGGAGCTGAGATAAATTGCGGTACCGGCCGCATCCTCCGGCGTGCCGATGCGCCCCCGGGGGAAGGCGCTGGCCATTTCATCGGCCTGCTCCGCCCAGTGGGCCGTCATCTTGCTCGGGAAAAAACCCGGGGCGATGCCATTCACATTGATATGTTGCCTGGCCAGGTCCGCGCCGAGATGGCGGGTCAGGTGATGCACCGCCGCCTTGCTGGCGGAGTAGGAGTAATTGTCCATGTGGGGGTGTGTCAGGCCGTTTACCGAGCCGATATTGATAACCCGGGCCGGATCCTGGGCAGTGCCCGCCTGCCGCAGCAGGGGCAGTAACTCCCGGGTCAGGAAAAACAGGGATTTGACGTTGAGGTCCATGACCTTGTCCCAGCCGCTCTCCGGAAACTCATCGATGGGCGCACCCCAGGTGGCCCCTGCGTTGTTCACCAGGATGTGCAGCCGGGATTCCCGTTCCGCTATGGCATTGGCAAAGGCTGTCACGCCCTCCAGGGTGCCCAGGTTGGACGGCAGGGCGATACACTCCCCCACGGTACTGAGCTCTTCCGCCGTCGCTCGCAATTCATCCTCCCGGCGGGCGGTGATATAGGTCTTCACGCCGTTCTCGACAAAACCCCTGGCGATCATCGCGCCGATACCGCGGGAACCGCCGGTGACCACCGCGACCTTGCCGCTGACATCAAACAGATTTTTCATGGTATCCCCTGTTATTTACTATCGGATTTACTGTTGCGTATTAGCCGCGCTATCTGCGCGCCAGACCAGCGGCTGCGAAGGCGCGCAGAACCACCGCGCGGGTATCGGCGGGGTCGATGACGGCGTCGATCTCCAGGTGAGCGGCGGCCTCGGTGGCCTTGCCCACTTCGTACATGCGGGCCAGCAGCTGCTGGAACAGCGCCTCGCGCCCGGCCGGATCGGCGACGGCGTCCAGCTCCTTTTTGTAGCCGAGTCTGACCGCGCCTTCAAGCCCCATCCCGCCAAACTCACCGGTGGGCCAGGAAGCGGCGTACACCGGCCGCACAAAGCTGCCGCCGGTCATCGCCATGGCGCCCAGACCGTAGCCCTTGCGCAGGAAAATGGCCACCACAGGCACGGTCATGGCGGCGCCGGCGAGAAACAGGGACGACATACTGCGCACGGCACCCTGCTTTTCGCTGTCGGGACCCACCATAAAGCCCGGGGTATCGGTCAGTGACAACACCGGCAATCGAAAGGCATCGCACAGCCGCAGGAAGCGGGCGGCCTTCTCCGACGCCTGGGCATCCACCGCCCCGCCCAGTTGCTGGCAATCGTTCGCGATTACAGCCAGGGGCATGCCCTCCAGGCGCATGAAACCGGTGACGATACTGCGCCCGAAAATACGTTGCAGTTCGAGGAAGGAGCCGGCGTCAGCGATAGTCTCGATCACCTTGCGCACCGGATAGGCCCAGCGGCGATCCTGGGGAATGACCTGCCGCAGGCCTTCCTGGGGCACGACGCTCCAGTCGTCAACAGACCCCTGGAAATAGCAGAGCAGCTGGCGGGCAAGGGCGGTAGCGTGGGCCTCGTTCTCGGCCACGATATCCACCACGCCGTTTCTCTCCTGCACCTGGATGGGCCCGATCTCGGTCGGGTCGAACTTGCCCAGGCCGCCGCCTTCGATCATCGCGGGGCCGGCCATGCCGATCCAGGAACTGCGGGTGGCGATGGTAAAGTCGGCACAGCCGAAAAGAGCCGCATTGCCGGCAAAACAGTAGCCGTTATTCACCGCGATCCGCGGCACCTTGCCACTGAGTCCCGCCCAGGTGCTGAAAGAGCGAATATTAAGGCCGGCTATCTGGGTGGTGACGTCCGTGTCCCCGGGGCGACCGCCGCCGCCCTCGGTGTACATCACCACCGGCAGCCGCAGTTCCTCGGCGAGCTCGCAAATCCGGTCCAGCTTTTTGTGGTGAAAGAAACCCTGGGTACCGGCCAGTACGGAATAGTCGTTTACGATGACCGCAGCCCTTGCCCGGCCCGCGCCGACCAGGGGGGCGTTGATGGTGCAGGTACCAGTGATGATGCCGTCGCCGGCAGTGCTCGACTGCAGGTCCTGATAGTCGCGCCGGCTGCGCTGGGCCGCCACCGCGAGCTGGCCGTATTCAACCAGGGAACCCGCATCGACCAGGTCCTCGATGTTCTCCCGGGCAGTTCGATAGCCCTTTTCATGTCGCCTGATGCGCGCTTCCGCACGCTCTTCGTCCAGGGTGCGCGCCACGCGCTCACGCCAGGCGTCCAGCTCTGGCCGGGTCTCATCGCTCATTGCATACCCCAGGGAAAGTAGAGGCAGACACTATATCGCACATCCGGCGCAGTAAACGCAGCGGTTAACGCGTCTAGCGACCCTGCCAGCGGGGCGCGCGTTTTTCCACGAACGCCGCCACACCCTCTTTGGCATCCTCACTGGTGACGCACAGGTGTTGCAGGCCGGCTTCATAGGAGATGGTTTCGGCCACCGAGATCTCCATGGCCGCGTTGAGCGCTTGCTTGGCGTAACGCAGGGCAAGCGGCGACTTGGCGGACAGCTCCTGGGCCCAGGCCAGCGCCTGCGCCAGCAGTTCTTCCTCGGGAACGACGCGGTTGCACAGGCCCCAGTCGAGGCACTTCTGCGCGCGAACTTTCTCACCCGAGACGATAACCTCGTAGGCCCGGTGACGCCCGAGGGTTCGAACCAGGTGCCAGGTGGCGCCGCCGTCCGGCACCAGGCCGATCGCGGCAAACGCCTGGTAGATATAGGCGTTTTCCGCCATCACCACCAGATCGCAGTTCAGGGCGAAGGCGCTGCCGATACCGGCGGCCGCGCCATTGACCGCGGCGATCCAGGGCTTGCCTGCGCGGTTCATCTCAAGCAGCATCGGCTTGTATTCACCATTGAGCTGGTCTTCCACCCGGAAGTCTTCGGGATTTTCTGCCGTTTCCGCCAGGTCGGCGCCGGCACAGAAGGCGCGGCCGGCGCCGGTGAGGATCACCGCCAGCACAGCCGGGTCGTCATTCACCTGCCGCACGGCCCGGCGCAGGTCATGCCGTAAAGCGGCGTTAAAGGCATTGAGGCTGTCCGGACGATTGAGTGAGACAATCGCCACGCTGCCCCTGCGCTCGACCTGTACTGTGTCGTAGTTACTCATGGCATGCTCCCGCCTGTTTCGCTGTCACGCAATTGCGCCGTCTTTTTTGAGGTCAGCTATTTCCCGTTCGCCAAATCCCATCGCCGCCAATACCGCCTCGGTGTCCTGACCGGGACTCGGCCCCGCGTGCCGTACCGCGGAGGGGGTGCGACTGAACCTGGGGGCGGGTGCCGGCTGGGTAACGCCATCTACCTCGATGTAGGTATTGCGCGCCACGTTTGCCGGGTGGGACGGGGCTTTTACGAAGGACAGCACCGGGGCAAAGCAAACGTCGGTTCCCTCCATGATCTCGCACCACTGGGCCTGGGTTTTCTGACGGAAAACCGCCGTGAGTTTTTCCTTCATCCCGGGCCACTTCGCGGCATTGTTCTGGTCACCGAAATCCTCCTCGGAAAGCCCGGCATGCTGCTTGAGCAGGGCATAAAACTGCGGCTCGATGGAACCGACCGAGACGTATTCGCCGTCGGCGCATTCGTAGGTGTCGTAGAAATGCGCGCCACCATCGAGCATATTGGACTCACGCTGGCTCGCATCCCATATACCCATCGCCTCGAACCCATGAAACATCCACATCAATTGCGCGGCGCCGTCCACCATCGCGACATCGATAACCTGGCCCTTGCCCGAACTGGTCGCCTCCAGCATCGCCGCGAGTACGCCGGTCACCAGCAACATGCCGCCACCGCCCATATCTCCCACCAGGTTCAGGGGCGGCACCGGCTTTTGACCCTTGCGGCCCATGGCGTAGAGTGCGCCTGTAATGGAAATATAATTGATGTCATGCCCTGCGGACTGGGCCAGGGGCCCCTCCTGGCCCCAGCCCGTCATCCGGGCAAAAACCAGCTTGGGGTTGCGCTGCAGGCAGACGTCCGGTCCTATGCCCAGCTTTTCGCAAACACCGGGGCGATAGGGGTCTATCAACACATCGGCGTTCTCGATCATCTGCAGCAGGGTCTCTATTCCCCTGGGGTCCTTGAGGTTTATCGCCACGGACTGCTTGCCCCGGGCGCTCACATCCTTCATCCCGGGGTGACCGGCACTGGCGGCGCGGTCGATACGTATGACTTCCGCGCCCATGTCGGCCAGCATCATGCCGCCCATGGGAGCGGGCCCGATACCCGCCAGTTCGATGACGGTATAACCGTTAAGTGGCCCCATTGGAATCTCCTTGATTAGCGCGGCTGCATCCGGATTGCCCCGTCCAGCCGGACACACTCACCATTGAGGTAATCGTTCTCGGCGATGAACACGGACAGATGGGCGATTTCCTGCGGCTTGCCCAGGCGCGGCGGGTAGCACACGCTGGATTCGAGTGATTTGTAAGCCTGTTCCGGCAGCGCCTCAAACAGGGGGGTGTGTATCAGGCCAGGCACAATCGTATTGACCCTGATGCCGTAGCTGGCAAGATCACGGGCCATGGGCAGCGTCATGCCGATCACCCCGCCCTTGCTGGCGGAGTAGGCCACCTGGCCCACCTGGCCCTCATAGCCGGCTACCGAGGCGGTATTGATAATGACACCGCGACCGCCATCTGCGTTGATGGGCTGGTTTTTGGCCATCTGCTCGGCGGCAAAACGGGACACGTTGAAGGTGCCCACCAGGTTGATGTTGATCACCAGCATGTACTGGTCCAGCGGGAAAACACCGTTCTTGCCATAGGTCTTGCAGGCATTGCCGATGCCGGCATAGTTGTTGCAAATATGCAGGGCGCCGAACTTTTCCACCACGCCCTCCACGGCCGACTTGACCGAGGCCTCATCGGCTACATTGACGTTCCAGAAAGCGACATTGTCTGCCCCCAACCCGGCGATCACTTCATTGGCATTGGCCTCGTTCATATCGAAGATGGCTACCTTCGCGCCCTTGGCCACGTAGGCCTCCACCGTGGCGCGGCCAAGGCCAGAGGCACCCCCGGTGACAATTGCTACTTTTCCTGCAAGATCCATAGTCGCTCTCCTGAT
>JAZBNW010000358.1:0-2940 GCA_036350855.1 Halieaceae bacterium
CTGCGCACCCGGTTTATTGGCATTGCCCCCCCTGGCACCTTTGATCAGTTGCGCAATCGGCGTTAGTTTGGCAATTACAGATTGGATAACTTGTCCAGTGGTTAGGATTGTCGATACCCCAAGTCGTCGCGACATGTGCCGTGTCGGTGGTGATCACGTCTGGATGCTCCGTGTGCAATCGGTCGATGATACTTACGAAATCTTCATAGCAGTAGAGCTCGACTCGACTTGTCCAGTGGAGCTTCGGATCAGGCGAAGTGCAATCCCAGTAGGACTGGTCGCTCTCGCCAACAGGGGACTCGGCCGTTCCCGGATAACCAAGAGGAACATTGGCGCCTCGGACAAGTCGGTAGAATTGGATCCCACGCCATGCGCCTGGGTTTGCGATCATGTAGCCAAGAAGCTCGTCGGGAAGCTGATAACGCTTCGTTCTCGAATTTCCCGGAACGTAGTGATCGTAGCAGTCGGCCGTAGGATCATTGCACATGCCGCTGTCCACTGTGTGAAAGACTGCCCAGTCCCCAGTGAGAGCGTTCGCCTGTGTGTTCTCACTTTTCCCATAGATCCTGCTGAACGCGTAGAACTTAGATGCGAGGTTGTCCCGAATCCCTGTGTCTAAGCTGCCAATGGGAGCGGCAAAGAGGCCCCATCCGCGGGCATGGCCAAACCTCAGTAATTCTGCGAGGGATGCCGACGCGGCCGTCAACTGATCATCGCAGGTCAGACTGCTCATGCCTGGTCTGTCAGAAGGGTTGCTTGGAAGGGGTCCAATCGAGTCCGCTACAAACGTCCAGCCGTGATTTTCTCGGAGCATGACGAGATCGTCGAGAGACGAACTAACAACCCCGGGCCAAGGACACTTCCGGACCGAAGGGTCTGGGTGCAGCTGGCCAAATGGCACCGATGCCTGCGCCGTATATCCACGCTTGGTTAGAAAAGATGCTACTTCATCCAAGAATACCGAGCCATTTGTCGGATCCGCATATGGCGAGCAAGTCCCGCCTCCGGCAGCCCCCCATTGCGAACGGCCAAATTGCAGCGTAAGCCATCGCAGACCCGGATCCAGCACTG
Source organism: Halieaceae bacterium (assembly GCA_036350855.1). Taxonomy (GTDB): domain Bacteria; phylum Pseudomonadota; class Gammaproteobacteria; order Pseudomonadales; family Halieaceae; genus JARRPM01. The sequence goes on from JAZBNW010000358.1 coordinate 1,072, forward strand.
CACGGTCTTGACCAACCTGAAGCTGACGGGACATACGGTCGGCCGCAGATTCCTTCACCCCGGACACGTTGGTCGCTTCAGCGTCGACGAGGTAGTTACCGATCGGTAGCGACTGACGGAATATCCAGCGAGTGACGGCCGCCTCGGGAACACTCAAGTCGGCATGATGCCGAACAACCGCTTCGCCCCAGGTATTATCGCGCTGAAGCCATAGCTCATTGACGCGGTTTTGCACCGCGATGGTCACAGCCCGGATGCCGAAATCATCTTTGGCTGAGCCGGCCAACAGGAATTCGCTCCGCTCAAACGTCTGAAAGTCGCGAACGTAGATTTCGCTTGACGGACCCTGCCCTACAATGCCTGGCCCCGCCCTCACTGCCAGATACCCGACCCGTTCGGCTATGTGTGCAGTCTCCAGATCGCTCATCTGGTCTTCCTCAAAGGCCAGCCCCAGTCCCCCGCCCTCGAGTGACCCGGGACCGTACAGTACGGGCCAGCCCCCGTCGCCGCCTTTCATCCCTGCCGCGGAAACCACCGCACCGGTCAACGTCCCACCCAGTTGGTGTCCGACCACATACGGCGGCGCATTCCCAGTGCCTTGAACCAACTCGGCACTCACACCGGCATGATACCGGACGCCCCCGACCTCGCCTTGCCCAGACTCCATGACGACATAGCCGAGCAACTCGTCGACACGTGTCGTGTCGGTATCCTCACCGACATGCTTGCCGAGCCGAAGTCCAGTCGAGTCCGGAGCACTTCCCCAGGCGGTGCCCCGCGCCCAGAATACCGACCAGCGTTGATCGTTGGCGCTCATGACTTGTCCGAGCACCACGGGGTTCACATAGGCATTCTGGTAGCTCCGCACTTGACCCTGCCAACCACCGGCAAACTTACCGTCGGTACGGGTGCTGTTGACGATTGCCGCCTCCATCGCAAGCCCATGCTCGGCCTGGGTATAGACCCCCGCCTCGACGACCAGATATTCAACGTCGTAGGTCGCACCAAGAACTACTTCACCCGGGCGCGTGGCCTGCTGGACGCGTAACTCAAACCGATCCCCCGCCGCATTGCGCACTCGGGCGACCGCCGGTTTCGACCCCGTGCCCGGACGATGCACCGTGGCTACCACCACAGGACTCGAATAGCGGTGCGGAAGCCGCACCTCACGCCACTGCTCGCTAACACCCGTGACGCGGGCGGTGTGGAGCAGCGGCGTCGCACTTGTATCAGCCGCGACTTGAGCTGCGAGAGCTAGGGCCAGCAGCGCGAAGACAAGGCTAGCGAAGGCGACTCGACGCATCCCGCAGCCATTAAACCGAAGTGCCATGCTAGACCTCGCTAAATTCCGGATTTCGGTTCAAGACAAACATTCTTAATCTAGCTGAGCAGTTGGGACGCCACACAGCGATGCTCGGCAGCCGGCGATGGGACTGCGCCGGTGTCCCGAAGGCGCGCACACCTTTAGGTTCCCCTGCGCCGCGCCTCCCTTAGCCAATTATGCCGCACCGTTCAGGTGTGATGGTGACCCTGAAACACCTTAACTGTGTTCTCACGTCCGCGCTATAGCTCGCGATATACTCCCACGAAGCCTAACGCTCGCGCAGATTGCACACAATATATTCGAAGTTTCGGTTAGCTATACCTAACGATGTACTCATGGAATCGGTGGGGGTGCCGGCGCGTGTGGGCCCAGCAACCCGGCATGGCTTACGCCCTGGACAAGCTCGATAAAGCGCCCATAGGCCCCGTAGCCGTCACTTTGCAGCACCCCGGTGAAATAGGCTCCGAGGATGTTTTCGAGGTTGTCAAAGTGGCGGTTGCTGGCATCGGGGAAGCAGATCTCGTCGTTCTCACCGCAGATCGGCC
>JAZBNW010000359.1:0-3077 GCA_036350855.1 Halieaceae bacterium
CGCCGGTTGGTGCGATCCACCAGCTGCGCGCCCAGCGTGGTCTCCAGTTCCTGTATCGCGGTGCTGAAGGCCGACTGGGACACGAAACAGGCCTCTGCGGCCCGACCGAAATGGCCCATCTCGTCCAGGGTGACGAAATATTGCAGTTGGCGCACGCTGGGGAGTTTTTTCACGGCTGTGATCGCCTCTTTTACGATAGATAAAACAGGATAATACAATATATAAATACTATTTTATATATTGTAGAAATTTCCCTATGATGGCTTCAGGTCAAGAGCGAGCAGGACGAGGAAACGCGGTGGGAACCGCCCCTGGTCCGAATTCAACAACCGTGAACCAAAGGAGTCAAAGATGGCTGTAGTAGAAAGAGTACCTGAAGTAACCTTCAAGACGCGCGTGCGCGACGAGTCGGTCGAAGGCAGCAACCCCTATCGCTGGGAGGACAAAACCACCTCCGACCTGTTTGCAGGCAAAAAGGTAGTGGTGTTTTCCCTGCCCGGCGCTTTCACGCCGACCTGTTCTTCCAACCACCTGCCGCGCTATGACGAGCTGTACGACGAGTTCAAGGCCCTCGGTGTCGACGAGATAATCTGCGTATCCGTCAACGACGCTTTTGTGATGTTCCAGTGGGGCAAGAGCGTGGGCAACAAGAACATCTACCTGCTGCCCGACGGAAACGGCGAGTTTACCCGCAAGATGGGTATGCTGGTGGACAAGTCGAATGTCGGTTTCGGCATGCGCTCCTGGCGTTACTCGATGCTGGTCGATGACTGCAAGATCGAGAAGATCTTCGTGGAAGGCGATTTCGGCGACAACTGCCCCACCGACCCGTTTGAAGTGTCCGATGCCGACACCATGTTGGCTTACCTGAAGGGCTCGAAGCCCGAGGGTGTGTCAGCGCCGCGCAAGGCCTTCGAAGGCTAGTCCTCGAGGTCACCTGCTCCCACCGGCGCCCCGCGAGGGTGACGCCGGTGGGAGTACTTTACCAGCCGCCCTGCGCCAGCTCGCTCCGGCTATTGCCAGATCACCTTTTGCCGCGACTCGTACCACTGGTCGAGGTGCTGGGCATAGGCCTGCTCGATCACATTCCGTTTGATTTTGAGCGTAGGTGTCAGGAAATCATTGGCGATCTGCCAGTCTTCCCTCACAACCGCCAGGAATTGCAGTTCCTCGTATCCCTCTACCTTGTTGTTGATCTCATCCAGCAGTGCCTCGAGCCGTGGTGTCAGGGAGTCCCTGAAACCGGGGTCCGCGAGTCTCCCGCGCATCTCCTCGGCCAGCTGGACCAGGGCAAAACACGCGGGCCGACCAGGCCCTGACACGCAGGACAGTTCGATATGGCGGTCCGAGTTGAGCAGGTTCTCGATCGGTACGGGCGCGACATACTTGCCCTTGCTGGTCTTGAACAGTTCCTTGACCCTGCCGGTGATACGCAACAGGCCATCGGACGAATATTTGCCGCGATCTCCGGTTTTGAAGTAGCCGTCATCCGTGTAGCAGGCCGCGGTCAATTCGGGTTCCTTGTAGTACCCGAGCATATTGCCTGGCGAGATTATCTGTATTTCTCCCTCGGGGCTGATGCGTGTCTTGACGTCGCTCCAGGCGACACCCACGTAACCCGGCCTGCGCTTGTTCGGGGTAGACATGTGAGAGTAGGAAAAATCCTCACTCATGCCGTAACCCTCGATGATATGCAGGCCCAGTTTGTCGTACCACTCGATCAGTTCGGCGGGAATGGGTGCGGAACCGCTGCCGGCGATGCGCACGTTTTCCAGCCCCAGCCCCTGCAGGATTTTTCTGCGGACAATACCGGCCACGACGGGAATTTTCAGCAGGCGCTCCAGTTTCTTTTCCGGAAACTTCTGTAACACGCCCAGCTGGAACTTGAGCCAGAGCCGCGGTACAGACAGAAAGACGGTGGGGCGCGCGCGGCGCAGGTCCTCGACAAAGGTATCGAGCCGATCGGCGAAAAAGATATGCATGCCCGAGTAAAACGAGCTGCACTCCACCACTGCCCGCTCCATCACATGAGCCAGTGGCAGGTATGACAGCACACGGTCCGAGGAATTGATTTCCAGTTCCCTGCCGAAATGCTGCCCGGGGACGGAAATGGAGCCGAAACTGTGCATTACTCCCTTGGGGCGGCCGGTGCTGCCGGAGGTGTAGCAGATCAGGGCGAGTTGCCCGGGCGGCGGCGAGGGACTGTCACTGATCGGTTCACAGCGGGCGATGATATCGTCCCAGCGCTGGTAGCGGGTTTGCGGCGCCAGTGGCAGCGCGATACCCGGCAGCTCGGCTGGAATACCCGGCGCCATGTCTTCCCAGTCGTCGAGTTTGCCGATGAACACCAGCCGGGAGTCCGAGTGCTCGAGGATATACGCCACGGTATCGGCGTTGAGCGTGGGGTAGAGTGCCACCGTGGCGTGGCCCGCCATCCAGATGGCGAGATCACACATAATAAAATGCGCGCAGTTCTTCGAGATCAACGCGATATGGCTGTTCGCAGGCAGGTTCAGGGAGCGCAGGTACGCTGCCATTTTACGCGCCTGCTGCATGGTTTCCGACCAGGTATAGTCGATAACCTCGCCGTTGCCCACGGGCTGGGTCATATACACCCGGTCGGGATGGTTGCGCTCCCATTCATAGGCCGCATCCAGCACATTCTCGATAGGTGTTTCAGTCATTCAGCCGAGTCCTCCCAGGAGACCGTTGGCGCAATGGTCGCAGTTCCATGCACCAATATAGCAGACGCACCACCCGGTCGATAAGGGTGCTAGGATGTCGGGCATGGTAGTTCACACCGGAGTATGGATATGTCACGACTGATTGGATGCTTGCTGTTGCTGGCCCTGGCCCCCCTTGCCCATGCGCAAACCCCCGGGAACGCGTCACCAGTGGCGCAAAAAGCTGACAGGGACGCGGTTATCAAGCGCGCTCTCGCCGGTGACCGGGGGGAGATTACGGTGATGGAGGCCTCCCGCGGCGATGGAGGGGGCGTGATCATCGGCTATTCCTCAGGCGCCGTGGTGCACTGCCCTGGAGAGAGTGACTGCAGGGTCTTCGAGGGCACTCCCGGC
>JAZBNW010000360.1:0-5987 GCA_036350855.1 Halieaceae bacterium
TATCGCGGGTATCGGCGAGAAAGCGATAGGCCTGCAGCAGTCCCGCGGGCCCGATAAAGCGCTCGGGGTTCCACCAGAACGAGGGGCAGGCGGTGGAGCAGCAGGCACACAGGATACACTCGTACAGGCCGTCCAGCTTGGCCCGGTCCTCCGGGGATTGCAGCCGCTCGATGGCAGGCGCCGGCGAGTCATTCTGCAGGTAGGGCTGCACCTTCTCGTACTGGGCGTAAAACATGCTCATGTCCACCACCAGGTCCCGTATCACGGGCAGTCCGGGCAGGGGCCGCAGCACCAGTTTGTTGTTGCGCACGGCTTCCGACAGGGGCGTGATGCAGGCAAGGCCGTTTTTGCCGTTCATGTTGACGCCGTCTGAACCGCAGACCCCCTCGCGACAGGAGCGGCGATAAGTCACCGTGGTGTCCTGGGCCTTGATCATCTCCAGAACGTCCAGCACCATTATGTCCTTGCCACCGGTGTCGACCTGCACATCCTGCATGTAGGGCTCGGCATCGGTTTCCGGGTTATAGCGATAGATACTTACTTGCAACATGGTGACTGCCTCTTAATACGTTCGCGCTTTGGGCTGGAAGGTATCGACCGTTTTGGGTTCAAAGTTGACGGCACGCTTGCCCACCCGCTTGTCGGTGGGGAAAAACACCGAGTGGCACAGCCAGTTCTCGTCGTCGCGGGAATCGAAGTCCTCGCGGGCGTGGGCGCCGCGGCTCTCCTTGCGCTCTTCCGCGGTGATAGCCGTCGCCTCGGCAACCTCCAGCAGGTTTTGCAGCTCCAGGGCCTCGATTCGCGCCGTGTTGTAGGCCATGCTCTTGTCATCGAGGCGGGCGCCCTCGATGCGCCCGCGCAGGTCCGCCAGCTTGGCAATGCCCTGCTGCATGAACTCGCCATTGCGGAACACGCCAAAGTGGTGCTGCATGGTGTTCTGAAGCTCCTTGCGCAGGGAGGCGACACTTTCGCCGCCACTGGAGTTGTTCAGCCTGTCCAGGCGTGACATGGCCTGCTCGATGTCGCTTTCAGAGGCGTCGCGCAACTCGATTCCCTCGCGCAGGGCCTTCTCGATGTAGAGACCGGAGGCGCGACCGAATACCACCAGGTCGAGCAGCGAGTTGCCGCCCAGACGGTTGGCGCCGTGCACCGATACGCAGGCCACCTCACCGCAGGCATACAGGCCCGGGATCACCACGTCCTTGCCATGGGCGTCCACTGTGAGTGCCTGGCCGTGAACGTTGGTGGGAATACCACCCATCATGTAATGGCAGGTGGGCACCACCGGAATGGGCTCCTTTACAGGATCGACATGGGCAAAGGTGCGGGACAGCTCGCAGATACCGGGCAGGCGGCTTTCGAGTACCTCTTCACCCAGGTGGTCCAGCTTGAGCAACACATGATCACCCTCGGGGCCACAGCCGCGGCCCTCGATGATCTCCAGCACCATGGAGCGTGCCACCACGTCGCGGCCCGCCAGGTCCTTGGCGTTGGGCGCATAGCGCTCCATGAATCGTTCACCATCCTTGTTGATGAGATAGCCGCCCTCTCCCCGGCAACCCTCGGTGACCAGGGTGCCCGCACCGGCGATGCCGGTGGGATGGAACTGCCACATTTCGATATCCTGCACCGGGAACCCGGCCCGCAGGGCCATACCGATACCGTCGCCGGTATTGATATGGGCATTGGTCGTGGAGGCATAGATCCGCCCCGCACCACCGGTGGCGAACACGGTAGCCTTGGACTTGATATAGACGGTTTCGCCGGTTTCTATGCAGATGGCCATCACGCCCACTACCGCGCCGTCCTGGTTCTTGACCAGGTCGGTGGCAAACCACTCGTTGAAGAAGACCGTGTTGTTCTTCATGTTGCCCTGGTACAGGGTGTGCAGCAGCGCGTGACCGGTGCGGTCCGCCGCGGCGCAGGTGCGTGCGGCCTGGCCGCCCTCGCCATAATTCTTGGACTGCCCACCGAAGGGACGCTGGTAGATACGTCCCTCTTCCGTGCGGGAAAACGGCAGGCCCATGTGTTCCAGCTCGAACACCGCTTCGGGTCCGACGCTGCACATGTACTCGATAGCGTCCTGGTCGCCGATGTAATCGGAGCCCTTGACGGTGTCGTACATATGCCAGCGCCAGTCATCGTCGGGGTCGGCGCTGGCGATCGCGCAGGTAATACCCCCCTGGGCAGACACCGTGTGCGAGCGGGTGGGGAAGACCTTGGAGATTACCGCGGTTTTGTAACCCGACTGGGCCAACTGCAGCGCCGCGCGCATGCCCGCGCCGCCGCCACCGACGATAACGCCATCAAACGAGATAGTACGAAGAGCAGCCATAACCTACAAACCCCACAAGATCTGGACGCCCCAGACGACATACGTGAACATAATGATGGCGCAAACCGCCTGGGCGAGCAGGCGCAGCACATTACCGGTGGTACCCATCAGGCGCTCGGTGAGGTAGTCGGTGACGACTGCCCACAGTCCAACCCAGGCGTGCATGGCCAGCGACAACAGGGCCAGCAGGCTGAACACCCGCATCCAGGTCTGGGAGTAAAGTGCCTTCCAGCCGGCATAATCGACGCCACCCAGAAGCACGCAAGCCACCAGCAGGAAATACGCCAGCAGGATGACCGCGCTTGCCCGCTGCATCAGCCAGTCATAGAGGCCGGAACGGCCCATACTCGTTACCGCAGTTACCATATCCAGACTCCCGCAAGCAGTATCAGCACGATTGACAGGCCCAGGACGATCTTCGCGCCCCGCGTGCCCCCCTCCATGGTCTCACCGACCCCGAGGTCCATAATCAAATGTCTTACGCCGGCCACCGAGTGGTAGATCAGGCCGGCCACCACGGCCCAGATGACCAGTTTGGCCAGCGGACTGGCGAGGCAGTCCTGCAACCCGGCGAAACTCTCGGGGCTGGCGAGGCTGGCATCCAGGGCCCAGATGAGCACGGCCATGCCGGCAAACAGGAATACGCCGGAGGCGCGGTGGGCGATGGAAATCCATGCGGTGATGGGAAGCCGCATGCTACCGATGTCCAGATTTACGGGACGCTTGTCTTTCACTTTAGGGCACCATAATTTTGACGCCCGGGTGGGCGGTTAATCGGATAGAGCCGGAAGCACTTCGACTGTCCGGGCACCAAGCCTGCGGCCAATCAAAACGCGCAGAATTATAAGGACTTACCTTCTTAATTACAAACATGTTAGGAAAACCGCTGCGGCGCGACAGTGCTTTTCTGCGGGTGGTTCATTCTAGTGCATTCCCCGGCCCGGGGGATTGCCGACTTTAGTCGCAAACAGGCGCTTGATGGACGCAAATAGACCCGGATCAATTGACAAAAACGCGGGAAACTCTATAGTGGATCGCCCATCTTTTTCACATCCCAGGATCTCCCATGAGTGACAAAAAAGCCCTCCTCACCGTCGACGGACTGGACGCCCCGATCGAGCTGCCCATATATTCCGGCACGCTGGGGCCCGATGTGGTCGATGTTGGTGCGTTAACCAGCAAGGGAATGTTCACCTATGACCCGGGCTTTGTCTCCACCGCCGCCTGCGAGTCGCAGATTACCTTTATCGACGGCAACAAGGGTGTTCTCCTGCACCGCGGTTATCCCATTGAGCAACTGGCGGACGAATCGGACTACCTCGAAACCTGTTACCTGTTGCTCTATGGCGAGCTGCCCTCCAGGGAGGAAAAGGAGCGTTTCGTCAGCACGGTGCACCGGCATACGATGGTCCACGAACAGATTCGCACGTTTTTCAACGGTTTCCGTCGCGACGCCCACCCCATGGCCATCATGTGCGGTGTGGTCGGAGCCCTCTCCGCCTTCTACCACGATTCGCTGGATATCTCCGATGAGCACCACCGCCAGATCGCCGCATACCGGCTGATAGCGAAGATGCCCACGCTGGCGGCGATGAGTTACAAGTTTTCCACCGGGCAACCCTTCATGTACCCGGACAACGCCCTGAGCTACTCCGAGAACTTCCTCCATATGATGTTCGGCAATCCCTGCGAGCCCAGCAATATCAGCCCGGTGCTGGCACGGGCCATGGATCGCATCTTCCTGCTCCACGCCGATCATGAGCAGAACGCGTCAACCTCAACCGTGCGCCTGGCCGGCTCTTCCGGGGCCAACCCCTTCGCCTGTATCGCAGCGGGTATTGCGGCGCTCTGGGGCCCTTCCCACGGCGGCGCCAACGAGGCTGTGCTGGAAATGCTCGAAGAGATCGGCGACGTGTCGCGGATAGACGAATTTGTCGCGCGAGCCAAGGACAAGGACGACCCTTTCCGCCTGATGGGCTTCGGACACCGGGTCTACAAGAACTTCGACCCCCGGGCGAAGGTGATGAAAGAGGCCGCCGATGACGTACTGGCGGAACTGGGCATCGATAATGACCCCCTCCTGTCCATCGCCAAGCGGCTGGAGGAGATCGCCCTGAGTGACGAGTACTTCATAGACAAGAAACTCTATCCCAATGTGGATTTTTACTCCGGCATCATCCTCAAGGCCATCGGCATTCCCACCAGCATGTTCACGGTAATTTTTGCGGTGGGACGCACGGTCGGCTGGATCGCCCACTGGAACGAAATGATCTCCGGCAGTTACCGGATTGGTCGCCCGCGCCAGCTCTACACCGGCTATACCCAACGGGATTATGTACCCCTGGACAAGCGTTGAACCCGGACCGGCGTTGCAGCACAAGGGCCGCCTCGCGGCCTTTTTTCATGCCCGTGTCGGGACCCAGTAATTACCCAATTCAGGGAGCAAGCCAAACATGAGCGACATCGTGATCAGCGGAACCGGCCTCTTCACACCCGCGGAATCCATCAGTAATGAAGAGCTGGTAGCCTCGTTCAACAGCTATGTCGAGCTTTACAACGAGGAGCACGCCGACGCCATTGCCGCCGGGGAAATCGCTCCCCTGCAGCCGTCATCGGCGGAGTTTGTGGAGAAAGCCTCCGGCATCAAGTCCCGCTACGTGATGAACAAGGACGGCATCCTGGACCCGCGCCGCATGGTGCCCCGGCTGCCCGAGCGCCCGAACGATGCCCAGTCCATCCAGTGCGAAATGGCAGTGGCCGCCGCCCGGGAAGCCATGGCCCAGGCCGGCAAATCCGCGGCGGATATCGACATGGTCATTGTCGCTGCGTCGAATATGCAGCGGGCCTATCCCGCCATGGCGGTGGAGATCCAGGATGCCCTGGGTATCGAGGGCTTCGGCTTCGACATGAACGTGGCCTGCTCCTCCGCCACCTTCGGGATCCAGCAGGCGCGGGACGCGATCGTCTCCGGCAGCGCCCACTGTGTCCTGATGGTCAACCCGGAGATATGCAGCGGCCACCTGAATTTTCGCGATCGCGACTCACACTTCATATTCGGTGATGTCTGCACGGCGGTCATCGTCGAATCCGCTGCCACGGCCTCTTCTGCTGAACAGTACGAGATCGTCGACAGCAAACTGCAGACCATTTACTCCAACAACATCCGCAACAACTTCGGCTTCCTCAACCGCGCAGACGAGTCCGGCATCGGCCAGTCCGACAAGCTGTTCGTGCAGGAGGGGCGCAAGGTATTCAAGGAAGTCTGCCCCGCGGTGGCCGCGCAGATATCTGCGCAGCTCGAGAAACTGGGCATTGCCCCGGAGCAGGTCAAGCGCTTCTGGCTGCACCAGGCCAACCTGAGCATGAACCAGCTGATCTCGAGACGGGTGCTGGGCCGGGATGCGACTGACGCGGAGGCTCCTACCATCCTCGACGAATACGCCAACACGAGTTCCGCCGGATCCGTCATCGCCTTCCACAAGCACAGGGCGGACTTCCAGCCCGGCGAGATCGGCGTGCTGTGTTCCTTTGGCGCCGGCTACAGCATAGGCAGCGTGATTCTGCGCAAACGCTGAGTCGGGTGCCGGCTCAGGCTAGACCAGCATTTCCCCCAGAGCCGCCAGCAGTTCATCGCACTGCGCATCGGTGCCGA
>JAZBNW010000361.1:0-2145 GCA_036350855.1 Halieaceae bacterium
GATCTGGTCCAGCCACCCGCTGCTGATCCTGAACAACCTGAATTCCCACCCCGACTCCTACCGCGCCAACTCGGATATGGCGGTACAGCTGGCCAACCAGGGCGCTTTCACCGAGGCGCGGGACTATTCAGCCCGGGCGTATTCCCTGAGCGTGGCCGGCGAGCGCAGCGGCGATCACGACATCCGCGACCTCGCGCTGGCCTGCATCGCCAACCAGCCGGTGGAGCCGGCGCAGATCGAGCGACTGGGTACGGCGAATCCCGCCCGACCCTTCGGCTCGGTGGTGACGCTGCAAACCATGGTGCACCTGCTGCAGGACAACGCCTGTCCCGACTTCGACAGGGTGGGTTTTGCGGACCGGATGGTGGCGATATTCCTGGCCCCGGACAGCCAGGCCACCGCTTCCGCCAATATCTATGCCGGCCTCGCCCTGCTGGAAAATACCCTGCAGCGCTGGCAGCACGCCGACGCCTATGCCGATCGTTACCTGCAGTTGTCGCCGGGCAATGCCCAGGGCCTGCTGATGAAGCTGCATTTCGTCACCGCATTGGGTAAAGTGGAGGCCGCCGACGCGGTGCGCTCCCGCCTGCTCGAATTGCAGGCCAGGGGCGACTTGACCGTGGGCGAACAGCAGACCCTGTCACTGTACCTGGAGAAGTAACAGTTGAAATTTTCCATCGTAATCCCGGCCAAGAATGAAGAAGAGGGTCTGGCGAAGGTCCTGCCCTCCCTGCGCCAGCTCTACCCTGAAGCCGAGGTGATCGTGGTGAACGACGGCTCCACGGACGGGACGGCCCAGGTGTGCAGGGACGCCGGTGTGAGGGTGATTTCCCACCCCTATTCCAAGGGCAACGGGGCGGCGATCAAAACCGGCGCCCGCGCCGCCAGGGGCGACTTCATCGTGTTCATGGACGGCGACGGCCAGCACGACCCGGCGGATATCGAGCGCCTGCTCTACAGGGTGGAGGAGGGCTACGACCTGGTGGTGGGCGCCCGCAGCGGCCTGTCGGCCCAGGCCAGCATCGCCCGCTGGAGCGCCAACAGCATGTACAACCGCCTGGCGAGCTGGATGGTCAACCGGGAGATTCCCGACCTGACCTCGGGCTTTCGCTGCGTCAATCGCCGCAAGTTGCTGGATTTCCTCTACCTGCTGCCCAACGGCTTCAGCTACCCGACGACCTCCACCATGGCGTTTTTCCGGGCGGGGTATTCGGTGGGCTTCGTGTCGATCACGGTGTCTTCGCGCCTCGGCAGCAGCCACATCAACGTGCTGCGCGACGGGGTGCGGTTCTTCCTGATCATTTTCAAGATCGGCACGCTCTACTCACCGCTCAAGGTGTACTTTCCCGTGGCGGTGCTGCTGTCGGGGCTGGGCATGATCAATTATGTCGTGACCGCCATTGGTGACGGCCAGTGGCGCTTCACCAATATGTCCACCCTGCTGATCCTGGCGGGCGTGATCGTGTTCCTGATGGGACTGCTGTCGGAACAGCTCACCAACCTGCAGTACAAGGAATCCGACGCCAGCCATCACTGACCGGCTCAGAGTGTCCTGAAACAAGCCGGAACCTCCCCGCGCACCGACGGCGTCTGCAGCCGCCGCCCGGCGCGGGGCGGCATTCATCAACCCGTGTATTTCGCCTTGGCTTCCCTGCGCCGCGCGTGCAATACCGGCTCGGTGTAACCGCTGGGTTGTTCCCGCCCCAGCAATACCAGGTCGCAGGCCGCCTGGAACGCGACGCTGTCGTCGAAGTCCGGGGCCATCGGCCGGTACAGCGGGTCGCCGGCATTCTGCTGGTCCACCACCACTGCCATGCGCTCCAGGGTAGCCCTCACCTGGTCCTGCGTGCACACCCCGTGGCGCAGCCAGTTGGCGATGTGCTGGCTGGAGATACGCAGGGTCGCACGGTCCTCCATCAGGCCCACGTGGTTGATATCGGGCACCTTGGAGCAGCCCACCCCCTGGTTCACCCAGCGCACCACGTAGCCCAGGATGCCCTGGGCGTTGTTGTCCAGTTCCCGTTGTATCTCATCGTCGCCCAGGCCCGCGGCGCCTTTCAGCGGAATGGTGAGAATGTCGTCCAGTGAGGCCCGCGGCCGTTGCATCAGCTCGGCCTGGCGCGCGGCCACGTCCACCTCGTGGTA
>JAZBNW010000362.1:0-2651 GCA_036350855.1 Halieaceae bacterium
GCCCGCGGGCGGTGACGGCACAGCCCACTCCACCGCCAGCAGGTATTGTCCAGGTCCCGGCAGGGGTATTCCCCGGATCCCGGGTAGACCTGCCCGCGCCTGAGATCACCCGCGCATCCAGCAACTGGCCAAGCAGACGGCTCACTACGGTGCTGCCCAGCGTGGCCTTTATCTCCCGGGCCAGCAGGTCCCGGCCCATAGCCAGCGGGCCCACTTCCCGGGGGCTGCCCGCCGGGTCGAGAGGATCGAAGGGCTCCCGGGCCAGCGCCTCGGAGGCGATGGCGCGCAGCTCGGCACTGCTGTGCGATGGCGCGGCGATCGGCTCCGCCGTGTCGATGGGGCCGCTCCCCTGCGCGAGGCGGATAACCCGGGCGGCAAGGTTGTCACTGTCCCGCACCCAGCCCTGCAGGCCGTCGATGTCATCGATCGGGTCCAGCCCCTCTATCATCTGCCCCAGGGCGGCGCAGCACTCACTCTCACTTGAAGCACGGTAAACGCGTTTGAGTGCTTCCATCCTGCGCGTCTCGCCCAGCAGGTCCGGCCAGTCCACGCTGAGGCGCCAGGCGGCGGCAAGTGCCTGCTCTCGCCACAGGCTGTTTTCGCGGACACTGAATTGTTCCCGGCTTTCCTCCTCACCTCGCGCCGCCTCCACCGCCCGTGCCGCGGCCACTGCCTGGGCCGTCCCGCAGATTGGCAGCAGTGTCGGAATTATTGCCAGTGCAGCTTCCACCGGCAGCCCCACCAGAGCGCGGGCAATGGCCGGTCGCTGCTGGCGGATGTCGACACCCTCGAGGCCGAGGTGAATGTCGATGCGGGGACCGGTGGGTTCAGGCGATCGGATTGTCACGGCTCTTGCCGCTCCCGCCCCTGAGAAAACTGCGCCGGCTCATGGCTGGCGAAACTGCAGCTGCGGAGGGTTCCGTGAGCAACTCTTCGAGCGCGTGCCGGGCCACCTCTGCAACCACCAGGGGGTCATCGAACTCTTCCATCGGTGAAAACAGTGAGCAGGTCTCCAGTGAGCCGACTCCCGGCAGTTCTCCCGCGGTAAACGAGTAGTTTCCCGACGGGAACTCCAGCAGGCGCTTCGTACCTTCCATTCTCTGCCGGGCTGATCCGCTGGCCTCGCCTTCTACCGGCAGCAGGGTGATGTTCATGCACCAGGGGGTGGCCACGACGCAAAGCAGCCCGTCCTGCCAGCGACGCAGGCCGATGATCCTGATATCGAGCTTGTCGTTGTACACGGGCAGTGCGCGCATGCGCTCACCCACCGCGCTGTAAGCCTGCAGCAGTTGCTGTTCCCGTTCCCTGAGTTGTTCCAGCGCCGCCGGGCGCTGCGGTCGTGGATGACAATCACCACGCTCGCTCGCCTCGCGCTGCACTACCATGAACTGTTCCGGCGCGGTGTCACAGTTGGGACAGCGCCAATGGGCGGGCAGGTCGGCAAAGGGAGTGCCGCTGGGGATCTGCCAGGTCTCATCGCCCAGCGCCGGGTCATAGACCCACCAGCAAACGCCGCACTCCAGCACCGAGCCCGGATCGATGCGGGCGCTGTTACCGCCAAAAGAACTTTCAAAGGTATTCATGTCGTAACCCCGGTCATGTGAGATAGGTTTCCAGTATTTCAACCAGACGCCCGGCAGAATCCTCCAGGTCTTCCCGTGCCGCCAACGCCGCGTCGGGAATGCGGCCTATCTCGATGGTATCCATGATGGTCTTGCCCATACCGTTGACGTACTGCACCACCCACACGTGGCGGACCGTTGTGGCCATGACCCGGCAGTTACCGAAGCCGCCGGAGTCCAGTACCAGTTCGGCGCGACCCAGCACATCGATCAGCAACTGCTGGTCGGCTCGGCTGGTGGGCAACAGGGTAAAATTCAGTACGCGGTTGTGCTCGATGGCGGGATCCCAGTTCTGCGCGTGCTCGTTGATCTCCGCCAGCAGCGCGAGGCCGTTCATGATGCCCGGTACCGCTGGCGGCAGCGCAAAGGGTGCGCTGCGCAAGCTGGCAGCGGCGCGGGTGATGACCGCTGGAATGGTGCACACTTCCAGGTACTCACAGCCATCCGAGCCGCTGAGGCGCCAGATACCCGGAAGTACCGACTCGGTGATCGTGTACGATACCCCGTCCAGGGTCACGCTTCCGCTCACCTCACCCTCGCCCAGCATTTCCAGCATGGATTGGCGGGAATCAGCGTCGAGGTCGACCAGGTCCAGCACCTGGCCATCGTCACCGGCGGCCGCGCGGGCCACGGCCTGGCGCAATTGTTCCAGTCGCTCGCGCAGCAGGGGGCCGGATTCGAAGTCGATCGGCAGCCGCGGTGTTGCCGGCGTCTGCATCGCGGGCATCCCCAGCAGCGCCAGCCCATCATCGGTTTCCCCGGGATCGAGGAACACGCCCTGGGCCTGTTCCTCGCCAGTCCAGATCATCGGGTTTTCCCTGGACTGGTCCAGGTTGTTTACGGGAATCAGGTCAGGTTCGCTCACGGGTGGGCTCCTGCAGAGTTTGGCTTTGTGGCGTCGCCGAGATAGCGCCGGAACGCCCGGATATAATCACCCCAGTCACGTACACCAGGAATCACCTCCAGGGTCTCGCCATCGATGCACAGGGCGAGGCTGGGCAGTACCAGTACCCGGAATTGCGGTTGTAA
>JAZBNW010000363.1:0-5716 GCA_036350855.1 Halieaceae bacterium
CTCCGCCTGCTCCAGGCGGTGCCGATACTCCTGCCGTTCCGTCGCAGTCAGTTGCTTCTCCAGCGCCTCATCAACCCCCGATTCCTGGGAAACGGCGGAGACTGAAAACGTGATGACGAAAAGCGCCAGGGCAAGGGAGTTTGCTCTCATCCTTTATCTCCTTGAGCTATATCTTAATTCCTAAAAGGCATAATAAGGCCCGAGGCGGGTAATCGCTGTTGATCTAGCTCAAAGAATTCGGCGAATTTGTAGTCCGGGCTAATTGACCGGAAATGTGGTTTATATATTTAAATCGAGACCGTCTGAAGGAATGGCCTGAATCACCTGCCTTCGGAGCTGCTCCGCCTTTGTGGCGAGGGGAATGGCGGAAAGATGAGTTCCGCCATGGGGACGCGAGCCAGTTCAGCTGGCCCCGTCGAACCAGTCCGCGAAGCCCAGGGTAGTGGACGGGCCGATGTGCAGCTGCTCGAATACACCGTGGCCGACCCGGTCACCACAGGTGGCCCTGACGATCTGCTGGATATGGATATTTTCAAGCGCCAGGGGGTCCAGGTCGCTGTCCTGCCAGCTCTCCCCGGCGATGGCCAGTTCTCCCTGCCACTTGCCGTGGCCCCACACGGGGTGCTGGTAACCCAGCCCCTTCATCCGGTGCACCAGCACCGGCTCCAGTGAGACCTCCATCACCTCTCCCGAGCGGTCCTGCATGGTGACGACTGCCGACGCGGCCCGCCGGGTGCCGGGAATCATGGTGATATTGTGCTGCACCCTGCCCTGCCAGGTGTAGCTGCCGGGGTCGTTGGTGCCGGGTATGTCCTCCATCTTCGCATAGCGCGGCAGGAAGCACTGGTCGGTATGCCACTGGTTTCCGGTGCCGTCCTCGAACCAGCCCGCCAGGCTGCACTCGTCCTCCCAGTGAATGGGCATCCAGTTGAAGTGGATGGCCTGAAACTCCGCCAGGGGAGCACCGCCGCCGTAGGAATCGCCCACCGGGCGGATGCCCCAGGAGCGGTCCTTGAGCCCGAAGGTGCTGTGCCCATCGACTTTCAGCCGTTTGCCATCGTATCGAATCCAACCCTCCCATGAGCCGAACTGGTCCAGCCGGGTGGAGTCCATGATCAGGTGGCGCTGGTTGCGAAGTGTCTGCCGGCCCTCCTCTATACAGGCGGTGTGCGGCGTAAACACCAGGTCGCACTCGATGCCGGTATCGTTGGCTTCTATCACCACCCGGTGGCGTCCCATGGGCTCCAGTATATGCAGGGCAAACGGTCCGACAGTGGTGTCGGTGGGTTCCAGCGGCGCCCGCCGGGAACCGTGGAAGGCGTACTGATGGCCATCGATGGCAAGACTCAGCGCGCAATCGAGAATACCCAGGTTGGGGTAGCGGCCCACGCCGACGCCAAAATAAAAACTGCCATCCCGGGCGTGCCCGTTGTACCAGAAGCGGTCATAGATATTGTGGTCACTGCTGGCCGTATGAAACAGTGGCTCGGCCGTCTGGTGTATCGGGTAGTCGTCAAATTTCGATAGCACGGTCTATTTTCTCCGGGATTGGGTAATGTCCTAGCATGGACCACCCGATGGCTCGCAACAAGAAGGCAGTTGTAAACGGCGATTGCGTGTATAGCAAATCAGACTCCTGCGCTGGCCGGCAACTATCAGTGCGCGATTCAGCTGCGGGTGTATTTACCCGGCCGGCGCTCGCTGACCGCCCGCACGCCCTCGGCATGGTCGTTCGTTGCGGCCAGGCGCAACTGCTCGGCAAACTCACGCTGCAACTGCTGCTCGACCGCATCCGCCAGACCCTGGCGCAGGGTCGCCCGGGTTGATTCAACCGCCAGGGGCGCCGCGGCGGCGATCTCGGCGGCCAGGGCTATGGCGTCATCCCGCAGGCGATCGGCGCTGCTCAGCGCGTCTGCCAGGCCCATCGCCAGGGCGGCCTCCGGGCCGACTCTGCGACCGGTGTAGAGCATCAGGCTGGCATTTTGCTGGCCCACGATCCTGGGCAGCGTATGGCTGATCCCGAATCCCGCATGCACACCGAGCTGGACGAAGTTTGCCGCGAACCGGCTGTGCTCGCATACCACCCGAAAATCCGCCACCAGGGCAAGGCCCAGGCCGCCGCCGATGGCAGGGCCCTGTATCGCTGCCACGATCGGCTTGCGGGTGCGAAAAAGTCTTAGCGCGTGCTCGTACAGATTTCCGGCACTGCGGCCGGAGCCGCCGTCAAACAGGGCTTTTCCAGTATCCGCCTGAAAATCCGCCCCCGCCGAGAACGCCCTGCCCCGGGCCGCGAGCACGACGGCGCGACAATCCCCCAGGTCATCGAGATATTCGAGGGCATCTGCAACATCCCGGATGAGCACCGCGTCAAAGAAGTTGTAGGGTGGGCGTTGCAACTCGAGCACTGTGACGTTACCCCGCTGCTGAAGCTCCACATCGCCATATCGTTTCATCGGAATCTCCCGGTTTGAAATCGGTGAATCCGGCCATTATACGCAAGCTCAATTACTTATTACCCTGTTGCGAGTGGCGAGCTATACTCGCGTCCAGGCACTAGAAGAAACAGCCATGGCCCACTGCAAAGTTTTTTTTCTGGTTGTAGAAGCAGCCGAACCCGCGTTGTTGAACCAGTGGATGGATGCCGGTCTACTGCCACAACTTTCAGCCCTCAGGGATCGCAGCCTGCACGGCCCGGTGCGCGGCCTGCGCGGTATCGGTGCGAACGCGATCTGGCCTTCGGTCTATACCGGGGTGGGGCCGGCAACACATGGACTGTATTACCACGATCAGCCTGAGAGCGGCAGCTACCAGGCTGAGAAGGAGAACCGGACCCGGGTCGAGCAACAGACCATCTGGGGCGCTGCATCAGATGAGGGACAGCTGGTCGGACTGGTAGATCTTCCTCGCGCGTTCACCAGCAAACAGTTCAATGGCATCCAGGTTATCGACTGGAATACCCACTTCAGTCCGCCGGGTTGCGAAAGCTATCCGTCCGCACTGGAAGAGCAGATAGCCGAGCGACTGGGAGAGCCGGCAGCTTGCGTTTGCCTGGCAAGGCAATACCGCGAACCCGATCCTGCGGATGTCGCGGGAGCGCTTGCACGACTGGGACAATCGGTAAAACATACCACGGCACTGATCGATGACCAGCTGCCATCCCGGAACTGGGATCTGTTTCTTACATCCTTCGATCAGCTGCATTGCGCCGGACACCTGCTCTGGCATCGCCACGACCGCTCACACCCATGGCACCTGGCGGGCGCCGACGCTGACTGCGACCCACTGCTGAGCCTGTGCCAGGACATTGACACTGCAGTGGGGAGGGTGCTGGACCAGCTCCCGGACAGCTGCAGGATCGTGTTGTTTGCCGGACCCGGAATGGGCCCGAGCTATGTTCGCCCGGAATTACTCGACGCGATACTTGTAGCCCTGGACAAGCGCCGCCCCTCCACTTCCCGCAAACTGATCGGCGCTCTCAAGACGCTTTGGCACCATGTTCCGCAAAGCTGGCGCCAGGGCCTGTCAACCGTGGCCAGAAAGGCCGACAGGACACTACAGGGGCGAGACCGGTCCAGCCGCCCTTGCTACTCGGTCAGGTCAAACGACTCGGTTGGCGGCATTCGCGTGAACCTGGAGGGGCGCGAGGCTAACGGCATGATCACTGCGGCCGAGATGGAGAGCTATTGCGACAGGCTTATCGCGGCCATCAAAGCGATTCGAATCGTTGATAACGGCGAGCCCCTGGTCACCGACATTTTTCGCACGAATCAGATCTACCATGGCCAGTGCATCGATCAGCTCCCGGACATCCTCATCGAGTGGAACCAGACATGCGCGATCAGCGCGCTGACATCACCGGATATCGGGTTGATCCGCCAGGACCGATTGCCGGACTGGAGCGGCACCCATACGGGCCGTTCCATGGCAATGATTCACTTACCCGGTCGTGGCCAGGGTCGTCTCCCGGACGATGCCAGCGTACTCGATATTGCCCCTACACTGGCGGAACTCTGCGGCCTGCCTGGCCTGGAATCGGAAGGTAAGTCGCTGCTTGCCGGCGCGACAACGTCCTAGTTGGTGCAACTGTCAGTTATTGTGTCGATCACGACAGCCAGCTGAGCCGGCTGGAAAATTCCATTGGTAAACAGCCGCTGGTGTTGCCGGTAATACGGGTCGCGCGAATACTCTTGCCAAATTCAGGATGGTAGTCGTAGTCGGAAACCGATACCTGCAAGCCGGACCACAGTTCCAATTCAGCGAGTTTGGCGCCACTGGAGGTTTCCAGTGAAAACAGGTTGGCCTGTCGCTGTCTGGCTATGATATCCGGGTGCAGATGGAAGGCGACCTTCGCCTCATGCTGTTCACCCTTGCCA
Source organism: Halieaceae bacterium (assembly GCA_036350855.1). GTDB lineage: Bacteria > Pseudomonadota > Gammaproteobacteria > Pseudomonadales > Halieaceae > JARRPM01. Next base: position 4,374 of record JAZBNW010000363.1, read on the forward strand.
GTCAAGCAATCCGTTATCCGCAGTTCACCGTCGCTCACTCGCCACTCACGGCGATGCAAAAGAGGCCTCAGCACACGACAGTAGCCGTCATGCGTCGCACTTACCCGGCACTCAGCGCCAGAAGCCTGTACCGTAAGACCTGAAATGCGCGCCCTTCGGCCGACCTTGAATAACTGCCAGACGTCCGAGGAATTTCTTCCATCCACCTGCACCGTATTGTGGGCAGCGGTGCCGCGCTCCCATAGCCGTGCCGGTAGATGTTCATAGGTCGAAAGCCCGGTATCTACAAACAGCCGCTGTCCATTCAGTGAAAGCTCGAAGGTAAAGGTATCCGCGTGCCCATGACTGGGAAAGTGGTCGGGGCCGATCCTGCCAATGTCCAGCAATGCGACCGCTCCGCCCGAGGCGATCCGTACGAAGCCCGACGCGTCCAGGTGTTGCAGGCTGTTTTCGGGCGCCGGCGCCACCGGGAAGCCCAACCGGCGAGCATAATCATGCAGCTGTTTTGGCTCGGGGGCGACCGTGAAGGCGGCGTCATTGAACAGAGCAATCTGGCCGTCGGGATGGCACATACAGGTCAGCCAACGAGTAGCTGACGTGATCGCGCGAACAAGATCATCAGGCACGGGCTGCCTGAACGTCTGCAGCAGATTCGCTACGTCGAGCATGTCGTTGAGCAAGGTACAATGGTACATGGGAGAAAGCCCGATATAACCTCCGTCATCCCCCACAAGCTCCCGGCTGAACCGCTGCGTCAGCGCCATGCCCCGTTTCAGCCAGCTGCCCGCATCGACATGGTCAAGGCAAAGACCCGCGAAAACCAATGCCTTGCCGTTGTTGAACAGCTTGTGATCGAGTTCATCATAGAAAAGTACCTGCAGGAGGTAGCGCAGCTGCTGGGCAATACTGCCGCATACGGCGCTGTCTGGAGCGCCGCCCGACAATCCCCACTTGAGCCAGTTACTGATGCGCTGGGAGGTCATATAGGGGTGCCAGCCGGGGCCGGAACAATCCGTATTGTTGTCGATCCAGTTGTGGATGAGATCTATTTCATCAGTGCCCGAGCGTCCCTCCAGGAAGTTGAATGTATGCAATTCCATCAGCCACTTCTTACCGAGCGCACGGTCCTGCCACGCCGCGGGCAGAGACAGCGCCTTCTCCTGGCCGAGTATCAGGAAACGGTTTGCAGAGACTCTCCGATGTGGCATTTTCACAGGGGGCACCCACAGGCCCGGTGGTGCGAGGTAGCGGGCGCTTTCCTCGCAAACGGGCAAGCTCACCGGCCGGATACGCTTGCGAAGTCGAAAGTAGATCTGAACCGGTTTCAGGTTCCTGAGCTGGTA
>JAZBNW010000364.1:0-2784 GCA_036350855.1 Halieaceae bacterium
GGGCATGGCGTCAATCAGCGCGTCGCGATTGATACGCAGGACCTGCCCCCGAGCTGCGACGGGATTCCCGGCCAGCACACCGGTATGCCCGCCGATGCGCAGGTCCAGGAACGCGCCCTCTCCCGCAGCCACGATATCCCGCAGCGCTGCGGGGTCCCAGAACAGAGCCATAGCGACTCCGTCCAGCGAACGTTCCAGCACCTCGTGCAGAATCCAGGTGGCGTCACTGCCGGTGCCCGCGCCAGGGTTATCGGCCGCATCAGCTATGACCAGCGGGCCCGGGGCGGATGCCGCGCTGTCCACCGCGGCCAGGCTCGCGGAGATACTGCGGTAGTGCCCCAGGTCCGAGGCGCGAATATGCCAGAGCTGCAGGGCCAGTTCCCGGGCCAGTCGGGTGGCAGTAGCCGCAGCGTCGTCCGTGGTCACCAACACGGCCGCGCCCGCACTGTCTACATCCGACCAGGGAAAGCCGTGCACCAGCGATATATGCAGCACCTCGCCCGCAGCCTCCAGCGCCCGGGCCTGGTCCACGATCGCCTTGCTGGGCTGCACCGGGGTGTGCCAGAGGCTATAAACCGGCAGGGGCACAAAAGCCGTCACGGGTTTTACCTCCCCCCGGGCACAGCGCAGGCAGATCTCCACCAGCTGACGCGCGGTCTCCGGGAAGTCCGTATGGGGATACTCCTTGATAGCCGTAACCAGGCTGGCGTGGCGCAACAAGGCGGCGGTAATGCTGGCGTGCAGGTCCAGCAACACACCGATCGTCACCCCGGCGCCCACCAGGGTGCGAACCGCCGCGACGATATCACCCTCGCAGTCATCACAGGCCTCGGCGACCTGGGCGCCGTGCAAACTGAGCAGCACCATGTCCAGCGGACCGGCGGCACGGATCTGCGCCACCAGTTTATCGCGCAGGCGCTCGTAGTCAGCCTGCGCTGTCGGCGCCGATGGAGCAGCCCGGGCGCAGAGCCCGGGTATTACCTCGCAGCCCGCCTGTTGCGCTTCGCGAACCAGGTCTCCATAGCCCAGCGCCGCCGGCTGGTAATCGGCAATTGTGGTGGGAAACGGTGAAAAGCGATTGGTCTCGTGCGTGATCGAGCCCACGAAAACGCGCATCAGGCGGGCCTTTGCTCTTGCAGGAACTCATCGATCAGTCCCAGGCCGGCCACCAGATCTTCGGTTTCGCCGCCGATGCCGAGGCGCAGGTAGTGGTCCATGCCGAACCAGTCACCCGCCACCACCAGCACGCTTTTTTCCTGCCGCAACCGCGTCACAAGCTCGCTTGAATTGATGTCGAGGTGGTAGCGAATAAACGCCATGCCCCCAGCCCGCGGGGGAATCATCTGGAAATTGTCGCTGTGCGCGTCCACCCAGTCCTGCACTATCGGCACATTGGCGCGCAGCAGGCGCCGGCCCCGTTCCAGCACTTCCAGGCGCTTCTGCGGCTGCAAGATCACATTGGCCACGTACTGGCTGATGATGCCGGTACTGATGGAGGTGTAGTCATGGTGGTGCCAGCAGCGATCGATAAAATCCCTTGGCCCTGCCAGCCAACCGATACGCAGTCCGGGGTGAGACAGAGACTTGGCCAGTCCGGAGGCGACGATGGCCTTCTCGTACCGACCTAGAAAGCTCCCGGTTTCCACCCCGTCCAGTTCCGAGCCGATGTAAATCTCGTCGGAGAGCAGATAACAGTCGTAGCGCCGGGCCAGCGCCACGATGCGCTCCATGTCCTCCCGGCTCAGCACGGCTCCGGTGGGATTGTTGGGATTGCAAAGGGCTATCACGCGGGTTCTGCTGCTGAGGCTGGCTTCCAGCTGATCCAGGTCCGGCGCCCAGGCGCGGTCTTCGCGCAGGTGGAAGGGTTTAACGGTGCAACCCAGGGAGCGGGTGAGACCGTAAAGCAGCTGGTAATTGGGCAGCATCATGGCCACCTCGTCACCGGGTTCGAGCAGGCTCCAGAAGGCGACGAAACTGGCTTCGGCCGAGCCGTTGGTAACCAGGATGTTGTCTGCAGTACAGCCCGGGTAGAGGTTTGACAGTGTCTGGCGCAAGGCCGGGTCACCATTGGTCTGGCCATAGCCCAGGCGCAGGTCCAGTACCTCCTGCTGCTGCTGCTCGCTGAGCAACTCACGCAGGGTATAGGGGTGAATACCGCTTTCGGTGAGATTGTACCTGACCGTGTTCTCGTACAACGACTGGTTGCGTTCCAGTTCGAAGGTTTCAATGTGCATTGCAGATCCTCTGGTAGACTGTCCTGGCTATCTCGATGTCCTGGGTGGCAATACCGGTAAAGTCTGCCACCGTGATCTGGGTGTCATCGCGGCGGCCCCGGCACCCGCCATCGATAATCTCACCCAATTCCACCACCGCCTCGAGCGCTATCGACCCGGAACCCAGGGCCCGGAACACTTCGCCCCGGCCCTGGCACTGCAGGCGCGAATCGACGGCGACCACATCGGCGGCGGCCAGTATGGCGGGAGCAAGCTCCTGCTTGTCGGGGGTATCCGAGCCGATGGCGGTGACATGGGTCCCGCTGCGAACAGCTTTCAGCAGAGGTTCCGTCACCGGTGTGGTAGTGACGATCAAGCGGCAGCGATCGACGATCTGGTCCAGACCGGCGGCAAGGCCGATGTCGAAGCTGGTATCGGCCAGCCGTTCGCGCCAGGCCAGCAGGCGCTGCCGGTCGCGGCCCCAGGCCAGCACTCGCCGGCAGTCGACGGCCGACGCCAGGACGCGCAACTGCTGCTCCGCCTGGATACCGCAACCGACGATGCCGATACA
>JAZBNW010000365.1:0-2832 GCA_036350855.1 Halieaceae bacterium
CTCGGGCACCAGCTTCTCGGCACCCTTGCTGGCGTCCTGGAAATACCGGTCGGAAGAACCCTGGGTACGCGACATGGCACCCAGCGACCCCATGCCGCGGTAGGCCTTGTAGGTGCGCCCCTGGTAGAGTTCCACCTCGCCGGGTGCCTCCTCGGTACCCGCGAACATGCTGCCCATCATCACCGAGTGGGCCCCGGCCACCAGGGCCTTGGCGATATCGCCGGAAAAGCGGATGCCGCCGTCCGCGATCAGCGGAATGCCGGTGCTCTTGAGCGCGGCCATCACATTGGCGATAGCGGTAATTTGCGGCACCCCGGTGCCGGTGACGATGCGGGTGGTACAGATGGAGCCGGGGCCGATGCCGACCTTCACGCCATCCACCCCCGCCTCGGCCAGGGCTATGGCGGCGGCGCCGGTGGCGATATTACCGCCGATCACCTGCACCGACGGGTAGTCCGCCTTGATCATCCGCACGCGCTCGATCACATTGCGCGAGTGGCCGTGGGCGGTGTCGACCACCAGCACGTCCACGCCGGCCCGCACCAGGGCCTGCACCCGGTCGTCGGTATCCGGGCTGGTACCTACCGAGGCACCGACCCGCAGTTGTCCGTAGGAATCCTTGCAGGCCAGGGGAAAGCTCTCGGCCTTGTCGAAATCCTTCACGGTAATCATGCCGCACAGGTCGAATTTGTCGTTCACCACCAGGATTTTCTCGATCCGGTGCTGGTGCAACAAGCGCTGTACTTCCTCGGAGCTGGCGCCCTCCTTGACCGTCACCAGCTTGTCGCGTGGCGTCATGATGGCCGAGACCAGCTTTGCGGGATTGGTTTCAAAACGCACGTCGCGCCGGGTGACGATGCCCACCAGGTCCTCGCCGTCGAGCACCGGCACACCGGAAATGCCGTGGGCACTGGTCAGCTCGGTCAGCTCGGCCACCGTGGCGGACTGCTGGATGGTAATGGGGTCCTTGACCATGCCGCTTTCGAATTTCTTGACCCGGCGCACCTGTTCGGCCTGCTCGGCAATGGTCATGCTCTTGTGGATAATGCCGATACCGCCCTCCTGGGCCATGGCGATCGCCAGGCGGTACTCGGTGACCGTATCCATGGCGGCCGATACCAGGGGGATATTCAGCTCGATGCCGCGGGTGAGACGGGTCTGCAGCGAAACCTGAGTCGCCACCACCTCCGAGTAGCCCGGCAGCAGCAGGACATCGTCAAAAGTGAGGGCTTCTTCGGCGATACGCAGCATTGGGTCTATCTCCGGCTGGCGGCATTTGGGTAAACGTGCAATTATAAATCCCCGGCTTAGCCCAGGTAAACAAAAGTTCCCGCGGAATACCCCTTGCCCAACCCCTTCAGCACACAAAACCCGCCGCCCAGCCTCACCGTGAGCCAGCTCAACCGCCAGGCGCGCATGTTGCTGGAGAGCCACTTCGACTTTGTCTGGGTCGAGGGGGAGGTGAGCAACTTCACCGTCCCCTCCTCCGGCCACTGGTACTTCTCGCTGAAGGACGGCGCCGCCCAGGTGCGCTGCGCCATGTTCCGCAACCGCAACCAGCGCCTGCGTTTCACCCCGGCCAACGGCGACCACATCAGGCTGCGCTGCCGGGTATCCCTGTACGAGGGGCGCGGCGAGTTGCAGCTGATCGTGGAGCACCTCGAGCAGGCCGGCGCCGGCGCGCTGCAGGCCGCCTTCGAGCAACTCAAGGCCCGGCTGCTGGCCGAGGGCCTGTTCGACACGGCCCGCAAGAAACCCCTGCCCCCCAGCATCTCTCACCTGGGCGTGGTGACCTCCCCCACCGGTGCCGCCATTCACGACATCCTGACCGTGCTGCGCCGGCGCTGCCCGTCAATCGAGGTCTCCCTGTTCCCGGTGGCCGTACAGGGCGAGGGCGCCGCCCGGGAGATCGCCGCCGCCATCGCCCGGGCCAACCGCTGGCAGCGGGAGGGCAAGATCCAGCTGGATGCGCTCATCGTCGGCCGCGGCGGCGGTTCCCTCGAGGACCTGTGGGCCTTCAACGAGGAGATCGTCGCCCGGGCAATCGCCGACAGTGAACTGCCGATCGTCGCCGCGGTGGGCCACGAGGTGGATTTCAGCATTGCCGACATGGTCGCCGATGCCCGCGCCGCCACCCCATCGGCAGCGGCGGAGATGCTGAGCCCCGACCAGCGCGAATGGCAGCAGAAATTGCAGACCATCGAAACCAGCCTGGTGCGCCTGATCCGGCGCAAACTGAGCGACGCCGCCCTCGAGCTCAGCCACCTGCAACGGCGCCTGAAACACCCGGGGGCCCAGTTACGCGAGCAGTCCCAGCGCCTGGACGAGCTGGAACAGCGCCTGGTGCTGGCCCAGACCAACCTGCTGCGCCGCCGCCGCAGCGAACTGGCCCTGCTGCAAAGCCGCCTGCAGGCCAATTCCCCCCTGCCCCGCCTGCGCCAGCTCCAGCTCGATCTCCAGCGCCTGCGCCAGCGGCTGCAGGCCGCTACCCAGCTGAAACTGCAGCACTCGCGCGATCAACTCGCCCACCTGGCCCAGTTGCTGGACTCACTCAGCCCCCTGGGCACCCTGCAGCGCGGCTACGCGATCCTCACCGACGCCGATGGCAAGGTAGTCACCGACGCCAGCGCTGTTGCCGTCGGGGATGAGCTGGAAGGCCGGCTGGCCAGGGGACGACTGGGGCTGACCGTCACCAAAGTCGAATAAGCTTTTTCCGCTGCTTACGGCATTGATGTTCTGTACGAACCGCAGCCCGCGTTGTGGGCCTCCGTGAGGACGAGGGCTATCAAGTGCCCTGTGAGCCGCAGCCCCCGCTGTGGAAGCCCCCTGCTC
>JAZBNW010000366.1:0-54732 GCA_036350855.1 Halieaceae bacterium
CGCCGCCGAGGCCGCCACGCTGCTGGTGGAGGTGGATCTGCGGCGCAGCGAGGATGTGCGGCGCATCTGGCCCTTCCTGCGGGACCGCCGCGTCGACGCCTACCAGAACATCGTCAGCCGGTTTATTGACTGATTCGATTGTTAGCGCCGCGGAATGTGACTATGTTACTCCTGTTGGCCCCGCCCCTGCCGGCCGTTACCTGCCGCTAGACCAGGGTTCGGTGGCCACCACAAAAACAGCTAACAGGAGTACAGCAAATGGCCCTGGTCGAATCATTGCGTTCCATCATTGGCGAGCAGGCCGTCCTGGATGCCACCGATGTGGCCACCCGTTCCGCCGGAGTATGGCGACCCGACAACCTGCAGGCCGCCGCCCTCGCGCGCCCAGCCAACACCGATGAAGTGGCCCGGGTTCTGCGCTGGTGCCATGCCAATAATGTCTCGGTCGTCACCCAGGGCGGTCTGACCGGCCTGGTCCACGGCGGCGACGCGGGCCCCGACCAGCTAATCCTGTCGCTGGAACGCATGCGGGCCATCGAGGAGATCAATCCCCGGCAACGCACCGCCACCGTACAGGCGGGGGTCACCCTGCAGGCCCTGCAGGAAGCCGTGGAGGAACACCAGCTGATGTTCCCGCTGGACCTGGGCGCCCGCGGGACGGCAACCCTCGGGGGCAACGCGGCTACCAACGCCGGCGGCAACCGGGTAATCCGCTACGGCATGATGCGCGACATGGTGCTGGGACTGGAAGCGGTGCTGGCCGACGGCACAGTGGTGTCCTCCCTGAACCACCTGATAAAGAACAATACGGGCTATGACCTGAAGCAGCTGTTCATGGGCTCCGAGGGCACCCTGGGTGTCATCACCCGGCTGGTGCTGCGACTGCGGGAGCAGCCCGTTACCCGCAATATGGCCTTTGTGGGCGTGGATAACTTCGACCACCTCGCCGCCTTCCTGCGGCATATGGACCGCTCCCTGGGCGGCACGCTGTCGGCCTTCGAAGTGATGTGGCAGGCATTCTACCGGCTGGTCACAAGCCCACCGGCAAAGGGCACGCCGCCCATCGCCCAGGACTACCCCTATTACGTGCTGGTGGAAAGCCAGGGGGCCGATCGCGAACTCGACACCCAGCGGTTCAACAACGCGATGGAATCCGCCTATGAGTCAGGCCTGATCGTGGATGCCGCCATCTCCCAGTCGGAAGCGGACTGCCACCATTTCTGGGCGCTGCGCGACGACGTGGAACAGGTGATGCACGCCGGCTTGCCTGTTATTTTCGACATCTCCCTGCCCGTGGAGGAAATGCAAAACTACAGCGAGGGCCTGCGCCGGAACCTGGAAGCGGCAATCGGCGAGCACAAGTTGTATATTTTCGGCCACCTGGGGGATGGCAATCTCCACGTCGCCGTACCGGTGCAGCCCGAGGATTACCTGCGCCTGCGCCCCGTCATCGAGCAGCAGGTCTACGCCCCGCTCGCGGCCTTCCAGGGTTCCGTGTCCGCCGAGCACGGTATCGGCCTGGAGAAAAAGCCCTACCTGCATATCAGCCGCTCCGAGCCCGAACTGGCACTGATGCGCAGCCTGAAAACAGCGCTGGATCCGCGGGGCATACTCAATCCCGGCAAGATACTCTGAGCGAAAAAAACGCCGGGGCAATATAACGGCCAGCGGATACAGACCTGCTCCTGCGCCTCACGCGCGTGTTCACAGTGCGCACCATGCTGCTGGTCGAGCCGTTCTGACTAACTTCCCTGCACAGCCCGTTCAAGCCTGCCGGCGTCGGGTACCAGTGGCTTGTCCAGCAGGTCGAGGATGAGCGCGTCGCGATCGTAGGGATCGCGCTTGAACTCCACCTCACCGTCCTCGCGCACCTGCACTGTCCAGTAGACGAGATAGACCGGCACGGGCTCGCGCAGGGAGACGCGTCGTGTCTCCTTCGCCGCGATGGCGGCATTGACCGCGGGCAGGCTCCACTGCTCGGGATCATCCAGCACCAGCGCCGCCAGTTGCTCGGCGTTCTCCACCCGTATACAGCCCGAGCTGAAGGTGCGCTCGCTGCGCCTGAACAGCTCGCGGCTGGGGGTGTCGTGCAGGTAGACCATATGCTCATTGGGAAACATGATCTTGAGGCGTCCCAGGGCATTCGCCGGGCCCGGTCGCTGGCGGATCATATAGGGGAAGCCCTGCCGCGGGTACAGATCCCAGTCGATGCTCGCGGGATCCACCTCCCGGCCATCCATGGTGAGGACCTGCATGTCCCGCTTCTCGAGGTACGCGGGATCGCGCTTTATCGCCGGTAGCACATCCTTCCTGAATATTGTCGGCGGTACCGTCCAGGTCGGGTTGAATTCGATATAGGTGATGGTGTCGCTGAACACCGGCGTGCTGCGGTAGGGGCGCCCCACCTGCGCGCGACCGGTGAACAGGCGCTGGCCGTCCCGGAACATCGACACCTCGAATCCCGCGATATCGACCACGACCGCCGTATCGGGGATATCCCGCAATACCCGGGCGCGCTCCAGGTTGACCCGCAGCTGGCCCACCCGGCGCTCTATGGGCACGTTCATCGCCGCCACGGTCTGCTTGCCGACGACCCCGTCGGCATCCAGCCGGTGGCGCCGCTGGAAACGGACGATCGCCTGCTCCAGGCCGGGGTCGAAGACCCGGGGATCGACACCGGTCGCCGCTGCGGCCGCCAGGTCACCTTCCGCCTGCAGGCGCAGGCGCAGTTGCGCAACCCGCGGCCCACTGTCGCCCACCCTGAGCGTCGGCCCCTCATCCACGCCGCCCCAGCCGCCTGCGGCCGCCAGGGCGCGGTATCTCGCCAGTGCCTCCACCATATTTTTGTAGGTGGCGGTGCTCGGCTTGAGCCGGTCGAGTCCCGCGCCGATGCCACCGGCCGCGATCACCTGCCCCATCCACGCCACGGGATCCGTTTGCGGCAGTTCCCGGTCGAAGTTCCACGAAGCGACATAATCCCGGGGATCTACCTTGCCCAGCGCATAGTGGTAAGTCAGGCGGACCAGGCTGTCGGTCAGCAGCAGGTCCCTTGAAGGGACATCCAGGTCCAGCGACCCGTCGAGCAGGCCCTGGACCTGCTGCTGGTGGTAGTCCTGTCCACTCATCCCCTCGCGCCAGGCCTGTTCGATGGCAGCCGCCAGCTCGGCAATGGATTCCGGGCGGGTCCAGGCGGGGGCCCAGTCGCTGCGCTGATAGTACTGCTGCGTCACCCGCAGATCGTAGACGGTCGCACCCGCGATCTCGAGTCGACCCTGCGTCGCCAGCTGGCGCAGCAGCGCTTGCATGGGCTCCTCGTCAGCCCCGAGCAGGGTGAGGGGCTGCAGCAGCACAACGCACAACCACCACAGGCAGGCCAGTGCCGTGCCGCGTCCGGATACAATTTTTGCTGTAATTCGCACTGTTATTCCTGTAAATTCTTCGGCTATAACACGTGTGATCTGCGGGGCAGCAGCAACGACATGTCTGATGAAAATACCTTGATAAGCCCGATCGACGCCAGCCGCCGACGGCTCCTGAAAGCATCCCTGGCTGGCTCTGTACTGGCCATGGCACCCCTGTCAGGGGTCTGGGCGGCAAACGAACGCAGCCTCTCGCTGCACAATCTCCATACCGGCGAACGGGTCAACCAGCCCTACTGGATGGCCGGCAACTACCTGCCGGAATCGCTCTCCGCCATAAACACCGTCCTGCGCGACCATCGCAGCGGGGAAGTATACCCGATGGACCCCGGCCTTCTCGACCTTTTGTCAGCATTGCAACAGCGCGTGGGGTCACGTCACGGCTATGAAGTGATATCCGGCTATCGTTCACCTGCCAGTAACGCCATGCTGAACAAGAACAGCAGCGGTGTGGCCAAGCGCAGCCTGCATATGCAGGGCAAGGCCATTGATATCCGGCTGCCGGGCACCCGGCTCGGCGCCTTGCACGGCGCCGCAAAAGAGATGAAGTCAGGCGGTGTGGGCCTTTACACCGCCTCCAATTTCATTCACATCGATACGGGTAACGTCCGTTACTGGTAGCGGCTGACGCCCCGCGTCAGCCAATTCTGTCCATTTGCAGCATTGCGGCTGTCCGGCGACCGTTGTCTACTGGCACGACGATGACATAGGGGGCACGCCGTGCGTCTTTTACCCGCTACCCCATTCACGTACGCCCTGGCGGCGCTGCTGGCAGCCACGGTGCTGCCGTCGGCCCCGGCCACCGCTTTCGAGATGCCACCGCGCAACCCCTGGCTGGCCGATTCAAGTTACGCCATGGGGCATGGCGACCCGGCGCAACAGGATGCGGTGCCCCAGGGCGGGCCGATGGGACCGTCCCGGGCACTGGCCCCGGAGGAATTGCAGTACACGTTTACCGGTCCCGGTTTTTTCGGCATCAACACCTCCGGTATCTACGCGGACGGCAGGCGCGTGTTCTGGGGCAACGGCCTCGATCGCCTGGTCAAGCTCGATTACCACAGCTACCGCACGATCGCCGAGAAATTCTTTCCCGATGCGCAGCACTACACACAGGCCCAGTCCGAACGGGCCATCGCCACATTCGACGCCCGCAACGGCGGCATCCTCGCGCTCTATGACGCCTACCGGGAGGCGCAGAAACTGCGCAACCTGTCCAATCTCTACACCCTGCTGGACCGGGACAATACCTATTACGTCGGCAGCAAATCCGGCCTGATCACCGCCTATGGCGATGAAGAGCCGCGCAACTCGCGCTCGGCCATCGTCGAATTGCGTCGATTCCAGCTTCCATCCGAGGCCACCGGCCCGGTCATGGGCCTGAACATGAGCTACGACGGCTGGCTCATCGTCGCAACAGAGCACGGCTACCTGGCCGCAATCAAGCGCGATTTCTCGGACTATCGCCTGATCCGCATCAAGCACAGCGAAGGCGCCGAGCACAAGGCCACCGGACGCACCGGCTATGGCTGGATCCGCAACGGTTTCGCGATAGACAGGGACGGCGGCATCTACATCGCCTCCCAGGCGCACATGCACAAGGTTATCTGGACCGGCGACCAGCTCAGCACACAGGAGAAGGACGGGGCGTGGTCAGTGCCCTACCTCAATGACTGGGGTCACGGCACCGGCGCCACGCCCTCGCTGATGGGTTTCGGCGAGGAAGACCAGTTCGTGGTGATCACCGACGGCCAGCCACAAATGAACCTGGTGCTGTTCTGGCGCAATGCCATCCCCGCGGACTGGCAGCAACTGCCGGGCACACCCGCCCGGCGCATTGCCGGCCAGTTGCCGGTCACCATGGACGACCCGGCGCTGACGCAGATCCAGTCCGAGCAGTCGGTGGTGGTGGCCGGTTACGGCGCCCTGGTGGTGAACAACCACCCGCGCAATATTCCCTGGTATCTCCCCCGACAGGCCGCCACCCTGCTGATCAGTTACCTCGGCAGCAATCCGCGGCACCAGCCCTATGGGGTGCAAAAATTTGCATGGGACCCGCAGGCGCGGACCCTGCGCGAAAGCTGGGTGAACAGGTCGGTGAGTTCGCCCAGTGCCGTTCCCATCGTGGGCGTCGGTTCAGATACCGTTTATCTCATCGGCGCCCGCGCCAACAGCTGGACCCTGGAGGCAATGGACTGGACCAGCGGGGAGTCCCGCTTTCACTACATTATCGGCGGCCAGCGCTACAACGTGCTGTTCTCGGGCACACTGCTGGACGAGGACGGCAGGATCCACTACGGCACACCCTGGGGCCGGGTCCGGCTGGCACCAGCAGGTGGGTCGCAGTAGCGGGGTTGTGAGGGAGTCCCCGCTGAGCACCCGCGGGGGCGCTCAGCGGGAAGACAGCGGGCACAGCCCGCCGGGCGCTAGAAATTGTAGCGGGCCGTCATGCCGAAGACGCGTTCGCGCAGGGTGTTGGTCTGGGTGTAGGAACCGTCACTGATGGCGATATCGTACTGGTCCGGACCCTGCTGGAACACCACCGCGTCCTCGTCGGTGACGTTCTTGGCCCATACTGACAGATCCCACTGGTAGGAACTGCTGCGCCAGCCCACGAACAGGTCGAGTATCTGGTAGGACTCGAAGTCGGTGTCGACATTGTAGGTGCCTGCAGACGCCTCGGTGTTGATGCGATCGTCGGTGTACTTGAACAGGCCCCGCACGTATACCTCGGTGTCACCGATCGGGTAGTAATACTCCGAATTCAGTGAGAACGACCATTCCGGCTCGCCACCCAGAGGCTCGCCGTCGATATCGCAGCTGCCCAGCACTTCGCCGGGGGATCGCTCGTTACAGGGCTGCGAGGCACCGTCCCATTCGCCCTTGCTGTAGCTCATGGCGCCGCCAGCGTTCCAGGTCTCGGTGAGCAGCACCTGGCTCTCGATTTCCACCCCCCAGATATTGGCATCGCCATTGAAGACGATACCGCCGGGCAGGTCCACCGGCTGGCCGAGGTCATTGAGCACCTGTACGCCGCGCACGAAGCCCAGGTAGCCATCGAAGGTCTGGTAGTACAGGGCCGTGTTCAGGGTGGCCCTGCCCTCCCACAGGCGGCTCTTGGAGCCGATCTCAAACGCGTCGCTGGTCTCCTCATCGTAGAGCAGGTCGTCCACCCCGTTGGGCAGGAACTGCACATCCGGGCTGGGTATTATCGAGATGCCGCTGGGCCGGTAACCACGGTTGTAGGACGCGTAGAGATTGGTGTCGTCGCGCCAGTCCCAGCGCAGGGCGACGGAGCCGGTGACTGCGTCCTCGTTGTCCGAATCCTTGTCGGCGGGAACCGCCTCGATCGGGAAGTTGGCGGCAAAACCGGCCTCGATGATGTCTTTAAATGGCTCCAGACCCGGGGGCACCCAGGTCAGGCCGCCAAAATAGACATCGGCGCGGCGAAATTGCTCATACTTGGTCCAGCGCAAACCGAGTTCCAGTTGCAGGGTATCGGTGAGGTCCAGTGTGTTGAAAGTGAACACCGCGAAATTGTTGGAGTTCACCGGCAGCACGCCGCTGGTAAGGAATCCCAGGCCGGAGACATCGAGCCGGACACCGTTGGAGTTGAACTTGGTTTTGGTATTCTGGTCCTGGTAGTACAGGCCCACCATGTAGTTCCAGAAGTCGTTGTCCATCGAGGCCGCCCGCAACTCATAGGAGATGCTGTCAGTCTTGGTCTGGGTATCCTGGAAGCTGGGTGCCTGGGTATTTGCATACTGCAGGGAGTAGGCCCGGTCGTTCTCGGTCTGGGCGGTCTTGGTGGACTCCTGGTAGGCGATAATGGCGGTGACCTGGTGATTCAGCACCTCCCAGTCGGTGTTCAGGTTGGCCAGGTTGAAATCCAGGTCGCCAAAATCGTTGCTGTTGCCCAGGGCCTTGCGGTCATCGGGCTCGAGGGTCGGGCGCCCGCCCAGGACATCGGCACCGCTCATGGCCTTGGGGTCGTCGGTGCTGCGATCGAGATACTGGTAGATAAGCTGGGTCTGGAGCGTCTCCATCGGCTGCCAGATGGTGCTCAGGCGACCCGAATAGGCCTCCGCCTCCTGGTCGTCAAAGCCCGTCGTGATGTTATTGACATTGGTGCCGTTATTGCTGTCGTAGACACCCGCAACGCGGACGCCGAACGTACCCGGTATCAGCGCTGCACCGTAGGCGAGCTGTCCGTTGTAGCCGTCGTTATCGGACACGGAGCCCTGGACGTAGCCGCTGCTCTCATCCAGCGGGGCGCGCCGGGTGATCATGTTAATGGCGCCGGCCGGCGAAGTCCTGCCCTGCAGGGTGCCCTGGGGGCCGCGCAGGACTTCAATCCGCTCCAGGTCGTACATCTGGTTGAATACGATGTCTGCGCGCACGTTGGCGTCGTTCCAGAATACGTCGACCGCGGCAGCGACACCCGCCTCGGGGTCGATGCTGATACCGCGCATGGAGATGGTATTATTGCGGGCGTTCGGTTGCGCCAGGGTCAGGCCCGCCGTCTGCTGCTGGATGGAGGTGAAATCGAAGGCGGCGAACCTGTCGATGTCCTGGCCGCTCAACACGTTTACGGTGGCGGCAATATCCTGCACGTTTTCGACCCGCTTCTGCGCCGTCACTATCACCTCTTCCAGCACCAGCTCCTGCGCCAGGGCGGGAACTGACATCAGTGCCAGGGCGGCAGCGATGGCTGTCCGGGGAAACGGAAAAACGGCTTTGCTCTCTCGTGACATAACGGTTTACCTGGGTAATGGCCCTCGGCTTACGGCCAGATAAATGGCCTGCACCGGAGCACGTTTATAATTAGATGTGCGACCAGGCAGGACGTTGCGGACCACTGCCTGGAGGCGCAATCATACCGGTTAAGTGCCTGGATGAAACGCGCCTGAAGTACATATACATGACCAGGGCAGACAATTCACAAAACAAAAACAGTCAATAATTCACAACTTTTCAGGAGACGGCGCGGCTGTCTGCACGCGTTCGACGTCGCTAGCCGACATTACGTTTCAGCGATAGCTCCCCGGGGACTGGCCGGTCCACTTCTTGAACGACCGGTGAAAGGCGCTGGGGTCACTGAAACCCGTCTGCTCCGCCACTTCACTCACCGTGAGGCCATTGCGGCTCAGCAGGGTGATGGCGACATCGCGCCGGGCATTGTCCTTGATGCGCTGGTAGGAGGTACCCTCCTTCTCGAGCCGACGCCGCAGGGTCCTGGCGGACATATTGAGCAGCCGGGTGAGCTCCTCGAAACTGGGCATCTCCTGGCGAAAATCATCCCCCAGGATCTCCCGGATGCGATGGGTGATGCCCAGGTTGGTCGCCGCCGGGTCGATGACGACATAGTAGGGCGCCAGTTTCAGAAAAGCCTCGAGTTGCTCTTCGCTGCGGGAAACGGTCGCGTCGAGATGGCGCGCACTGAACGTCACTGAATTGACCCGCTGGTCGTAAGTCACCGGGCACGGGAAGAAATGTCTAATGCCGGCCGTAAAGTCCGGCTGTGGCCCGGCACAGGCGGCCTCGATAATGTCGATGTGCTGGCCTATCAACCAGCCGCAAAAGCGCAACCACATCGCCAGGCCACACAGGATATTGTGCTGGGCACCGGGATCATCGCCGACACGGTAGTAGCAAAGTGACGCCTCCTTGCGTTCGCTGTCGACGTCTACCCGGTTGATGAGCCGGGCACCCTGCCTGACCCGGCAAACCGCATTGAATTCGATGGCCCGCTTGAGCGCAGCCGCCAGGGAGCGGTTGTTGAGCATACTCAGGGCGATAAGCCGCATGGTCCCGGGTGGGGTCTGGACATCAGGCATGACGCCACCGGACTCGTCGCCGATGGCGCGAAACAGTTCGAGGCAGAGACGGCTGTAGTGCTCCCGGGAAACAAATGCGGTTTGAACGCTTTGCCGCAAGGGATCAAAGGGAAAGCCGGCGGCCTGCAAAATGGCGTCCACATCGACACCGTGCGCACGCGCCTGCACCAGCAGCGCCCGGGTAAATTCCATGGGCACCGTCTCGTTATAGGGCCGGGCAGAGGCGACTAAGCCAGACAACTCATTTCCTCGTATGCATGTGCGGCCCGGCAGTATAGCGGAACCGGCCCGACTGTCGAAAATCACCGGATTGCGGCGTCAACAGTTCCGCCGCGGGGCTCGGCTCCAACTGGGGACTGTGCGCTGTCAAAACAACAGGCCCAGGGTTGGCAGCTCGATGTCGGCGTAATCCAGTATCACCTCGCGCCGCTGCAGCATGAATTGATCGCCGGCAGCCCGCAGCAGGTCCCGGCGCTGGCCGCTGTAGATAAAACACTCGCTGCCGGGCCGGGCGTAGTACAGGTGAAAGTTACTCACAACCGCATAGTCGTCCCTGTCCTTCGCCATCAGCTCGACGTTGCCAACCAGCCTGCGGGTGCGGGCCGGGGGGTTTTCCGACCATGAGTTGATTTTATAGGCCCGCTCAACCCGGAGCATCAGGTGCATGTAGCTCTCCTCACGGATGGGACAGCCCATTGACTCCGCGCCCTCCAGCTCGCACTCGACACTGATCATATCTTCACTGCCATGCTGGCGGTTATCCACCTGCGCGTTGACCCGGGCGGGCAGCACATAGTGGACATCCTGGCTGACCAGTTGCAGCCACTGGCGATACTGCCGGTTGTCGAGCAGGCGGGCCTCCCGGTAATAGAACGCCTCCAGCGCACGCTGCTGCTCTGGACTGGTGATCGCGGCAATGCTGTTCATACGCCGCCCTCCACCGCCCGCAGGTCATCGCGCCAGCGCAAAAAAAACTGCCGCGCGTAGAATTCATTGGCGGTGACGCTCACCAGCCCGGGCAACTGCGGATGAGGCGCCTCCTCGCCCAGGCCGAGGCCGTAGAAGTAAGGGCGGTCGTCGGCAAAATCGATATTGCTGCCCCTGAATTGCTGTACCCAGACCTCGGAGTCCTCCTGTTCGAGGATGCCACCCGGCCCGAAGAATGAACTGTAATTGGTACGCAACACCTGTTTGACGGCGTCCGGCGCGTCGGCCGGTACCACGGCCCAGGACCAGTACTCCACTTTTCCCGGGCCCCTGGGATGGGACACCTTGAAAGAGGCATTCGACCACAGAAAGGAGAGGTTCGGGTAAATGCCGTAGGTCAGCCCTTTCATCCGGGCGCGCAAGGGCCCGACCCGCTCCGCCGCCCGGGCCTGCACCTCCCGCAGGTAATCCTGCACCTCGGCGCCGCCGAACATACCGCCCATGCCCTCCATGCCCCAGGCCACCTCGTCCACCGGGGCGTCGGCGGGCATCAGGCGGAAAGTGGCGCCGTGACCCGGGGAGGTCACCACGCTGTAGCCCAGTGCCTCGATCAGGTCCTGGGCTTCCCGGGGAATAATCGCGCTGTGCAGGAATGCCCCGTGGTTCACGTCGCCCAGCTGGTTCTCCACCGGGAGTTTCCAGTTGGCATCCAGCACCCAGCGGTGCGGTGCGCCCATGAACTCGATTCCCCCGGGAAAGCGGCCGAGAAAGGCATCCAGGTAAAAGCGCATGTCCCCCAGGTACTCCTCCAGGGGAATGATGTCGGGATCAAAGCTGCCGAAAATCAAGCCGCGCCAGGACTCCACCCGGGGTACCCGTTTCAGGCCCAGCTTGCTTTTGTCCGGCTTGCCGGCGAGGGCGCCCTCCTGGGGAATGGTGGCAAGCTCACCCTCCACGGTATAGGACCAGTTGTGGTAGGGGCAGACAAAGCGCCTGGCGTTACCGTGATCGGCGCGGCACACCGGCAGGCCCCGGTGACTGCAGCTGTTGATATTGGCGTATATACCGCAGTCCTGGCCCCGGGACAGGATGATCGGTGTCTCGCACATATAGGCCTGGACAAAATCCCCCGGCAGGCGAATCTGCGACTCGTGTCCGAGGAATAACCAGGCGCGGCCGAAGATACCGCGCTTTTCCAGCTCGTATACCGTCTGGTCAGTCCAGCAGCGGCGACTGACCAGACTGGGATCCCCGTTGACCAGCTCTCTTGCCTGGAGCAAAGCGCACCTCCGCTCATGTCTGTCAGTCATCGAATCCTCCCGCCTTTATCAATCAGGTGGAACGCTTCAGCGCCTTCAAGGCCGCCGCCGTGGTCGGCTTTCCGGTTTCGTAAAAGAGCTGCATCGAGACCGCGACATCGTCGATGGTAGACTGCACGAGCTTTTCCATGCGCTTTTCCAGCCAGGCGCCCAGGGCACCCCAGGGCAGTTGGTATTCGAGGCTGGCGGTGAACAGGGTTTTGTCCACGCCCTCATCGGCCAGCTCATAGCGAAACCAGGCGTTGCGGAACGGCGGGGCGGGCCCGTCGCCCCGGTGCAGGCGGATGAGGAAGCCCCGCCCCTCATCCCACGCCACCACGGTTTCCTGGATATAACTTTTTGCATTGCGGTAGACGTATCGACTGGCGCCAACGCCCTCGCGCTGCTCGCTGACGATCTCGGTTTTGACGATACCGGGCACATAGTTGTGCGCCAGCGAGATGTCGCGCAGCTTTTCCCAGGCCCGGTCACGGGGCATATCCAGCACCCGCTGTGAGCTCACCTTGCGTGTCATACACTCGCTTCCTTGAGCTGCGCCCTGAGGGCATTGATGATGAGCGGCAGACCAATCGCAATCTGGTCCCGCTTAAGGAAGGAGCGCAGTTCGCCCTGGATAGCCCGCGCACCTTGCCTGCCATGGTCCTGTGCCCCGGTGTCTGGCCTCGCATCGAGTGAGGCGCGCAGGCAGACCGCACCGACAACGACCTGGATAACCGCGAAATAGGCCTGCAAAGCCTGTTCAACCGTGAACCCCGCCTCGCACAGCCTGCGGACAAATGCCTCGGTGACCGCGATCGCCTGCTCACCGACGCGCAGTGAACCCAGCAGCGGCACCCAGCTCAATTCGCGACACAGGGCCTCATACATGCCGCCCGCGGCATGCTCAACCCACTGCTCCCAGGGCAGCGCGGCGTCCGGTATAACCCTGGCCCGCGCGATAAACTCCTCGAGTGACGCGGCCAGCAGGTCGTCCTTGGTCGGGAAGTGTTTGTACATCGCCATCGGACTGACATTGAGTCGCGTTGCCACGTTCCTCATCGATAACTTGTCGACACCCACATCGGCGATAACCTCGAGTGCCGCCTCGACATAGGCGCCGCGGTTCAGGGCGGCCCTGACCGCCATCAGTCGCACCCAGCCTGGCCGACAGGGGCGGCGGGGAAAGTCAGATGCTGTTGGTACTCGCGGTTCCTGCACATACTGCAGCCTCGCTGGCGTCGATGCTTGGCATCCTAGCAAGACTGGTTTACAGTGTAAACCTCCGCCCCGCGACGGGCGGGCAGCCCGGGCCGCAGGGAGAGCCCCGGGGTGCATGAATTGGGATCAACCGGCCGGGATACAACATGAAGAAAACCATACGACCGCGCATCAGTGCCCGATATGGCCTGGCGCTGCCCCTTGCGCTGATGCTGGCCGGGGCCGGCAAAAGCCCGCTGCTGAATGCGCAGGTCGCCGCGCAGGGCAGCAGCACCACACCGACCTTCCAGCGCACCGAGGAGCGAGAGCCCTGCGCCGATTTCCAGGGCACCGGCCGCCCCCTGTTCGGCGACCTGCACGTCCATACCAGCTACTCCTTCGATTCCTACCTGTCCAGCCAGCGCCGCGATCCCTGGGACGCCTACCGCTACGCCCGGGGTGAGGCGATCATCCTGCCGGACGCGAACGGCAGGCAGACTGTCAGGGCGACGATAGGCCGCCCCCTGGATTTCACCGCCGTCACCGACCACGCCGAGTTCTTTGGCCAGATCAACGTCTGCACCCTCGACAGCGGCAAGGCCGGCTACTGGTGGCCCCACTGCATGATGACCCGGGCCCGCAACATCTGGCTGCAATTACTCGCCGCCACCTGGTGGACCGACCTGGGCGGCCAGCTGGAGAACCCGCCGAGAAAGTCCTTTGCCTGCACCCTGTCGGACTGCGACGAGGCCGACGCCGAGACATGGCTGCGCACCCAACAGGCGGCGGAAGACAACTACGATCGCAGCGCGTCCTGCGAATTCACCACCTTCGTGGGTTACGAGTACACCGAGGCCTTCGACCAGAACAACATGCATCGCAACGTGATTTTTCGCAACGCGAACGTCACGGATTCACCGGTCTCGGTCTATGACACGGGTTACGACAGTTTTCCCAGCCTGTGGCGGCAGTTGCGCGAGCGCTGCACCGACCTCGATAACGGCTGTGACGTGATGGCCATACCACACAACTCCAACCTCTCGGGTGGACGCATGTTCCGGGATCCCGAATCCACCGAGGAACTGGAGAACCGCCTGTTCTTCGAGCCGGTGGTGGAACTGGTACAACACAAGGGCGCCTCGGAGTGCCGCTACGACCGCCTGCGCGGCATGGGGCTGGATACGGTGGACGAACAGTGCGATTTCGAACAGATCGCCGCAGACAATCTCAACATGCTCGGATCGGTACACGGCGAGGTGCGCACCGAGCGCGCCAGCGCCGTCCCGCTGGAGGACTTCGCGCGCCGCAATATGGTGCGCAACGCCCTGAAGGACGGACTGCTGCTGGCAGACAAACTCGGCGCCAACCCCTTCGTGATGGGTTTTATCGGCAGCACCGATACCCACAGCGCCGCCCCGGGCAGCGCCGAGGAAGACAATTATGTCGGGCACCTGGGCCGGCGCGACTCCCAGTACAACAACGTGCAGGACCACTTCTACTCGAACCCCGGCGGCCTCGCGGTGGTCTGGGCGCAGGAGAACTCCCGCGACAGCATCTTCGAGGCGATCCGGCGCAAGGAGACCTACGCCACCAGCGGCACCCGGCCCGTCCTGCGCTTCTTTGCCGGCGAGCTCGATCGGGACCTGTGCGATTCACCGGACCTGGTCCGCCAGGCCTACGAACAGGGAGTGCCCATGGGCGGCACGCTGACAGCGGGAGCAGCCCCACCCAGGTTCCTGGTGAGCGCCCACAAGGATGCAGGCACCCTGCGATCGGAGGGTACCGACCTGCAGCGGGTGCAGATCATCAAGGGCTGGGTCGATGAAACCGGCCAGGCGCGGGAGACGGTGTTCGATATCGCGGGGAGCGCCGACAACGGCGCCAGCGTGAACCCGGAAAATTGCGCCCGGGTGGGCCGGGGCATGCAACAATCCTGCACCGTGTGGGAGGATCCTCAATTCAATCCCCGGGAAGACGCATTCTATTACGTGCGGGTACTGGAGAACCCCAGCTGCCGCTGGAGCACCCTGCAGTGCCAGGCCGCGGGGGTGAACCCCTTCGCCGAAGACTGCGCAGCGCAGGCCGAACGCGCCACCGCGAGCGCGCTGGACGATGGTGCCTCGGGTGATGTGTTCGGCAAATGCTGTATCGACCCGGCAGCCGAGGCGTTCTACTCGCCGCTGATCCAGGAGCGCGCCTGGTCCTCGCCCATCTGGTATGAGCCGGGTGGTTAGTGGCCTGTGCCTGGAGAATAACTGATGAAGCCGGCAGGTCAGGGGTTGGCCAGATAGTAGTCCACGGCCTCGGCCACCGACTGTTCTATCGGCCGGGGTTGCCAGTCCAACTCCCGCCGGGCTTTTGCACTATCGACATCGGGTAGCAGTGTGGAGCAGCGCAACGAGGCGATGCTGAAACGATTGTCCCTGCGCGTGAACACGGACGCCAGGTCGGCCATCGCCGCCATGGCGTACAACACCGGCAGTGGTATTCGCTTGCGCGGCGGCGAGATACCGGCCCGGCTCGCCGCCAGGGCAAACAACTCTTCGTAATCCAGCCAGCGCTCCGCCACGATATAGCGCTCCCCCACCCGACCCCTGGTCTCCGCCAGCAGCAGCGCCCTTGCGGCGTCGCGCACACCCACGCAGGGGCCGCCGCCATCCCAGTAGTAGGGCATCCGGCCCAGAGCCACATCCTTCACCACGTTGCCGTGAGGCGTGGGCGCCACATCGTCGGCCCCATAGGTATTACCCACGCAGCAGGCGACGCCCGGAAGACCCCTGTCACGACAGTATTCGAGAAACATATCCTCCGCCTGTACCCGGCATTTCACATAGTCGGGCGCGCGGTCCCACCAGTTGAATGTGTCGAGCTCGGTGGAGATACCGCTGGCGTTGAGACCGATGGTCGCGTAGGTACTGGTGAAGACAAAATGCTTCAGTGGGAGGGTGACGGCGACGTCCAGTACAGCGCGCAGCCCATCGACATTGGTGGCGTACAGCGGCGCGGGGTCCCGCAGCCAGGCCCGGGTGTCGACGATGCAGTAGAACACGGAGTCACAGCCGCTCATCGCGGCGGCAACCGCATCGCTGTCGCCGGGCCCACCCACGACCCGCTCCAGGGGCAGGTGGTCGATGGCCCGGGTGTCGCTGCTGGCGCGAACCATCACCCGCACATCCCTGCCCGCGGCGACCAGTTCCTTCACCACGTGGCTGCCCAGAAAACCGCTCGCCCCCATCACCAGTACTTTTGCCATCGCTTGCACCCTCGACTCCGTTATGAACAGTCCGGCCCCGCCCCTACTCTTCCTCGCGCAGACGGATCGGGCCGAATCTCCCGGGGAACTTGCCATGCATGCCCGCGTAAAAGTCGCGAAAATACTGCATGTCAGCGCGCACATCTCCGGACACGGCCCGCGGAGGGCCAAAGCCCCCGCGCTTGCGGCCAAAATCGAGGAACGACGGCACGATCGGCACACCCGCCTGGCGGGCGATGTGGTAGAAACCGGATTTCCAGTATTCCGTGCGCTCCCGGGTGCCCTCGGTGGGAACCACCAGCACCTGGTGACTGGCGCGGTCGAACACCGACACCATGGAATCGACCACGTTCCTGTTTTCATGCCGCACGATCGGCAGGCCCCCCATGGCCCGCATTATCCAGCCCATGGGCGCGAAGAACAGGCTGTGCTTCGCCATCCAGCTGACCTTGATATCAAAGGCAGCGGCAAAGGCCAGCATCAGGGGAAAATCCCAGTTGGAGGTATGGGGAGCCGCGATCAGGACATAGCGGTCAAGCGCCGGGGCCGCGCCCTCTATCTGCCAGCCTGCCAGCTGCAGTAACCATCGGGCAAAGCGCCTTTTCATCGATTGTTCTACTACTCAGCGAAGGGCCGCCAAGCTTACACCTGACAAGGGAATCGTCAAGCCGGATCGAGCAGCTCGACCCTGCCGCTGTCCCCGTCCAGCCGCACCCGGTCTCCGGTCTGGAAAAAGCGTGTGCCCTGGCGGGTATTGACGACACAGGGCAGGCCGTACTCCCTGGCGATGACCGCGCCGTGGGATACCGAGCTGCCCAGGTCGGTCACCAGACCGCCGATCATGCTGAAATAGGGTGTCCAGCCGATATCGGTGATCGGGGTCACCAGTATTTCACCGGGCTGCAGTTGCGCTGCCTCCGCCAGTGTGTGGGCTACCCGCACGATCCCCTCGACGACACCCCGGGAAGCGGGCCGGCCGAGCAGGATGCCGTCCGCCATGTCCACTTCGCGCGGTTCCAGCGGCTGTGGCATGCCCACCGATATTTCGGGGAATTCGAACTGTTGCTGGCAGGGCAGCACACTGCGCCTGCCGAGCGCCCGCGCCACCGCGGCGGCGGAGGGGGCGGCTATGAAAGCCGGCAGCTCCTCAAACGTGAAAAAATAGACAAGGTCCGCATCCGGCAGGCTGCCCTCCTGCGCCAGCAGTTTGCCGAGATGGCGAAACGCCAGCTTGAAGTGATGGCCCACCTGTACCAGCTGCGACTTGGTGTGTTCCCTGCGACGGATGGCGTTGTGTGCCCGGGGCAGGAGCCAGCGCAGGCCCCGGTCCAGCGCCGCCCAGTCGATAGCGGCGGTATGCAGATGGCGATGCCCGCCCGTCGCCAGGCGGGCGTGAACCGCTGCCTGCATGCTCTGGATCAGCGGCGCCGGGTCATCACCCCAGGAGGGGTCGCGCATGCACAGCTCGCGATAACCGCGGTGCCCATGGGCTGCCAGAAAATCCGCGAACTCACCGGCCAGGGGTGATGTTGCGCGCAACCACTGCAGGGCCTGCTCTACCGTGGCCTGCTGGAACGCGGGCTCCGCCTCGGGGTGTGCTGCAATATGATCCAGCAGGGCGTCCAGTTGCTCGAGCATCAGGGCGCTCTCGACCCCACTGGCACCCGCCAGCAAGCGCACCGCCTCACCCTGGTCCTCGCCGGTGCTGTTGCTGGATTTACCGGAGACCATGTTCTCCACCACGGCGCACAGAAAACCCGACAGTGCCGAGGACTGGATATGCACGGCCATACAGTGTTCAAAGAACCAGGATTTCGCTTCGAGCTCCGCCCACATGGCGCCAGAGTCCGGTTTGTGGGTTATGCCAAATCGCCCCAGTTCCTCCCCGAAACGATCGACCACGGCGGGCGCCGTGAGGGCGAAACGCAACAGTTTTACCGTATTGAGCAGGCGTCGCCAGAACGGCAGCGGGGGAAACTCCCTGAGCTCCGGCACAATGCGTCCGCACAGGGTCTGGGCGGTCTGGTCTGCGCTGGAGCCCAGCACCGCCGCCGACATCACCAC
This sequence comes from Halieaceae bacterium, assembly GCA_036350855.1. Taxonomy (GTDB): domain Bacteria; phylum Pseudomonadota; class Gammaproteobacteria; order Pseudomonadales; family Halieaceae; genus JARRPM01. The sequence goes on from JAZBNW010000366.1 coordinate 17,993, forward strand.
GTTGCCAGTGAGATTCAAAAACAGGTGACCGTAGGCCTGGGCGGTGACCTGCCAGTCTTTCTCGATCCGCGGCCTGGCCCCCACCGCCACCTGCATGAACTGCAGGCCGTAATCGATACCCCAGCCGGTAAAGGAACCGGTGAGGGGGCAGACGGCGCCCGGCATCATCTCGCTGACATTGCTGATCGTCAGCACGTCATCCGGGCGCGGCAACGGCGTATCGAGCTCGTTCGGGTCTGCCGGCAGTGTCGTGATGGGCCTGGCCTGCAACCAGAAAAGCTTGCCGTCCCGGTCTATGGCCCACTCCAGGTCCAGTGCTTGCCCCTCGTGCCCGGCGGCGCTTCTTGCCTGGCTCGCAATAGCCGCGAGCTCCAGGTCACTCAGCAGGGCGCTGTCCCCCACCAGCTGCCGCCGCACCACGACGCCAGCGGCGTTTACCGCGTAGTGATCCGGTGTGGCCTCACCGCTGACCAGGGTCTCCCCGAGGCCCGCCACCGCGTCAATCACCAGCAGGTCCCGCCGCGCACTGACCGGGTCCGCGGTAAACACCACGCCGGCGACCCTGGCGTCCACCATGCGCTGGACCACGATGTTCATCACCACCGGAGCGGCGCCCGACTTGTCCTGCTGGTACTGCCGGGCGCGCTCACTGACAACAGACGCCGCGCAGTTGTCGATAGCCCGGTGCAGGTCGGCAAGCCCCTGCACATTGAGCACCGTGTCGTACTGGCCGGCAAAGGAGGCCTCGCCGCCGTCTTCCCCCAGCGCCGAAGAGCGCACGGCTACCTTGCCGGTGCCCAGCGCCCCATAGCGGCGCTCGAGATCGGCCGGGAACTCCCCGGGCCTGGCGTTGCGAATCACGAAGCCGGGCGGCACGGCCAGCTGCATGGCCAGCAGTCGCGCCAGGCCATAGGCCTTGCCGCCCGCGGTGGCGTCGGTTACCTGATGCAATTCGAGAATGTCTGTATCCACGGCTACACGTTCCGACGGGCGGGGCTACGCGAGGTCATATTCATGCAAGCCACTGTCGTCCTGCAGCTTGCTGTACTCCCTGAAGTTGCCAGGAAACAGGAAGGGGGCGTGACCCGCGGCATTGCGGTAGTAACTCTGGCAGTCCTGCGAAGCCCAGGAAAACCGGGAAAAACGCGCCGCCAGCCAGTCGTTGTAGCGCTCGAAAACGTCCCGCTTCACCGCCATCTCACTGGCGCCTGCCGACTGCTTTTCCCGCAGGAGCCGCACTATCGTTTCCACATTTTTCTCTGCCGTGACGAAGTAGGACACCGTCAACGGCAGGCCGTTGGGGCCGACGGCAAAAAAGTAATTGGGGAAACCCGGAACCGCGATCCCCTTGTGTGCCCTGGGCTCATCCGCCATCACGTCCGCCAGCGACTCGCCACCGGCGCCCACCACCTCGATGCGATCAAAGTCCAGAATGCGGTAGCCGGTACAGTAGATGATCACATCCACGTCAACGGCACGGCCACTTGCCGTCACCAGCCCGGTGGCGGTGACCTCCTGCAGGCCGGAGGGAATCAGTTCCACATTGTCCCGGTTCAGGGCCGGGTAGAAGTCGTCGGAGACCAGGCCACGCTTGCAACCATAGCGGCTGTCGGGAATAAGGGCCTCGCGCAACGCCGGTTCGTCGACACTGCGCGCGATATATTTGCGGACCACGTTCTCGAACTGGTCCATGCGCTTGTGGCCCAGGGTTACCGCATACTGGACCTGTCCCATCAGCGCAGCCTGCCACTTGCGCGTCAGCGTGATGATGACAGGAAAGCGCCGGGCGCGCCGCCGCTGTTTCTCGCTGTAGGTCTTTTTACCCCGCGGCATGATCCAGTTGGCGGAACGCTGCAACACGGTCAGGTGAGCGGCGACTTTTGCGACCTCCGGTACGATCTGCACCGCACTGGCCGCAGAACCGATCACCGCAACGCGTTTGCCGCGCAGATCCACGTCGTGGTTCCAGCGCGTGCCGTGCCAGCTGTCGCCCTGAAACAGGTCCATCCCTTTCACGTCCGGGTAATTCGGTGTGTGCTGGTTGCCCATCGCGTTGATCACCACATCGCACTCGAACTGCTCGCCGTCCCCGGTTTGCAGTTGCCAGGTACCGCCCTGCCGGTAGTGCGCACTGGTGATCCGGGTGTTGAACCGGAAGTGGGGGTCCAGTCCAAACTGTGTGGCACAGCGGGCAAGGTAAGCCTGGATTTCGGGCTGGTCGACAAAACTGGCGCTCCAGTCCGGATTGGGCGCATAGGAAAAGGTATAGGAGTGCGCCCACACATCGCAGGCCAGGCCCGGGTAGGTATGCAGGCGCCAGGTGCCGCCGGGGGCGTCCAGCGCATCGAAGATGGTAATGTCGTCAAAGCCATTGCGCAGCAGCTCGCGCCCCGCGGCGATACCCGCGGGGCCGGCACCGATAATCGCTACCCGCAGTTGCCTGTCGTCCAGCATGATCCTGCCCCTGTTATTGCGGACGAGTTTCACACCTATTGCTGCCAAGGTCCAAGCCGGCATCCGATCATGGGCTGCCAGACCAGGAAGTTAAACCCTGGGCGTCAGGGCCCCGACAACTGGCGTCCGTCAGCCGAAGCGACCACCCTTTTCGGCCAGGTCGACGAGATACTGGCTGGGCTGCCAGAAGTCACTGCCAGTGCTCTTGCGGTAGCCGCGCAGCTTCTCCACCACCTTGTCCAGGCCGAGGCTGTTGGCGTAGTGCATGGGACCACCGCGGTAAACCGGCCAGCCATAGCCGTACACATAGACGACGTCGATGTCGCTGGCGCGAATGGCGATGCCCTCCTCCAGTATCTTCGCGCCCTCATTGATCATCGGCAGGATGCAACGCTCCAGTATCTCCTCATCGGAAATCTCGCGCTGGCTGATGCCGGCTTTGGCGGCAAACTCCGCATACAGGGCCTGTACGATGGGCGCCGGTGTCGGCGTGCGGTTTTCATCGTAGTCGTAGAAGCCGGCGGAGGTCTTCTGTCCACGCCTGTCCATTTCGCAGAGCCGCTCGCGCACAGTGGCGCCTTTCGACGTACTGGCATTCCAGCCGATATCCAGCCCGGCGAGATCGGACATCTGGAAGGCGCCCATGGGAAAGCCGAAGTCGAACAACACCTTGTCGATACGGTGCGGCGGCGCGCCCTCCAGCGCCAGCTGCTCTGCCTGGTGCTGGCGCACGAACAGAATGCGATTGCCGACGAAGCCGTGGCAAACGCCGACCAGCACCGCCACTTTACGGATGCGTTTGGCGAAGGACATGCAGGTCTTGATCACCTCTTTCGAGGTCTTGTCGCCGCGTACCACTTCCAGCAACTTCATCACGTTGGCCGGCGAGAAAAAGTGCAGACCGATCACGGACTCAGGGCGTTTCGTGACGGCGGCTATCTCGTTGATATCGAGGGCAGATGTGTTTGAAGCGAGAATGGCGCCGGGCCGGGCAATGGCGTCGAGCCGGCTGAAGATGTCTTTCTTGACCGCCATATCCTCGAATACCGCCTCGATGATCAGGTCGCAGTCGGCCAGGTCCTCCAGCGCCAGGGAGCCGGTAATCAGGCCCATCCGGTTCTCCACGTCGGTCTCGCTGATCCGGCCCTTGCGGGCCGTGTTCTCGTAGTTCCTGCGAATAACGCCCAGGCCGCGCTCCAGCGCCTCCTGTTTTACCTCCACGATAGTCACGGGAATCCCCACATTCAACATGTTCATGGCGATACCACCGCCCATGGTGCCGGAGCCGATGACACCGACTTTGGCAATGTGAATCTCGGGGGTATCCCTCGGCACATCGGGTATCTTGCCGGCCTGGCGCTCGGCAAAGAAAAAATACTGCTGGGCCGCCGCCTGGGGGCCGCTCATCAGCTCCATGAAAAGCTTGCGCTCGGTTTTCATACCCTCGTCGAAGGGCTGCTTCACCGCCGCCTCTATGCAGCGAATATTGTACTCCGGTGCGAGGAACCCCCGGGTCTTGCGCGCGATCGCCTGGCGGAAGCGGTCGAACACCTCGGGGTGCTCCCTGGCTGCCAGCAGTTTGTCGTCGCGATCGCGAATCCGCGTCAGTTTGCCGCCCCCGGCGACTTTCTCCCGGGCGAAGGCCAGGGCGCCCTCGCGCAGGTCGCCCTCGACAATGCGATCGACAAGCCCGGTTTCCAGCGCTTCGGCCGCGCCTATCGGCACACCCGAGGTCACCATCTGCAGGGCTTTTTCCACCCCGACCACCCGCGGCAGGCGCTGGGTACCGCCGGCGCCCGGCAGCAGGCCCAGGTTGACTTCCGGCAGGCCCAGCCTGGCGCCGGGCACGGCCACCCTGAAATGACAACACAGCGCCGTCTCCAGCCCGCCGCCCAGGGCCGTGCCGTGGATAGCGGCGACGATCGGCTTGGCGGAGTTGTCAATCGCCTCGAGGACCTCATGCAGCCCCGGCTCCACCGGTCCGCTGGCAAACTCGGTAATGTCCGCGCCGGCGATAAAGGTACCGCCCCTGCAGTGAATCACAATTGCCCGGGCAGTATCGTCGGCCAGCGCTTTGGCGACGCCCTCCTTCAGGCCCTGGCGCACGCCCTGGCTGAGCGCGTTCACCGGGGGGTTGTCCAGGGTGAGGACCGCCACGGAGTCCTCGACGTCGTAGTCGACCATGTTCGTCAGTTGTACCATTGTTGCTCTCCTCAAATCATCGGCTTATCCGCAGGCGGTCCTGCGAACATTCAGCCCGGGTACTGTTGCGACAGTCCCCTGACGGACTGGTAGAAACCGGCAATGGTGTCATCGATGATCTGCCTGGCGCTGAGCACCGCGTCGATGCGCCCGCATACTTCCCCTGACAGCGGTATTGCCGCCTCCATATCGCCACCGAAATAAAGCTGGGGAATCCCGGCCATATTTTCCATGACGTTGAATTTGCCCAGCGGCTCCAGCGCCGCCGTGCGATTCGTACGCAGGGCGCGCAGGGCGGGGCGCGACTGCTGGTTGAGAAACACGGTATCGGTTTCCCGCGCCGCCACCACCGCCTGTTTCCAGTTGTCGTGTACCGGCGACTCCAGTGAGGACAGCATCCGCGTCCCCATCTGCACCCCCTCGGCGCCCAGGGCGAAGGCGGCCGCCATCGACGGGCCGTCACTGATGCCACCGGCGGCGATGATCGGCACATCGACCCTGGAGCGGATCAGCGGCAGCAACACCATGGTCGACACCGGGCTGGGGTTCTTGAAGCCGCCCCCTTCACCGCCCTCCACCACCAGTCCGTCGACGCCGGCATCGATGGCCTTCATCGCCATCTCCAGGGTGGGCACCACATGAAACACGGTGATTCCCGCCGCCTGGAAATCCTTCGTGCAGACACTCGGGCTGCCGGAAGACGTGGTGACGAACCTGATGCCCTGCTCGATCACGAAATCGATGATATTGCCGCCCTTGACGTAGGACAGCGCGACGTTCATGCCAAAGGGCTTGTCGGTCAGCTCGCGCATCAGCTGGACCTCGCGCTTGATATTGTCCAGTTCGCCCGAGGAGGTCTCGATGATGCCCAGCCCCCCGGCGTTGCTGACCGCCGAGGCCAGCCGGGATCGGGCGATCCAGCCCATGGGGGCCTGTATGATCGGGTACCGGGTGCCTGTCAGCCTGGTCACGCGGTTATCAATTGTCATGGCGTATTTCCTCGTGTGGTTGATCTGCCGGGTTCACTGCGGGGCTGTCATCATATTCTCACAGCCGGTGCCGGCCAACAGCGCATCGACCCGCGCCCTGTCGGCAGCGCCCAGGTCCCGGTACTCCTGGTTGATCCAGCCGAGGCACTTGGCCTGGTAGGGAAACGCCTGCTGGCTCCACTGCTTGCCGTCGATGACGGCCTGCCAGTGCTTTTCACCGGCCCGCACCGCCCGGGCATTGGCCAGCAGCGCGGGCACATACACCCGCCCGATTTCCACCAGGATTTCCCGCAGGCTGGCGGGCAGGGCCTCGGGGGCATGCCAGTCGGCGTCCACCGGTTCCAGTCCGGACAGGTCCTCCGCCAGCCCCGTCCACCCCACGGTGCGCATCGACAGGTCGTGAGCAATTGCGCGCGGGGTGGGATCACAGCCCACCAGCTGGCTGAACTGCCCGAACAGGGCAAAATCACCGGCGCCCGGGCGGCGCCCCAGCAGGAATGGCAGCTCGGCAAAGTGGTTTTCGAGGGCCCGAAGCAGGCGGCGGTAACTGGCGTCGATGACGGGCGCCGTGTCGTCGTTGGACCCGACGTAGCGCAGGCGACCAACCTGGCGCTCGCTGAACACCGCCTTGAATTGCCGCCAGTTGTCAGCGGGCAGGGTGACATCCATGTAGGTGGGCAGCAGGCTGCCCGCATTGTCGGCATCCTCGGCAAAATGCCAGCGGTAGTGGAACATGTACTTGGTGCACCATTCGTCGGCGAAGTCTTCCAGCAGGTAGTCGATAAACGCCAGGGCCGGGTCCGCCGGCACTACGCTGCGACCGCCAAATGCCTGCTCAAGCTCCCGGATGATGGGGGTGGAGTCACTGCGCGGTACGCTGTTGCCCGTATCGTCCCGGTAGAGAAAGGTGGGCAGGAAAACCAGCCTGGGCGCCGGGATAGCCCGCTTCCCCAGTTCCGCAGTCGGATCGCCCCAGATCATCCGGTAGGGAATCCGGCGGTAGCGCAAAAGCGCGAGCATCTTGCGGGTATAGGGTGATCCGGGAGATCCGATCAGCTCGACAGGTTGCGGTATTTGCATTGAAATTTTCCTCGACGTGAATCCAGAGAGATTGTGGCGACGGGTTTTATAGCCCCTGCGCCGCTGCAGGGCAACCCGGCCGCCATTATATTGGCATGTTTAGTGCCATTATGTCACACTTTCCTCCCGGGCAGACTGTCAGCGAGAATAGCGTTGCCACCCCATTCGGACCAGAGAAGGAGAGACACCATGATCGACCTGTACACAGCGCCCACGCCCAATGGCTACAAGGCGTCCTGCACACTGGAAGAACTGGGCATGGCGTATTCTGTGAAGGTGGTGGACATCCGCGCGGGCGACCAGCACAGGCCGGAATTCAGGGCCCTGAACCCCAATGGTCGCATCCCGGTGATCGTCGACCGTGCCAATGACGACTTCGCGGTATTCGAGTCGGGCGCCATCATGATCTACCTGGCCGAGCAGGCCGGCGCCCTGCTGCCGACGGACGTCAAGGGGCGCTCCCGGGTAATCCAGTGGCTGATGTTCCAGATCGGCGGCATCGGGCCGATGATGGGCCAGGCCAACGTTTTTTATCGCTATTTCCCGGAGAAAATCGAAGCCGCCATCAACCGCTACCAGCACGAGGGCCGCCGGCTGTTCGAGGTGCTGGACACCCGCCTGGGCCAGAGCGAATGGCTGGCGGACGACTACTCCATTGCCGATATCGCCAACTGGTGCTGGGTGAGAACCTACAAGTGGTCCGGGATCTCCCGGGACGGTCTCGACAACCTCGATCGCTGGCTCAACGTGATGAAGGAGAAACCCGGTCTCCAGCGGGGCGTCACCGTGCCCATCGCGATAGACAGCCTTATCGAGGACAAGGAAAAAGCGGAAGAATTCGCCAGGAACGCACGCAGCTCACTGCAGACCTGAGCCGGCAGACAAGCCATGCCGGGGAGTCCCCGAGGCACCCCCTGGTTCAACTCGTCAGGGAGTGGACGAAACCCGCCAGCGCCTCGGCGTAAGCCTGCACTTTTTCCGCGGGCAAGCCCCAGATGGGTGGCGTCGGGCACATGCTGTCCGCTATCTGCCAGAACGGCTCTACCTTCTCGGCCACCTCGTCCATGGGGCCACAGGCAGCGAAGGCCTCGACCATCTCGTCGGGCACGTGCTGCTTGAGCGCCTCCACGTCCACTCCCTGCTTGATTTCGTGCTGGCAGGCCCGGGCCTCTTTGGCAAAGCCGTGAGCATCAAAGAACGAGTCGTAGACACTGATACTGGCATAGAAGGCGACCGTACCGCGAGCATCCTCAACCGCCTGCTTGCGGTCATCGTTTATCGCCATCCACGGCCAGACGTTAACCTCCAGCTCGCTGCGCTTGCGACCCGACTTTGCCAGGGCATCATCGATGACCGGACCCATCTCATTGACCGCCCAGCTGGGGGACCACATGGGATGGCCGATAACGCCATCGGCAATCTCCACCCCGGTTCGCAGCAGTGTCTCCCGCAGCGCCGCCACCCAGATCGGGATCTCGGTGCGCACCGGCGGGTCAGTGGGTTTCAGCTCCCGGAACGTGGCCTTGAAGTATTCACCCTCATAGGGTTCAAGCCCCTTGTGGGCACCGGCGATAATGTGGCGGACCGCGGCGACGGTGTCGCGCAACTGCGCGACGGGTTTGTAATGCGGGCTGCCGAAGATATCGCTGGTCCAGACCGGGGCACTGGAGCCCAGGCCGAGAATGAAGCGCCCGCCGCTGATGCGATCCACATCAATGGCGGCCATGGCGGTCTCGAAGGGGCTGCGCGTACCGGCAATCGCGATGCCGGTGGCCACTTTCAGGCGGGTGGTGGCTGCCGCGGCAACCGCCAGTGGAATAAAGGGCGGGCCGAATACCTGGTAGCTGAAGGCGCCGGTGTAACCCAGATCCTCCATCAGCTTCGCGGTTTCCATCAACTGCTGGCCTGGCATGACCGGGATGACTCCCCAGTACTCGCGCTTCCCCCCCACTGCATTCTTCTTGTCTGACATCACCGACTCCCTCTTGATAAATGACATTCCTGAGTGTGACACAAAATCAGGAAAATGACTGTTGCCTCGTGTACCTCGTCTAGAAGCGATAACGCGACATCAGCTGCAACTGTGTTGCGTCGCCCTCCTCGCCGTTTTCATTCTGACGTTGCCCCCACAGGTACTCCACGCCCAGGTCAATGCGCCTGGTGGGTGACCAGAGCAGGTTGGTGGCGAAACGATAGGTGCGTTTGTAAGCATCAGCAGCAACAAACCCGGGGTTGTTGACGTCGACAAAACCAAACGTGAAATTCGATCTGAAATTTCTCTCACCACCCCACCAGTGTTGCCAGGACGTATAGCCGGCCAGCACGTCGAACAGCTGCAGATCGCCATCGACCGGGTCAAATATGCCGTCAAAGTTGCCAACGCTCGCAAGGTCATTGACATAGCGGCCTATGCCATCACCCTGGCTGAGCTGGAATACCAGGCTGTCGCGCTCGTCAAAGTAGGGCGTCACAAAACGTCCGCTGGCGGAGACACCCCAGGCGTATTGCTTGGACACGCCCGCACCGAAGCCCGGGTCGGCCTGACCGCGTATCTGGCGCCCCAGCACGCTGAGCTTCATGTGCAGCCTGTCGTTGGGGTTGAAGCGGCCGGACACCACGACATCGGGCGCGCGGGTGACACCACCGCCATTCTGTATTTCGGGATTGGGGTCTTCGAGAGAGAGTTCCAGGCCGTACTCGGCACCCCGTTTCGGCATCAGCCTTACCTGTGCCTGACGCACGTTGATACGCCCGTTCAGGCCTTCAAAATCGACCTCTTCCGGGCTGGCGTCGGTGTCCATGAAGGCAGACCAGGTTTTACCGGCAAGAACCCGGTTCCACTGCCCAAAGGCGTGGCGCAGGCGGAATGTGTCGCCATCTCCGGCAAAATCACCCTCGATAAAAGCGCGCAAGATGCCTACGTCGGTGGGCTCCCGAAGATCGAAGTTGAGCCGCGACTGGGAGGCGGTGATACTGCTTTCCGCCTCGGCAGTGGATGCGTTGTTCTGTCCCACGGGGATAGAACCGACAATAAACCGGTCCGCGATCTCCAGGGGATCGAAATTATAGACAACAGCTGTTTTGACAAAGCCGCCGATCCGCAGGGCCGCGTCAGTCCCCGGCAGCCGCCAGCCACCGACAAAGTCTGACAGCAGGACCCGGGTAGGGTCATCCACCTGGGCTTTTGCCACGGACTTTCCCAGGTCCGCTTGCTGCTGCTGGGTGCTTGGCGGTTGATCCTGAACCTCCACGGCAACAAGCTGCTGCTCCGTATCTGCGGGTATTGCCGGCCGGGGCTCGGCAGTCGGCGTGTCAGCAGTGACCACTGGCGGCTCGCCCGAGGCCACCACCGCCACCGCGCTTACCGGTGCCGCGGGAGCGCGCAGCACAACGAGTTCGTTTTCCAGGTTGCTGATCTGCAGCGCCTGGGCCTCCAGCAGTTTCCGTTGCTCTGCGAGCTCTTTCTGCTGCTGCTGTAACAGGGCAATGACCTGGCTCATATCCATACCCGGTTCGGGTGCGGAGGCCTGACTTTGGGATTGGTCTTCAGGTCCATCGGCGAGCGCGCCATAAGCTGACGTCGACAGGATACTGAGCACTAACGCAATACAGCGGGCAAAAACTGGCATCTACTATCCTCCTGGCCTGACGGACGTGCAGGCTGCTGGCCGGATAAAGGGTAACTGATTTTGACTTTGCCCTGTATACCCGAAACAGCCGGAGGTGTTGACAGCGTCGTCCTGAGCGGCAGACACTGCATGCTTTGCACAACGCCACTGATTGAGAAGGGAACCCGGCGATGGCTGACAGTAATAATGCAGTGAGGGGCGTGAACCCACCCAAGTGGATTCTGAAAACCATGTCGCGCACGCATATCTTCCTGAACAAGCTGACCGGCGGCAAGATGTTCAATACCCTGGCGGGCGACGAGGTCTGCTTTGTCACCATGACCGGCGCAAAGTCCGGTCGCGGTATCACCATGCCGCTGATGTATGTTCCCTACAACCAGGGTGTCCTGCTGGTGGCTTCCATGGGCGGGGCAGTGAAAAACCCTGTCTGGTACTACAATATTGCCAGGAACCCTGAAATTTCCGTCAGGTATCGCGGCAAGCAGATGACGCTGCGGGCAAGGCTCGCCACAGCGGAAGAAAAACCCGCTCTCTGGCCGCTGTGTGACGCGGCCTATGCACCCTATGCCGACTACCGTGCACGGACCGATCGCGACATTCCGATTTTTGTCTGCGAACCGGTTTAGCGCGGGATCTCACCAGGGCCTGCATGCCTGCGCGGAGCGGGTGCAGGATGCCCCGGGCCATCTGGTTGGCACTGGTGCTGACTTTTGAGGTGGTTGCCGCGCCAGGGTTCAGCCGATGTCGAAGTAGAGCCGCAGCGTTTCGTGGACCACGTCCATGCTGCTTTTTACCGAGAGCCCCTGGTGCAGGCGCAGCCGGCTCCATGTCTCGAAGGAGGTGACGGCATCGATCGCCTCCCTTCTCACCACAGGCAGGTCGGCGATCTCCGGCAGCCAATCGGCGAGGTCCTTGCGCAGGCCGCGCTGGTTCCTGGCGTAGTTTTTCTGCAACACCGGGGAACGCCACATCTGGGCCCGGGTCGACAGCATCAGTGAGGACAGTTTCTCGTAGGCCGTCGCCCTGCGCTCGATGACATGCAGGATACGCTCCTCGAGGGTACCGGCGCGGTCGCCGCCGGCAAACAGGCCCTCATAGCTCTCCCGCAACTGTGTGTCCATGGTCGCAAACAGGGTTTCCATGTCGGCGAAGTGCCGGAATACCGTGCGAATGCCGACGCCAGCCCGCTCCGCCACGGTCTGCGCCGTGGGCACCAGAACGCCCTCATTTACCAGCGCCTGCAGGGCATCGATAATCTGCTGCCGGCTGCGCTCGGTGCGCAGCAGCCGCCCGTCGGGCTTCTTCGCAGCGCCGGCTTGCCCGCTGCCAGGGCGGCTTTTAACGCTGGCGGGTTTGTCGGTCTTGTTCATTTGCCGCTTGTTCCCCCACTATCCGGCCGGGCTTCCACCAGCTCGAGCTGACCCGGCTTGCGCGCTACCCAGCGGGTAATGTCCGTATTGAGCGCATCAAACCCGCCTATGGCCTTTAACAGCACATCCGCCGCCGCCCGCTCCTGCGGCGGCAGGGAATGGTAGTGCGCCCAGGGCCGCTGGAACATCCACTGGGCGTAGCTGTGGACGACCCGCTCGCCCGAGGCGGACCCGATCCGGAAGGGATGCATGCCCAGGTAACGGGGAATGTCCCCGCCGGGATTCTGCTCCAGCCAGCTGGCATTGTGGCGAATAACATCCAGTACATCGGGCAGCTGGTCGCGGCACATGGTCTGCAGTATCGGCAGCAGCGTCGCCGGAATCTCGTCATCCGACAGGAACTCACCGGCAAGGGGCGCCGGATTGTTCATCCGCTCCACCCAGGCGTGGACATTGGGTGCGCGCGCCTGCATCAGGGCTTTTGGCACCGGGTCGCGGCCGAGGTGGGCATACAGTGGCCCCATCAAGCCGAAGTCGCCAATACCGGGGCGGGAACCCAGCAGGAAGTCAAACTGGCTGAAATGGCGATCCAGCTGGTCGAGCAGTTCGAGGTAGGTTTCCTCGATCGCCGGTATGGTGTCCGCAGTGATACCCAGCATCGGTACCGAACCGCGAAACATCTTCGAGGTGCGCTCGCCGATCACCACCTGCTCCTCGTGGGTCGCATCGGGTGCGCTCATTCTGCCGAATTCCGCCATAATGAAATCGTGTTGCTGGTCCAGCACACTCCAGCGGTAATGCATGGCGGGAATGACCAGCCACTCGTCACCGTAGAGTTCCAGCATCAAGGCCACCAGTTTCTGCAGGGGCGTGTCGGGGTATACGGAAACGGCGGGGTGGGCCGCCTCGAGAAAGTCGATGATGTCGGTGGTATCCTGCACATACAGGCCGTCCGCGGTCGCCAGCACCGGCACGATGGCCGCGCCGATAGTTGGCAAAATAATCGATTTGTAGATTTCCCCGGTAGCGGTCACCTCCTCCCAGTCGAGCCCCTTGAAGCGCATGTAAGCGCGCGCCTTACCGGTATAAAGTGAGTGGTCAGCACCGTATAGAATGTAATCTGTCATAGCAGGCTCCCGGCGAAGGCTGTGTCTCCAGGCCGCTTCACGCCGCCCCTGAAAAGTGTCTCCGGACGGATTAGATCATATTGTCACTTTGCATGCCATAATCCTCGCGACCGGACTGTCCGGCCCCGCGCGGGCAACACAGTCCGCCGGCGTCGACACATAGCTGACTATAGCGTCACCCGACAAGGCAGGCCAGCGGGCCTGGTTGCAAGCTGCCGCCAGACGTGCAGAATGGGCGGTTCTCAAGCAGGACTGATTTTACGCAGGAGTACCCATAATATGTATAAAGAACTTCAGGAAACCATCGCCGCGATGACCGCCCCGGGCCAGATGTTCAGCATCGCCGAGGTCGAGGTCGGCGGCCAGCCGGTAAAAGCCTGGGCCATGGCCCCCGGCTCCCTGCGCGACATATGGCTCAGCACCGCCGGCCATGCCGACAAGGACTACCTGGTCTATCGTGACGAGCGCTGGACCTACGCCCAGGCACACGAGCAGGTCGCCCGCATTGCCAACTGGCTGGTGGCCAACGGTATCGGCCAACAGGACCGCGTCGCCATCGCCATGCGCAACTACCCGGAATGGATGCTCTCCTACTGGGCGATCGCCAGCATCGGTGCCGTGTCGGTGGGTGTCAACGCCTGGTGGGTGCCGGAGGAATTGAAATACGGCCTGAAAGACTCCGGCACCAAACTGCTTATCTGCGACAGCGAGCGCCTGTCCCGTTTCGATGAAATCCGCGGCGATTTCCCCGACCTGAAGGTCGCCGCGGTCCGCGTTGACGACGTGCCATCCTGGGCCTCGCCCTGGACCGAGGTGCTGGCAGCAGAGCCTGCCATGCCCGGGGTCAGCATCCACCCGGACGACGACGCCTGCATTTTCTATACCTCCGGCACTACCGGCGCGCCCAAGGGTGCCCAGCTGACCCATCGCGGTTGTGTCAACAACCTGCTCAGCGTGATCTTTGGCACCATGTCCCAGGCAACGGCACAGGCCAGGGCCCAGGGCAAAACCCCGCCCGACCTGCTCGGCGGCAGCCAGACACAGATGGCGTCGATCGTCGCGACACCGCTGTTTCATGTCACCGCCAACAATTGCCTCGCACAGACCGCGACTATCGCCGGTGGCAAACTGGTACATATGCACAAGTGGGATCCGGGCGAGGCGCTGCGCATTATCGAGGAGGAGAAAATCACCGTGTTCAGCGGCGTGCCCACCATGAGCAGGGAGATAATCAATCACCCGGACTTCGCCACCCGCGACACCTCGACCCTGACGTCGCTGAACGGCGGCGGCGCCGCGGTGCAGCCGGACCTGGTTGGCAAGATTGACAAAGGCGGTCGCGGTGCCCAGCCGGGCCAGGGCTACGGCATGACCGAGGTGTGCGGCATTATCAGCACCTCCACCGGGTTTTTCCTCTCGGACAAACCCAGCAGCGCCGGCATGGTAGTACCGATCTACGACGTAAAGTGCATCGACAAGCAGGGCAATACGCTGGCAGTGGGCGAGACCGGCGAGGTCTGTGTCAGGGGCGCACAGGTCATCAAGGGCTATCTCAACCGCCCCGAGGCAACCGAGGAAGCCATCGTCGACGGCTGGTTGCATACCGGTGATATCGGTTATATCGACGAGGACAATTTCATCTACCTGGTCGACCGCGCCAAGGACATGGTGCTGCGCGGCGGGGAAAACGTCTTCTGCTCCGAGGTGGAAACCGCGCTATACAAGCACCCGGACGTGGCTGAGTGTACTGTTTTCTCGGTGCCCGACGAGCGCCTGGGTGAGGAAGTGGGCGCTGCGATCTTCCCGGCCCAGGGCAAAAGCCCGACGGCCGAGGAGCTTCGCGCCTTCTGTAAAACCCAGCTGGCCGCCTACAAGGCGCCCCGCTACATCTGGATACTGGACGAGCCCCTGCCGCGCAACGCCAGCGGCAAATTCGTCAAACGCGCCCTGCAGGACAGCCTGGCGCTGGCGGATGCCGGTTAGCGATGCCGGGCGCTATCGGGCGGGCGTTACACGAGCAGCGGTATCTATCCGCAAATACCAGCAGCACCAGGCCAAACACTTGAGGAGAACAATATGCCCATTGGAGTGATCGCAAAACTTTCGATACAGCCAGGCAAGAACGCGGAGTTCGAGAGCGTCTTTGGCAAGCTGGCAGCGGAGGTAAACAGCAGGGAAAGCGGCTGCCACTTCTACGCACTGCACCAGTCCCGCATCGACCCGCAGAGTTACGTGGTACTGGAACAGTACAGCGATGAAGAGGCCCTGGCGCTACATGGCAAAACCGATTACTTTCGCAGCGCGGGCGCCGAGCTGGCGCCCTGTATGGCGGCCGCGCCGGAAATAGAGTACTTCGACGCGGTTTAGCCCCACCCCCGGCTGCGCGGCCGGGGAGCCATTCACGCTACAGACTCTGGCAGGCTATTGCGCCTGTCAGTACAGGCCGTTCAGGCGCTTGTGGATAATGCTGTCCGCCTCGGACATGATTCGGTCGATCAACTCCTTGACGCTCGGGATGTCGTAGACCAGCCCCGCCACCATGCCGCAGGACCAGGCGCCGACATCCATATCACCGTTGAGCATGATCTTCGGGTAGACCCCCGCGACTTCCTCGATGATATCCTCGAACTTGAGATCCGCCCCCAGTGCCTTCTCTTTTTCCAGCAGGCGCTCCACCGCGGCGTTGTTCATCACGCGCTCGGTATTGCGCAGGGGGCGCATGACCAGCCGGGTGTCCAGCTCGGACGCGGCCACGATCGCCTGCTTGACGTTTTCATGCACCGGTGCCTCTTTGGTGGCGATGAAGCGCGTGCCCATATTCATGCCATCGGCACCCAGGGCCAGTGCGGCCACCAGGGAGCGGGCATCCGCCATGCCGCCGGAGGCGACGAAGGGGATGGACAGTTCGTCCGCGGCGCGCGGCAGCAGGATGAAATTGGGAATGTCGTCCTCGCCCGGGTGGCCGCCACACTCGAAACCGTCGACGGAAACAGCGTCACAACCGATGGACTGGGCCTTGAGGGCGTGTCGCACCGCGGTGCACTTGTGTATTACCTTGATACCCGCTTCCTTGAGCATGGGCATCCACTGCTGCGGGTTGTTGCCGGCGGTCTCCACCACCTTGACGCCGCCGTCGATAATGGCCTGGAACAGCCCCGGGTAGTCCGGCGGGGTCAGCGTGGGCAGGAAGGTGATATTGACCCCGAACGGCTTGTCGGTCATGGTGCGGCAGCGGGCGATTTCAGCGGCCAGCTTTTCCGGTGTGCCCTGGGTCAGGCCGGTGATGATGCCGAGTCCGCCCGCGTTGGACACGGCGGCGGCCAGTTCGGCAAATCCGACAAAGTGCATGCCGCCCTGGATGATCGGGTGTTCGATGCCCAGCATTTCCGTGATACGCGTTTTCATTTCTTTCTCCTGTCGTCTGGTTTTGCCTACTTGAGTTCACTGGAACTCTTGCCGAGCACCTGCCGGGCAATGATCAGCTGTTGTATCTGCTGGGTGCCCTCGTAGATATCGATAATCTTGGAATCGCGGGCGAACTTCTCCAGCAAATGGGTTTTGCTGTAACCCAGCTGTCCGCAGATCTCCACGCACTTCAGGGCCACCTGGTTGCCCATGCGCCCGGCCTTGGCCTTGGACATGGACGCATTTTTCGAGTTCGGTTGCTTGTTGTCGGCCATCCACGCCGCCTTCAATACCAGCAGGCGCGCGGTTTCGTATTCCGCCTCCAGCTCGTACAGGTCGTTCTCGAGGGCGCTCATCTGGTGATAGTTTTTGTCGTAGTCCAGTTCAACGCCCTTTTCCGCCAGCAATTCATAGGTCAGATCCAGCGCCGCCCGGGCCACACCCAGTGCCTGGGCCGCCACCATCGGCCGGGTGTTGTCGAAGGTCTGCATAACGCCGCCGAAGGCTTTTTTGCGCGCCTCGGCGGTCCTGGCGATCTCGGGATTGCCCAACAGGTTGGCCTTCGGCACCCGGCAGTTCTCGAACACGATCTGCGCGGTATCGGACGCCCGGATACCCAGTTTGTGCTCGACCCGGGTGACGGTCATTCCCGGCGTACCCTTGGGCACCAGGAACGACTTGATGGCGGCCTTGCCCAGTGACAGGTCGAGGGAGGCCCACACCACCACCTGCTTGCTGCGATAGCCGTCGGTGACGAAGATTTTTTCACCGTTGATCACCCACTCATCCCCGTCGAGCACGGCGGTGGTCTTGATCGCGGCGGAATCCGAACCGGCACCGGGTTCGGTGATGGCCATGGCGGCAAACAGCTCGCCCCACTCCTCTTTCTGCTCCTGCGTGGCGACGGCACTGACCGCGGCATTGCCCAGTCCGACATTGGGCAGCGCCAGGAACAGGCCGACATCACCCCAGCAGATTTCCGCGGAGGACACGACCATGCTCATGTTGTTGGCATTGCGATTACCGCCCTCAGGGGCGGTATCGGCAGCGGACTCCCCGCGACTCCTGCCGCCACCGAGCAGCCTGGCGAGGTCGTACAGCTCCTGCGGCATCTCCTTCTGCTCGAGCAGATCGTACTTGCGCGAAATGGGGCGCAGCCCCCCCTCGGAAAACTGCCGCAGCAGGGCCCTTGTATCTTCTATTTTTTTCGGTAATTCGAGGTTAATCATAGCGTCACCCTTCCCAATTGACCTGCCAATTGCCTTGTCTTCCCGCGCGGGGCCATCAAACCAGTAACATGCCGTCCAGCACCGCCAGGGCGCGCAGGTTCCGGTACCACATCTCCACCGGGTGTTCGCGAGTAAAGCCGTGGCCGCCCAGGAGCTGCACACCGTCAGTACCGATTTTCATGCCGTACCTGATCGCACTGCGATGCGCCAGAAACGCGATGCGGGTGCAATCCAGCCCGCGCTCCGCCTGGGCAGCAGCACGGTAAACCATCAGCCGCAGGCCCTCGATCTCAGTGGCCATGTCGGCCACCATAAAGGCCACTGCCTGCCGGTTCGAAACGGGTTCACCGAAGGCGACACGCTCATTCACATAGGGAATGACATAGTCCAGTACCGCCTGGCAGGTACCCACGGCCAGTGCCGCTGTCGCTATTTTGCCCAGGCTCAGGGTTCGTTTGAGATCGAAGTTGGAGCCCAGCCGCGCCGAGGCCGGCACCACGACATTCTGCAGTGCCATGCCATACAGCGGCAGGGGCCGCAGCCCCATATAGTCCTCTTTTTCGAAGCTGATGCCAGGGGTGTCGCCAGCCAGGAGAAACGCCTGGGTGCCCTCTTTCACCGTATCGGCGAAGACCAGCAACAGCTTCGCCTCGGGCCCGAAGGCGACCATGCTCTTGGCACCCTCGATGACATAACTGCCGTCGTCGCGCAGCAGTGCAGTGGTCGCCGGCTGCCGCGGGTCAAAGCCGATTGCCGGCTCCATCAACGCCATGGCCGCCGGGGTAAAGTCCGCACTGGCCAGGGTGTGGCTCACCCGTTCCTTCTGGGCGTCGGTGCCGTAATCCATCACGCAATTGATGACGGACAGTGGCGCCAGGGCGGCAATCGCCATCGACATATCGCCCCAGGCGAGATCCTCTATATTCAGGGCGTTGGAGATCGGGCTGCGGCCCGCGCCGACACCTCCCAGTGCCTCGGGAACGGGCATGAAATTCAGGCCGAGGTCTACTGTCCTGAGCAGGAAGCCCTCGGGCAAGGCCCCGGCTTCATCAGCGGGCCGCGCCGCACTGGCCATTTCCTCCCGGGCAAAGCGTCTCATCACCTCCCGGGTCATCTGCTGTTCCTCGGTGGGTGTCAGGTCGAACAGCAGTTCTGCATCGCTCATGGGAAATCCTCTTCAGTTCACCAGGACAGGCCACCACGCTGAAGCCTGCTCACGCTTCCCGCCAGGCCGGCTATCGCGGCGGCTCATTGTGTTACCGAAAAACCAATACTTCAAGCACGTCATTGTCCGCCACCCTACAGTATTGGCATGTTTAATGCCATATTAGTTTGAATTGGGCCCGGCGACCACATCCGGTCCCTGCGGCCATCAATTTCTGGAGGCCAGCGACAGCGAATTCGCCCTGCGCTGGTTCCTTGTTGGCTATACTGGGGTACAAGCAGACTTCAGGAAACGCGACTATGACAATGAACAGACGGGAATTCAGCCTGACCGCACTGGCATCGGCAGCTGCCCTTGCGCTCAATCCGGCCCGGGCAGCGGAGCCCGCGATCAACCGCCGGATCGTGCTGGCGTCGCGGCCCACCGGCAAGCCGACCCCGGAGAATTTTCGCCTGGAAAGTGCAGCTGTGCCCGAACCGGGGGACGGCGAAGTATTACTGCAGACCCTCTATCTTTCCCTCGACCCCTATATGCGGGGCAGGATGAGTGCGCGCGAGAGCTACGCCCCCTCCGTCGCACTGGGCGCGGTCATGGTCGGCGGCACGGTCAGCAAGGTGGTCAACTCCCGCAACCCCGGGTTCGCACCCGGTGACCTGGTGACGGCCTATGCCGGCTGGCAGGACTACGCACTTTCCGATGGCAGTGATCTGATGAAACTGGACCCGCGCATCGCGCGACCGTCCTACGCGCTGGGCGTACTCGGCATGCCGGGCCTCACCGCCTATGTGGGACTGCTGGACATAGGCCAGCCCAAACCCGGGGACACGGTGGTACTGGCGGCGGCCACCGGGGCGGTGGGCTCCGTGGTCGGACAGATCGCCAGGCTCAAGGGCTGCAGGGTGGTGGGTATCGCCGGGGCGGCCGAGAAGTGTCGCTACGCAGTCGAGGAGCTGGGCTACGATGCCTGTGTCAGCCACTATGACAAGGACATGGCGCAGCAACTGGCCGCTGCCTGCCCCGACGGCATCGATGTCTACTTCGAGAATGTCGGCGGCAGCTCGTGGGAAGCCGTGATGCCATTGCTTAACAACTTTGCCCGCGTACCCGTATGCGGACTGATAGCCCACTACAACCAGACGGAACTGCCGCCCGGACCGGATCGCATGAGCCAGTTGCAGGCGCTGATATTACAGCGGAGCCTGAAAATGCAGGGGTTTATCGTCGGCAACTACCGCGACCGCATCCCCGACTTCGTCCGCGACATGAGCGGGTGGCTGGCCGCCGGCAAGGTCAAGTATCGCGAGGACATGGTGGAGGGGCTGGAACGGGCGCCGGAGGCTTTCCTGGGCCTGTTCTCGGGAGAAAACTTCGGCAAGCTGGTGGTGAAGGTCAATTAGCAGTGGCGGGTCAAACTGGCCGGCCGTGATCAGCCTGGACTGAGCGTGTGACGAGGGCGATTTCGCTGGCCGTTACCGCCTGGGCCCCGCGTTCCGGCTGGCGTGCACAGAGCCTGTGCCGCCAGGCGGAGGCGGCCCAGGCCATGGGTTTCCACTCCTTCTGGTTGCCGGAAAATCACTTCGGCGACCAGCGCTCGATCCCCTCACCACTGACTCTCCTGGCCGCCGTGGCCGCGCGCACGGACACGATCGGCCTCGGCTCCACCTCCTACCTGCTGCCGATCAGGCACCCGCTGCTGGCGGCCGAGGAAGTGGCGGTGCTCGATCAGCTGTCGAACGGCAGGGTGATCCTGGGCGTGGGTCGCGGTATCCAAAGCGCCGTGTTCGAGGCGTTCAATATCCCGCCCGGGGACAAGCGCAAACTGTTCCAGGCCAACCTGGCGCTCATGCTCGCCGCCTGGCGGGGGGAGCCGATAGCGCAGGATGCAGACGGCAAACCGGTATTCCTCGCGCCCCTGCCGGTACAACGCCCCCACCCCCCGATATGGGTTGCCGCGTTCGGTCCGCTGGCACTGCGGCAGGTGGCGAGCCTGGGCCTGCCTTATCTCGCCTCGCCGATCGAGCCCCTGGACGTGCTCGCACAGAACTACGACAACTACCACCGCGCCTTGCACGACGCCGGCCAGCCCCCGGTGAGCACGATCCCGGTGATGCGCACGATCTTTGTCACCGACAGCCAGGGCCTGGCCGCGGACCTGCGCTCACGACTGCAGGGCGCTGTACCCGCGGCCATGCGAAAAGCCGACGTGGCCGTGGATGACTGGAGCATCATCGGGGATCGCAGCTACGTCAGGGACAAGCTCAGCGAGTATGTCGAGCGCCTCGGTATAAGCCACCTGATCGCCAGGGGGGGATTGCCGGGAGTGGACGACAGGGCCCAGCTGCAGAGCCATGAGGCCCTGATCTCCATCGCCTCGAGCCTGTGATTCCATGGCGCAGGCCTTGTCTCCCATAGTGTTTTCATGGCGTTTGGCTACAATAGCGCCCTCTGATTCGACTGCCCGGAGGCAGATCCAGCGATGACCCACCTGATGAAGTCCCAGAAACTGCACGGCGTACTCTATGATATTCGCGGCCCGGTGCTGGATCACGCCAATCGCCTGGAGGACGACGGCCACAAAATCCTCAAGCTGAATATCGGCAACCCCGGCGCCTTCGGCTTTGACGCCCCGGACGAGATTTATCGCGACGTCATCCACAACCTGCGGGAGGCCCAGGGGTACTGCCACTCGAAGGGGCTGTTTGCGGCGCGCAAGGCGATTATGCAACGCTACCAGGTGGAGGGTGTCCGGGACGTCGACGTGGAAGATATCATCCTCGGCAATGGCGTCAGCGAACTGATCGTGATGGCCATGCAGGCCCTGCTGAACACCGGCGACGAAATGCTCATACCCTCTCCGGATTATCCCCTGTGGACCGCGGCAGTGTCCCTCAGCGGCGGCAGGCCGGTCCATTACCGTTGCGACGAGGCCAATGACTGGCAACCGGATCTCGACGACATCGAGTCCAGGATCACAGCCAATACCCGGGGCATCGTGGTGATCAACCCCAACAATCCCACCGGGGCGGTGTACAGCCGTGAGACGCTGGAAAAAATAGTCGAGCTCGCCAGGCGTCACGGGCTGGTGATCTACGCCGATGAAATCTATGACCGCATCCTGTACGACGACGCGCAACACACGCCCCTGGCCGCACTGGCAAGCGACGTGCTTTGCGTTACCTTCAACGGCCTGTCGAAGACCTATCGGATGGCCGGTTTTCGATCCGGCTGGATGATGCTCAGCGGCGCCAAGGAGAGTGCCGGAAGTTATATCGAGGGGCTGGAGATGCTGGCCTCGATGCGCCTGTGCGCCAATGTGCCGGCCATGCTCGCCGTGCAGACCGCGCTGGGTGGCTACCAGAGTATCAATGACCTCATTTTACCGGGCGGCAGGTTGAAAGAGCAGCGCGACCTGGCCTACGAACTGATTACCGCCATCCCCGGCGTCAGCTGCGTCAAGCCGCGGGCGGCAATGTACCTGTTCCCCCGGCTGGACCCGGCCATGTACCCGATCGAGGACGACCAGCAAATGGTGCTCCGGCTTCTCAAGGAAGAGCACATGCTGCTGGTCCAGGGCACCGCCTTCAACTGGGCGGACAAGCAGCACTTCAGGATGGTTTTCCTGCCGGACAGGGATCAACTGATAGAGGCGATCGGGCGCTTCAGCCGTTTCCTGGAGCGGCTGCGGGGCTGATTGGCCGATTTCCCGCCCTGGTGCGGGACACGATAGCGCCTATAATCGAATGAAGTCACTGTAATGCGAGGGATCAAATCGATGTTGGAACACCTGTTCTCCATGCAAGGCAAGGTCTGTGTCGTTACCGGCGGCTCCCGCGGGCTGGGCGAGTTCATGGCCAAGGGTTTTCTGCAGGCCGGGGCCAGCCGCGTGTATATTACCGCCCGCAACGCCGAGGACTGCCAGGCAACCGCCGAACACCTGGCGCAGTATGGGGAGTGTATCGCCCTGCCCGGCAACCTCAGTTCAATGGACGAAATCAAGGCGCTGGCGGCGGAACTGTCGCGGCGCGAGCCGGCCATTCACGTGCTGGTCAACAACGCGGGCACCGGCTGGGGCGCCGAACTCGACACCTACCCGGAAAAGGGCTGGGACAAGGTCATGGACCTCAACGTAAAGACCCCGTTTTTCCTGACCCAGGCCATGCTGCCGCTGCTGCGGGAGGGTGGCAGCGCCGACAGTACCGCCAGCGTGCTCAATATCGGCTCGATCGCGGGTATTATCGGCGACGGTTTCCTGAATTACAGCTATGGTCCCAGCAAGGCGGCGATACACCAGTTGACCCGCAACCTGGCAAAGGACCTGGCGGAGGACCATATCAGGGTAAACGCGATTGCACCGGGTCGCTTCTTCTCCAGATTGACCGAGTACGCCAGCAGGGACAAGGCGGCCTATGACGCCGAAATCGAGATGATACCCCTGCATCGCTGGGGCGAGGAAAACGATATCGCCGGGGTCGCCATCATGTTGTGCAGCAACGCCGGCGCGTTTATCACCGGCCAGATCATCCCGGTGGATGGCGGCACCACCCTGGTGTCATAGCCGCCAGGGCAGGGTGTTCAGCCGCGCGGAGGCATGCCATGAACCATGGTCAGAAACGCCAGTTTTGTGCCGGCCCTGCGATGTTCTGACAGGGCCTGGTACTCGGGATCTGCATACCAGTCCTGCGCTGACCGTTCAGAGGGAAAACGGAAGATAATCATCCTGCCCTCGCGGGGCGCATCACCTTCCAGGGTAAGCGGCTTGTCGTCATAGGTGATGAATTCACCACCATACTTTTTCAGTATGCCAAAAAAGCCTTTTTCGTAATTGCGATACGCGTCGGCGTCGGTGACAGCCAGATTCACTACCATATACACGGGTACATCAGACACTATTTTCTCCTTGCGCAGGGTTGAGTCAGTCCAGGGTATCCATCCAGCGGGAAACAGCCTGCCCGATTTCCCGGGGGGAGTCCTCCTGGACAAAGTGATTGCCTTTCACCGTGACCTCGGTCTGGTTGGGCCAGCTACGGCAAAACTCCCGGGGCCTGCCGGTCAAAATCGAACCGGGATCGGCGTTGATAAACAGCTTGGGCAATTGTTCATTGCGCGCAAGCCACTGCCCGTAGCCATCAACCAGTTCCACCATGTCGGCGGGCTCGCCGTCGATGGGTATCTGGCGCGGCCAGTTGAGTGTGGGCTGGCGGTCGTCGGGCGTTGCAAAGGGCGCCAGGTAGTGCCGCATTTCCTCCTCGCCCAGCTTGCGGATAATCGAGCTGGGTAGCACCGCCTCGACGAACATATTGCGTTGCAACACCAGTTCCTCCCCCTTGGGCGACCTGAAACCCTGGAAGATGCCGCGGGCCGCCTCGGGCCAGTCCTCCCAGGTGACCGGGCAGACGATGCCTTCCATATAGGCGATACCGCGCACCGCGTCCGGGTGTTGCTGCGCCCAGTAAAAACCCAGGGCGCTGCCCCAGTCGTGGACGACCAGGGTGACATTGCGGTCGGCGCCAATGGCAGCCAGCAGGCCGTCGAGGTAGTGATAGGCGGTAAGAAAGCTGTAGCGCCCGGGGCCGTCGCTGGCAGGCAGTTTTTCCGAATCACCCTGGCCGATCAGGTCCGGGGCGATCACCCGGCCCCGGCCCTCCAGTTCGGGTATCACGTTGCGCCACAGGTAGGAGGACGTGGGGTTACCGTGCAGCAACACAATCGGCTCTCCCGCGCCCGCCTCGACATAGGCGATCTTTTTTCCGTCCACATCCTGGTACTGTTTTTCGTAGGGCATTTTCGCAGAAATCATATGTTCTCCTCCCGATGGGGTATGGGTTAAATCTGGTCTACGATCGTTTTGCCGTTGCGGAAATACACGAAGGGCCCGGGCTCTTCCGGCTCGTGCCCGCGCTCGAGCCGCCGCTCGACCTCGGCCAGCACCATTCGGGTGATGCTGGGCAGTGCCAGTTCCCGGGCATCCGCCAGTGACACCCAGTGCAGGCGCAGCAACTCGCCGGAACCCTGGGGCGCCTCATGCACGTCACCCTGGATGAGATCGGCATCCGCCATGAAGAAACGCGCGTCGTAACGCCGGTTGCGATAGGGTGGCGTGATGGCCCGGGCCACCAGGTGCAGGCTGTCCAGCCGCGGATTGACGTCATACTGCAGGAAGTCGCGCCAGTGGGGCGAGCGGGTTTTCAGGGTTGGGGTATGGGGTTCGCCCAGCACCAGCCCGGTCTCCTCGTAAGTCTCGCGGATCGCCGCCATCGCCAGGGCTCTCGCACGGGTTTCGCTGCAGCTGCGGGTCAGCCGCGCCATCACCGCGGGGTGCAGGTCGTGGGGAGGCTGCAGCCGGTGGTCACCGGCATCCACCTTGCCGCCGGGGAACACAAATTTGTTGGGCATGAACCTGTGCCCGGCAGCGCGCTGCCCCATCAGTAACCGGGGCCGCCTGCCGTCCCTGCGCACAATAATCAGGCTTGCCGCGTCCCGGGGCCTGACCGCCCTGCCACCGGTGCGGTACTCGCTACCCGCTATATACTTCGGATCGTAGACTGGCTCAGCTGTCATTAGTCCCGGCACCTGTGTCAGTTCGGCCAGTAAATATACTCATCGCCCTCTGCATAGGGCACCCCACCGGGCTTATCGATGAGTTGCGGACTCTGGATCACGCTGGGCCACAGGGGCTTCGCCTGCCGGGCATTGTGTTCCGCCAGCAGTGCCTCCAGGGCCGCTACCTTCCCGGGCAATTGCGCTGCCAGGTTGGTCTGTTCCGTCGGGTCATCGGCGAGCTTGAACAGCCACTTCTTCTGGCCGCTGCCGACAGGCATGTCGGGCTGGTCGGACCGGATCAGCTTCCAGCCGTCATCGAGTACGCTCTGGTGGTAGCCCTCGCGCCAGAACAGGGTCCGGTGGGGGACACCAGTTGCCTCGCCGCGCACAAAGGGCAGCAGGTCGACGCCATCCAGCTTCCGGTCCGTCGGTACCGGTGCGGCCGCGGCGGCGGCGAAGGTCTGGAACAGGTCGAAGTGGTGAACGGGGTCGGACACCACCGAACCGGGCTCGATACGCTTTGGCCATTTCGCCATGAAGGGCACATGGATGCCGCCCTCGAAGTGGTTGAGCTTCCAGCCGCGATAGGGCTTGTTGATATCCGGCAGGCCGATATAGCCGGCGCCGCCGTTGTCGCTGGTAAATACGATCAGTGTATTGTCGCTGAGGCCGTTGTCCTCCAGCGCCTGGACAATGCGACCGACGCTGCGGTCCAGTGCGCGGATCATGCCCGCGTAGACCCGCAGGGCGTGGTTCTCGATATGCGGAAAAGCGTCGTAGTCTTCCCGGGTCGCCTGCAGCGGGTTGT
Source organism: Halieaceae bacterium (assembly GCA_036350855.1). Classification (GTDB taxonomy): domain Bacteria; phylum Pseudomonadota; class Gammaproteobacteria; order Pseudomonadales; family Halieaceae; genus JARRPM01. Next base: position 43,991 of record JAZBNW010000366.1, read on the forward strand.
GAATCCCCCAGTGGGCCAGGTACAGGAAGAAGGGGCGGTTGCGGTTGGCCTCTATCACCTTTATCGCTTCATCGGTGTAGTAGTCCGTCAGATAGCCGTCCGGCTCGAAGCGCTCGCCGCTGTTGAACTGGGCCGCATAGCGGGCCGTGGCCCAGACCATACGGTCGATACCCTCGTTTTCCTGCTTGGCATTGACCACGCCGGGATCATTCTCCGGCAGGTAGAGGGTGCCCGCCAGGTTCAGGCTGTCGTCAAAGCCCTGGTCCTCCGGACGCATGCCTTCCAGCGAGCCAAGATGCCACTTGCCGATATGGGCGGTGTAATAGCCCCGGGGCTTCAACACCTCGGCAATGGTAATCTCCGACCCCGGCATGCCCAGCTCCTGGAATGGCGGCAGGGTCTTCGCAGTCGCGTGGTCGATAAACATCGGCAGCGGTGGCGGATCCAGGTCGCTCATCCACTGGAAGATCGTCGTGCCCACATTCATGAAGGGGGTAAATTCAAAGCCAAACCGGGTCGAGTAGCGCCCGGTCATCAGGGATGCCCGGGACGGCGCACACACGGCGTTGGCGGCGTAGCCATCCTCGAACAGCACTCCCTGCCGGGCTATGGCGTCGATATGGGGTGTCATGACGCTGCCATCCGCGGCCCCGCCGTTGTACAGGGAGATGTCGTTGAAGCCCATGTCATCGGCCAGGATGAAGACGATATTGGGGGGACGCCGGTCCGGGGGCTGGCTGGCGGTGGCCGGACCCGCGGGCCATTCCACCGGGATGTTGGGCCCGATGGGTTTAAGCACCGCACTCACCACGGGTATCCCCCAGACCAGCAGGTTGACCCTGTTCTGCCAGCCGATATAGGCGCCAACACCCAGCACAAGTATTACGACAATAAATTTTTTCATGCTCGCCTCAGCAGTCCTCGAACGCGGCATACGACACGACTACGGCCGGGGGATCGACACTCACAGCAGCGATACCATCAGGCCGCGGTCGGGCGACACCCTGTTGTCCAGCAACTCGTTCCACGCCGACGCCAGGGCCTCGGGATCACGTATCCACTCCACCTGCAACGCTTCCCCGGCTGCTTTTGCGACCTCCGCACTGGCCATCATCGCTTTCATCATCGCCACCCCCGGGCCCCACTCGGCGTCACGTTTGGCTATCTGCGCCGGTGCGAAAAAGAAGGTGGGTTTCGCTCCAGGCAGGGAGCCGGTGTCGCCGCGCTGCTCCCAGTGCGTCAGGCCCACCATGGCGCTTTCCACCATGTTTTCGCCCAGCAGCTTGTGGAGCGTGGTGGTCAGGCCGGCATCCCCCGACATATCCACGTAAGCCGCCGGCAGCGCGGCGTCGATACTGGCCTCCTGGCCATAGACCACGACCTCGTCGCAACAACCCAGCCGCTCGACGAAGGCGACATTACCGGCCGAGGTGAGACCGACAATACGCTGCGTGACCTGCGGGTCCCGGTGGAGCATCCGGGCCAGGCCGAAACCGGTCTTGGAGGACACCGACCCTATCAGCACCTGCTTTGCGCCGAAGAAGTCATTGTCCACAAGGTAGTCGTAGATCAACCAGGAGGTGGCGAACAGGGGAAACAGCAGACAGCGCTCCACTTCCATGGCCTGCAGGAAATCCGGTTCTGCCCGGGTGCGTCGGTAACCGTTATACAGCGCCGGCAGGGCCGCCCGGTGTCCGGCGACATCGATAAACTGGTCCTCGCGAATCTTGCCGGGACGCAATACCGCGTGACTCGCCATGGGGAAGAAGCCCCAGAGCCGCTCACCCACCGGCACCTCGGCACACCGGGATGCGACCACGTTGGCGCAACCCCACACCGGCACCTTGCCCCAGTTACCCCCTGCCGGGTAGTAACCCCAGTAGCCGATCATGTCGCCCGCGACAGCGTAACTGACATTGTTCGAGGTCAGGCCGAAGCGGTCGATGGCGACCAGCACCTCACCCTCGTCCGGTGTCGGCACCTCGGTGCTGACGATCCGGGTACTTCTGTAGTCGCTGCGGTCTACCCACAGTTCAGTAGACTGGGTCATATCTTTGCTCCTGCGTCGGGTGGCAAGCGCCCGGCGCTTTCAGTGAATCCCTGCCTGTGCCGATCTCCTGCGCTCGCTGCGGGGGCAGGCGGGCTGGAAATACTACCACCCCCGCCTGATAATGGCACTTTATATGTCACTACAATGGGCCGCGGCATTGTGAGTATAGGACATGCCCGAACGTCCGTGACGCTGGCGTCGGTGCCAGAGGCCAGACGATGACAGTACCGGCATGCGCGAGCGCTTCCGTCCGGCGCGGGTGCAGAGACAATGAGACTGTACTATCCGGGGCAAGCTCGCTAGTCTTCCCCCTCCCCTTCAGGAGATGTCAAACGTGTATCAATTCAGTGAGAAATCCCGGCAGTACCAGACCCAGCTAAAGGCCTTCATGGATGAGCACATCTATCCCAACGAGCACGCCTACGAGGAACAGCTGGCAAACTCCCCCAGCCGCTTCGCCGCGCTGCCCCTGATGGACGAGCTGAAGGCAAAAGCCCGCGAGGCCGGCCTGTGGAACCTGTTCATCCCCCCCAGCCTGGCCAGCTTCAGCGACCACGGCGGCCTCAGCAATTTTGATTACGCCCCACTGGCGGAAATAATGGGGCGGGTGCTGTGGTCACCGGAGGTATTCAACTGTAACGCCCCGGATACCGGCAACATGGAAGTGTTCATGAAATACGCCACCCCGGCCCAGCAGGAAAAGTGGCTGCCGGCGCTGCTCGCGGGGGAAATCAGCTCCTGCTACGTGATGACGGAGCCGCAGGTGGCCTCCAGCGACGCCACCAACATCGAATTGAGCATCCTGCGCGACGGCGATGAATGGGTGCTGAACGGCCGCAAGTGGTTCGCCACCAACGCCATGTACGAACGCACCCGGATCTATATCGTGATGGGCAAGTCCGACCCGGACAACCCCAATCGCCACAAGCAGCAGTCACAGGTGCTGGTGCCCCGGGGCACGCCGGGAATGACAATGCTGCGCCCGCTCACCACCCTGGGCTATGACGATGCCCCCCTGGGCCATGCGGAGATCGAGTTTAAAGACGTCCGTGTGCCCCTGGAGAATATGCTGCTGGGAGAGGGCCGCGGCTTCGAAATCGCCCAGGGACGACTGGGGCCGGGCCGCATGCACCATTGCATGCGCCTGATCGGCGCCGCCCAGCGCTCGCTGGAGCTGGCCTGCAAGCGGGTGACCACCCGCTCCACCTTCGGCCGCACCCTCAGCCAGCACCAGTCGGTGCGCGAGGATATCGCCAAATCCTTTGCGGAGATCGAGATGGCGCGCCTGCTGGTGCTCAAGTCCTGCCACCGCATGGACGAGGTGGGCGCGCAGGAGGCCCGGGACATGATCGCCGCCGCCAAGATCAGTGTGCCGATCATGGTACAGACCATTATCGACCGCTGTATGCAGGTACACGGCGCGGGCGGCCTGACCGCTGATTATTTTATGGCGGAGGCCTTCAATTACGCGCGCTGGTGTCGCCAGGCGGACGGCCCGGACCAGGTGCACCAGATGGCCCTGGGCAAACAGGTGATCAACACCTACGCCGATTGATAGCCTGGCCGGCCGGGCCGCAAGCCCGGGATTGTGCCTGTCCAGCTGAAGCGGTATAAAGATGGGCCTTTTTGTTCCCGGAACCGGCTGCAGGGTCCCGGTCAGTCACCCCACCAAGCGCAAGCCACAGGAGAAAATGCATGTCAGACGATGTCGTATTGGTAGATGTAGCCGATGGCGTAATGACCATCACGATCAACCGCCCCGCCGCAAAAAACGCGGTCAACAAGGCCGTGGCGGAGGGTATCTCTGCGGCGATCGACGAACTGGAAAGCAACGACCAACTGCGCGTGGCTATCATCACCGGCGCCGGTGGCACGTTCTGCTCCGGCATGGACCTGAAAGCCTTTGTCACCGGTGAGTTGCCCGTCGTGGAGGGCCGCGGCTTCGCCGGCCTGGTGGAGTACCTGGTGAAAAAGCCGGTCATCGCCGCCGTGGAAGGCTATGCCCTGGCCGGTGGTTTCGAAGTGGCCATCAGCTGCGACCTTATCGTGGTTTCCGAGGAGGCGAAGTTCGGTATCCCCGAGGTCAAGCGTGGCCTGGCGGCCGCTGGCGGCGGCCTGATCAAGCTGCCCAGGCAGATCCCCTCGCGCATTGCGATGGAACTCGCCCTGACCGGGGACTTCATCAGTGCCGGGCGCGCCTATGAACTGGGCCTGGTCAACCAGGTCGTACCGGCTGGCACGGCGCTGGAAGCGGCCAAAGCCCTGGCTGCCAGAATCGCCGCCAATGGTCCGCTGGCGGTAGCCGCGAGCAAGCAGGTCGTGGCCAGGGCCCAGGACTGGGACAGCGGGGAAATGTTTGCCCAACAACAGAAGATCGTTCTGCCGGTACTGACCAGCGAGGACGCCATAGAGGGCGCCACTGCATTCGCGCAGAAGCGCGCCCCCAACTGGAAAGGTAAATAGGGAGTAAGGACATGAGCGAAGCATGGATTATCGACGCCTGCAGGACACCGCGCGGTATCGGCAAGAAAGGCAAGGGCGCCCTCGCCCACCTGCACCCACAACACCTGGGTGCCACGGTGCTGAAAGCTATCGCCGAACGCAACAAGCTGGATACGGCCCAGGTGGACGACATCATTTTCGGCACCAGCTCCCAGCGCGGCCAGCAGGGCGGTGACCTGGCCCGCATGGCGGCACTGGATGCGGGTTACGACACCCTCGCCTCCGGTGTCACCCTGGACCGCTTCTGTGGCTCGGGTATCACAGCAGTCAACCTTGCGGCGGCCAGTATCATGTCCGGCATGGAAGACCTGGTGATCGGTGGCGGCTGCGAAATGATGTCCACCTTTGGCCAGGACCCGAACCAGTCGCCGTTCCTGGACAGCGACAACCTCCACCTGCGGGAGCGGTATCCCCAGCCCCACCAGGGTGTCTGTGCCGATGCCATCGCCACTCTCGAGGGTATCGACCGCAACGCGGTGGATCAACTGGCGGTGGTCTCCCAGCAGCGCGCCGACCACGCCATCAGGAACGGTCACTTCGACAGGAGCCTGGTGCCGGTCTATAACCTCGACGGCAGCATTGCCCTGGACCACGAGGAGTTCCCCCGCCCCCAGACCACCCTGCAGAGCCTGGCGGAACTGAAGCCCTCATTCGAGGCGATGGCCAACTACCCGCTGAACGACAGCGGCGTCACCTTCGGCTCGGAGATACGCCGGGCGTTTCCCGACCTGGTCATCAAGCACGTTCACCACGCGGGCAATTCCTCCGGAGTGGTGGATGGCGCGGCTGCGATATTGCTGGCCTCACCCGACTATGCGCGGGCGCACGGCCTGAAACCCAGGGCCCGCTTCGTGGCGATGGCCAACATTGGCGACTCTCCCACCCTGATGCTCAACGCCCCGGTGCCGGCGGCACGGAAAGTACTGAAAAAAGCCGGCCTGCAGTTATCGGACATCGACCTGTTCGAGATCAACGAGGCGTTCTCGGTAGTGGCGGAGAAATTCATCCGCGACCTGAACCTCGACCGGGACAAGGTCAACGTCAATGGCGGCGCCATGGCGCTGGGTCATCCCATCGGTGCGACCGGCTCGGTACTGATCGGGACCCTGCTGGACGAACTGGAGCGGCGCGACCTGCAGTTTGGCCTGGTTACCATGTGCGCCGCTGGCGGCATGGCCCCGGCCATCATCATAGAGCGGATCTAGGCCCATCACAGGCCCAGCCCCCGGTAAGCAAAGGGAGATTCTGATGGACTATGTCAATCTGGGACACAGCGGACTCAAGGTCTCCCGGCTCTGCCTTGGCTGCATGAGTTTCGGCGAGAGCGACCGCGGCATGCACCCGTGGACCCTGGATGAAAAAACCAGCCGGCCCCTGATCAGGCAGGCGGTGGAGGCGGGAATCAATTTTTTCGACACGGCCAACGCCTACTCGGACGGCTCTTCCGAGGAGATCACCGGCCGCGCCCTGAAAGAATTTTGCCAACGCGATGAAGTGGTCATTGCCACCAAACTCTACATACCCTGGCGCGAGGCGCCCAATACCGGCGGACTGTCGCGCAAGGCGGTGTTCCACGCGGTGGACGACAGCCTGAAGCGCCTGGGCACCGACTATATCGATCTCTACCAGATTCACCGCTGGGACCAGCATACACCGATCGAGGAAACCATGGAGGCGCTGCACGACCTGGTGAAATCGGGCAAGGTGCGCTACCTGGGAGCCTCGTCGATGTACGCCTGGCAGTTCGCCAAGGCCCAGCACACCGCCGAGCGCCACGGCTGGACCCGATTTATTACCATGCAGAATCACCTCAACCTGCTCAATCGGGAGGAGGAACGGGAGATGTTACCCCTGTGCCGCGACCAGGGCGTGGGCGTCATCCCCTGGAGTCCGCTCGCCCGGGGCCGGCTGACAAGGGACTGGGACGCCGCCACCGAGCGCTCGGCAAACGACTTTTTCGGTGACTACCTGTATGCGGCAACCGCGGAGGCGGATCGCAGGGTGGTCGAGGTGGTGGCCGACATCGCCAGGGAGCGGGACCTGCCCCGGGCCCAGGTGGCTCTCGCCTGGGTGCTGCAACACCGCGATGTCACCGCGCCCATTATCGGTGTGACCAGGGAGCATCACCTGAGCGATGCCCTGGCTGCGCTGGAGGTGGTCCTGTCCGGGGAAGAAATCAGTCGCCTCGAGGCCCCTTACGTTCCGCACGCCGTGGTGGGATACCAGTAGACTTTGCCGCAGGCAGTGGCAGGGACCGCGCCGGCCCCCTGCCACTGCAACACCACTAGGATGCGTGGGCCAGCTGTGTCACCGCCGTGTTTTTGTGGATGGAGGCCACCAGCGGCTCCGGCAGCTCGAGTCGATGTGCCAGTTCGGCCAGGTAGAGTCCGGCCGCCGCGCAGGTCGTATCCACCATCAGCGCAGCCGCCGTATAGACCTCTATGGCAAGTACCGGGTCGCTGACCTGGGCCGCCAGCACCTTGCAGGACAGGGGATTGCGAAGCTCGTCGAAAAGCGTATCCCTTTCCTCGGGCGTCAGTCCCAGCCTGTCCAGCCGATCAAAAATCCGTGCCTGCTCCAGCGGGCTGAGATGCCCGTCGGCCATCGCGGCGGAGATCATCGCGCGCAGGACAAGCATGCCCTGGGAGCCGGACCCATCCGCGGACAGCGTTTCGAACTGCTGCTGCGGCAGTTGCTGCCACTCCCGCCGCACTGCCGCGGGTGGTGAAACCGGATTCGCCTCGACTGCTTGCGCTGACGTGCCGCCGGCGCTGTCACCCTGGTACCTTTTGTAGGCCGTCCAGGCCAGCGCGCCGACCGCCGCCAGCCCTCCAACCTTGGCGACGGACTTGGCCGCCTTGCGTCCGGACTTGGTGGTCAGCGCGCTGACCAGCGCTCCTCCCGCCACGCCTCCGGCCAGGCCCGCGCCCATGCCGCTACCAGTGATCGACGCTACCAACTTGTTGAAATCTACCATCGTGTCATCCTCTTTCGGTTGTACTGTGTTTAAACTTTCAGGTCCCACTGTTCGCGTGTAAAGCCCGGCGCCCGGGGCGGCCGCTAGGCATCCTCCCCGCCAAGGAAGCCGAAAATATGCAGCAGGCTGGCAAACAGGTTGTAGATCGAGACGAACAGTGACACCGTCGCCATGATGTAATTCGTTTCACCGCCGCGCACGATATTCTGGGTCTCAAACATGATCAGACCGCTCATGAGCAGGACGAACAGTCCCGACACGGCGAGGGACAGTGCCGGCATCTGGAAAAAGATTGCCGCGAGCCCCAGACAGAAAGCAGTGATGATACCGATCATCAGGAAAGAGCCCCAGTTGGCCGTGTTCACCGCCGCCGGGCTGCGCGCATACCAGGACAGCCCGAGGAAGGTCACCGCGGTCACGCCCATGGTCGTCGCGACCAGCTGGCCGCCGTTGGCCATGCCCAGGTAGTGACCGATCACCGGGCCGAGGGTATAGCCCATGAACCCTGTGAGAGCGAAGACAGACGCCAGGCCCCACACACTGTTGCGCAGGCGGAAGGTGAGGAACAGCAGTCCGAAATAGCCGGCGAGTGTCAGCAACAGCCCCGGCGCCGGCAGCTTGAGTACGGCGCTGGTGCCCGCAATGACTGCGGAGAAAAGCAGGGTTGCGGACAGCAGGCGATAGGTATCGCGCAGCACTTTCCCTGTGCTGCCGGTACGCAGCTCAGCAACGGTTTGCGCTGTCGTGGCAGTGGCCTGCTTGTTGATGTCGGTGTACATAACGTGAACCTCCTGTGGTTGTCACGCCCCGAGTATCAGCAGTCGCGCAGATCAGGTCTATTCGAATATTTCTTGTGGATACAGCGCTTTTACCGATGTACTATTATTCGTATTTATCGATGTAATATTCAGTATAAATCGGATTTTTCATAGTCTGGAATACACCGAGACTAGCGCCTCAACGTTCATGGATATATCAAGGAAGTGCTCAATGGAACTACTGCTTCTGATGCTCCTCACGACCCTGTCACTGGTCGCCCTGTCCTTTGCCGCTCTGGCGCTGCACACGGCGATCGAGAGACAGAAGACGCAGCAATTGGTTGCGATCAGGGCCCGCGCAGGCGGCGACAGGGTAACTACGACACGTCAGCGTAGATGAGGCACCTAAACTACAACCATCTCCTGTATTTCTGGACCGTTGCCCGGGAAGGCAGCATCGCGAAGGCGACCCAGAGTCTGCACCTGACGCCCCAGACGATCAGTGGCCAGTTGAAACTGCTCGAGGAATCCGTGGGAGAGCCCCTGTTCAACCGGGTGGGCCGCGGGCTGGTGATGACGGAAACCGGCCACATGGTGTACCAGTACGCGGACGAGATATTCACCCTTGGGGCGGAACTCACCTCCCGGGTCAAGACCGGGCGGGTCGTGGTGCCCGCATTGCTGGCGGTGGGCGTGGTGAACTCCATTCCCAAGCTGGTTGCCTCGAGAATTCTACAGCCGGTTCTGCACTCTGAGATTGCGATAAGGCTGGTGTGCAGGGAGGGAGGACTGGAGGCCCTGCTGGGCGACCTGGCGGTACATCAGCTGGACCTGGTATTGTCGGACCGCCCTATACCTTCCGGTCTCTCGGTCAAGGCTTTCAGTCACGCGCTGGGCTCCAGTCAGATCGCCCTGTTCGCCAGGAAAGGCAGTACCCGCCAATACGAGAAGAACTTCCCGCGCTCACTGGACAAGGCACCCATACTGCTGCCGACAATGGACAATCCCATCAGGCGAGCGCTGGACGAATGGTTCGACCAGCAGGACATCTCGCCGATACTGGTCGGCGAATTCGAAGACAGCGCACTGATGAAAGCCTTTGGCGAAGCCGGAAACGGGATATTCCCCGCCCCGGCGGCCATCAGTCACGAGGTGGAGCAGATGTACAGCTGCCGACGCATCGGTCCTGCGATCCCCGTGGAGGAGAACTACTACGCCATATCCCCGGAGCGCAAGCTCAAACACCCCGCGGTCCTCAAGATCATCGAAAACGCCAGGAGCGAGTTGTCACTGGATTGACGCCTGACCCCAGGGGTTGACCCGGGCGCGGCTCATCCGGGTAATGGCCCTTCTTGCACGGGCGATAGCACCCTCTATTGCCAGATTGGCATCGGGCTGGTGGTTGTAAAGCAGGTGTCTTTCACCGTTGCCCTCTGTCACCTCCAGTTTGCAGCTGTAGGTTACGCCGCTGCCGCGCTGCACGGGAGTCTGTGCGAACTCGATTTCCACCCGGCTGATGTAGGTCAGCATGGAGCCCAGCATCAACTGCAGTTTTGCTTCCAGAACCGGCATCCACTCGGGCTCGGCCCGGTTCCTGATCACTATTTTTGCCATCGTTACTTCCCAGCTATGAGACACCGTTATGGTGGTGCAATGTTTGCCTTGTGACCATCCGGAACTCCGGTTGCTGAAGTTCGTCAATTTCGATTGATGGACGGACAGCCCTCGTGTTACGCCCGGATACCAACGGCAAAGAGATGTTCGGCTAGAGGCAAAAGAGACCATAAAAACCGCAATACGCGGTGCCAACAGCTTTGTTGACGAAAGCCGGAGCGCGCAGATTCTCACTTCGGGATATCCTGAGCGCCGTCTCGAATACTCCGACTATACGAAAGATTGGTCCCCGGTAAGATGAGTCCGTCACCAATTGAGGAGCGACGTTATGAGAATCTATTTACAAGCCCAGGGCTTTGAACTCACTTCCGCGATAGATGCCTATGTAAGACGACAGCTGGCCCGCAACCTCGCGGGCTCGCAGGACGATATCATCGCGGTCGATGTTTTCCTGGGAGACATCAACGGGCCCAAAGGCGGCATGGACAAGAAGGCGCTGGTCTGCGTACAGCTGGCCTCTCGCCTGTCGGTCCGCTTTGAGGCCGTCCACGGCGACCTGTACCGCGCGGTCTCGGTCGCGGCGCGCAAGGCGAGGCGATCGGTAAAACGTACGCTGCGCAGACACAGGCGTATGGACAAGCTGGAACTGCGGAGCATGCGCCAGTTCCCCGGTGACTACCTGACGGGCTGAGCCCGCCAACTTGCAAACACTGGCGGGCAGGACCCACGCCCTGTCAATGCCGCAACCAGAGCGCGTCCGACACCAGGCAGATACCGCCGCTGCTGGAGAGCAGCGGGCGCACCGCCTCGAGGATGCGATCGACAGTAGCCTGACTGTCGC
>JAZBNW010000367.1:0-16639 GCA_036350855.1 Halieaceae bacterium
CTATCGCTGTCCAGCTGAATCAGGGTATTTCCCAGCTGATGGTGAGTCCTGGTGAAGGCGGAGAGCACGCCCAGCGCAAAAGCAACGAAGTCCCCCGGCGCTTCCTTTGAGGAAGGAAGGCCGGGATCAGAGGAGGGTCCCTCATAAAAGTGGGAGTGGCGTGAGCCCGGATGGAAAACACTGCGTAACAGCGGCTCATCCATCCGGTCGATCGCGCGGGCATAGCGATAGATTATTTCGGTAATCGCCTGCTTTGCCTGCAATACAACCAGTCCTTCATCAGACATCGCGAGCACTCCCATCGTGTCGTGCGAGTTTACTCACCAAAGTTGTAGATCACCTCCAGGCCGTAGGTGCGAGGCGGCCGTGTCGCTGCATATGACCAGAGAGTGTCGACATCATAGCCGTGGGTATAGCCGTCCTCGTCGGTCAGATTGCGCCCGTAGATGCTGAAAGTGAAGGCGTTTATCGAGTAATTGACCGAAGCATCGATCAGATGCTGGTCATCATTCTTCAGCTCCGGAGAATTATCGACGCTGACGAAGTGTTCACCGATGAAGTGGTACGCGCCCCTGACCCATGCGGTGCCGCCAGCCATGTCCCACTCGTAAGTGGCGTCGAGCGAGCCGGTCCAGTCTGGCGCGCGGCGGAATTCGACGTCGGACAGGTCCACGATACTGCCATCCAGGGCCTCGTAATTGAAGTCGTCGTAACTGGTATCCAGGTAGCCGATATTGGCGCGCAGGCTGAGATTCTCAGACAGGGAAGCCTGCACTTCGAGTTCCACCCCCTCGATAGTTGCGCTTGACGCGTTGCTGACGACAGTCTTCTGGCCGGTCGCGTCGTTTGATGGCAATTGCAGTTCCTCCTGCTTGTCGTCGTATTCCATGTAGAACACGTTGGCATTGACGCGCAAGCGGTTGTCCCACCATTCGGACTTGATACCGAGTTCATAATTGTCCACGGTTTCCGGATCGTAAGGCGTGCTTGCCGACTCATCGCTGTCGACCCGGCCAAGGAAGCCGCCGCTACGATACCCTTTTGAATAGGTGGCGAACGCCATCAGATCCTCGGTAAACTGATAGCGCGCGCCAATTCTCGGGGTAAACTCGTCCCAGTCTTCTTTCGGGTACTGGCCGGTCTGGGGGTCGATGTTATTGCCCTGCGCGCCATTCTGCCGGGATTCTTTTTCATCCTCGGTATAGCGCCCGCCCAGGGTAAAAGTGAGGGCATCCGTCAGTTCATAGTCTCCCTCGAAAAATACGGCCCATGAATCGGTGGTCATTTTTGTGTGCTGGTAGATGTCATATACCAGGCCGGGTTCAGCGAAGCCGATATGACTGTTCAGGTCCATCTCGTACTGGGACTCCCAGTAGTACGCGCCCGCTACGAAGCTGAGTTTTTCGTTTGAATCGTATGTCAGGCGCAGTTCGTGGCTGTCCTGATCATAATCTGCCGGGCGCGTGGTGCCATACAGCAGCTCTGGCGTGCCGTCCCAGTTGGACAGGATCGTTTCCTCTGACTCCCAATGCCCGTAGAGGTAATCGATACGATAGCTGTCGCTCAGATTCCACCTTGTTTCGAAGGACCAGGACTCGGTGTCGAACGTGGCGTCCAGTTTCTTTGGCACCAGGTCGTCTGCACTGGTTACCTTGAAGGGATTGTTCTTGTCAGCGGGCGCGCCGGCCGGAAGAAAGCCCTGGTTGGCGACTTTCAGGCGGTCACCGGTGATTGGCTTGGTCAATGAGGGGGAGCAGTAGCCGTAGACGTCACAGAAGAGGTGTCGACCCGGCTGCCCGGTGTTCAGCAGGGGCGGCGTGTCCTGGTCTGTCTCTTCTTTCTGGTAGGACGCTTCAAATTCCAGTTTGTCGCTGGCGTTCCACAACATGTTGAGGCCATAGGTCTGGTAATCGTTCTCGCCTTCACCATCGCCTGGCACGGTAACGTTGTCGTAGTAACCCTCTTGCTGATCCCGCTTGCCAAGGGTAATTTTTGCCCCGAGGTCATCAGTGATGCCAAAGTTGAAAATACCGTCGACATAGTAGGTATCGTAGTCCTCCGCACCAGCGCGAACCCTTGCCCCAAGTTCACCGGTGGGTTGGGTGTGGGTAATATTGATCAGGCCCCCAATGGTATTGCGGCCAAACAATGTACCCTGCGGTCCGCGCAGCACTTCGACGCTGGCCAGGTCGATGCTGCGCAGCAGGGAACCTGCATTGGCGCCCAGGAAAATGCCGTCCACGACCACACCGACCGCAGGATCAAAGCTTTTTTCAACATCCGCCACGCCGATGCCGCGGATAAAGATGGCGGCGACGCCGCCCGGCCCCTGGGCGGTGTCATCGATGATCAGGTTAGGCGATACGCTGGCAAGATCACTGAGATCACGGGCAAAGGTGCGCTCTATCTCAACGCGACTCAGGGCGCTGACCGCCAGGCCGACATCCTGAAGGCTCTCGGAGCGTTTACGCGCCGAAACCACTATCTCTTCCAGCGTTGTGGAGACCCCCTCCAGTGCGACTACAGCAGTGGGGAATGATGTGGCCGCAACCGCGATCACCAGGGCCAACTTTGTCTTCTTGTGATTCATGCTGAGCTCCTCTGAATTGCCATTTGAATTTCGCCCCCTCGTCAGGGGTTTCTTATTTCCGGGTACTGCATTTCAGTGCGCCGTTTACGCTGGCCTTACCAACCGGGTACCCACCACAGGGTTGAAGTAATGAATTTGCACTTTGCGTTTTAGAATTTTCCACTGATCCCCACGGCACTGCAGCGTGTCCCGATAGGTTGCCCCGACGATCTGGCACTGCGGGTCATCGGCGAGGGTTCCCACACAGTCGACATCACAGACTGCCGTCGCATTGCAGGCGTCAAGAAACTGGACGGTGAGGTTGGTCGTCAGGTGGTGGCTCTCGAGCCATGCCGGCCACAGGATCTCGTGAATCGCCCTGTGGATGCCCTCGTGTCCCTCAAAGGTGCCGAAGGGAGGGCCGATGTCCCAGATACAGTCGGGCCACCAGATGGCCAGAAACCGCGAGTAGTCGCGCTTGTCAAAACCGTGGCAGTAGTCGGATACAAGACCTGAAATGGCAATGCGGGCCTCCAGCTCAGCGACCCTGCCACGAAGGCTATCGATTTCAGCCCGGATTTCCTGCATGCGTTCGGTTCCATTATTGGGCAGTTGCCGCCTGGTCTCGGGTAGACCGCATGCGTACCTGCATGCCTGGCGCACTGCCTTGCTCGTTATAGGGAACACTGGCTTGTTAGTGTCAAGCAAGTATAGGTGAACCGATATGCCTGTCAACACTATTTCGACGGGGCGGCCGTCGAACAACAGGATACAAAATCGGGCGAACCAGGCCAAGCGGTGCCACACTGAAGACTCGCGATTTCGAGAGAGGCACAGCCGGATGAAGGCAGCACCGACGCTGGACCGCCCGCTGGGCAGGACCGAGCATATATACTGGCTACTGGACCAGCTCTACTGCCTCAATTTCGTTGCGTTTGCGGAAGTCGAGGGCAGCCTGGAGGAGGCAGACCTGCTGTCCGCACTGACGGTGGTGCAGCGGGAAAACCCGGTGTTACGCACCCGGATCGTGGTCGATGGAGACAACCGGCCCCGTTTCGAGCCAGTATCGCAAAGCGAACGGCCGCTGCGGCTCGACATCTGCAGCCTGCGCAACTGGCGCCGACAGATCGATACCCAGCTGATGAAGGCCTTCGACCCCGACCGGGAGCCCCTGGCCCGCTTCCAGTGGTACCGGGGCAAGGGGCGCAGGTCGGTGGTCGCCATGGTTTTCCACCACGCCATCGCGGACGGGAAATCCGGTGCGGCCGTGCTGCTGGACGTGCTGCGACGCGCCTGCGGTGACGACTCCCCTGCGGTATTAAAGCCGGCCCGACCCTCCTCGCAGCAACTGGACATGGCCTCGGCCCGCAAGCCGGTGGAAAGCAAGCTCAAGGAATTGCGCTTCTGGCTGGACACCGGCAAGAAGGTGCTTAAATTTCCGGAGCAACTGCCAGGCTATGACATGGAATCCCGGCCGGGCCGGAAAATTCGCAGCATACCGTTCAATCTGCCAACAACCGCAAGCAGGAACCTGGCCGCAGCCTGCCGCAAGCACGAAACGACAATCCACGGGGCCCTGGGTGCCAGCCTGCTGCTGGCCATCAATGCCGAATTTGAGCGGGAGAAACCCCGTCATCTGGGCTTGAATTCACTGGCAGACCTGCGGGGTGTACTCAGTGGCGGGCTCACTGAACAGGACCTGGGTCTGTATATAAGCACCCTGACCACCGTACACCGGCTGGAAACAACCCCGAAGTTCTGGCGCCTGGCCCGCGAGATCCCCGAGCAGTTGCGATCGATCATGGATTCCGGCGACGCCAATGCCATCAACGGCATTTACACGGAGATCTCACTGTTCAGCCCCGACCTGGCCGGCGCCCGGCGGGTACAGAAGATCGTCGCCCTGGCGGCGCCCTCTTCCATGCTCACCAATATAGGGCGAATCGCCGAGGTGCCCCTGGGGGACAATTTGAAAATTCGTTCGCTGGCATTCGCCGTGTCGCCACCCGCCCAACACCCCGTGTGTGTCACCGCGGCCAGTTATGGCGGACAGATGTGCCTGAACCTGCTCTACGACGAGTGCAAAATCGAATCGGCACAGGCCAGCCGCATGGCCGATGCAATGCTGGCGAGGCTGCAAGAGGCGGGCGGCAAACACTGAGGACGCGGGGAGTCGGTTTATCCCGGCTTTACTGCTGATTCAGGCCAACATCTACCGCCCCCGCTTTCACGGGACGCCTGGAGGAGAGTCACTGTCTCCCTGAAGGGAATCCGGCCGCGGTTGATTTTGCTGCCGCTTACCCACTATTCTGCGGGGTCGAATGACCCTGCACTTCCGCCGAGGACAGACATGACAGAATCCAGCGAGCATATCGAGGAATACGACGCCGTAGTGGTGGGAGCCGGCTTTACCGGGCTCTATCAACTGTACAAGTTTCGAGAGCAGGGTTTGAAAGTATGCGTTTTCGAGGCGGGTACCGGTGTCGGAGGCACCTGGTACTGGAATCGCTATCCCGGCGCCAGGACCGACTCCGAAGCTCGCGTCTATCAGTACTGGTTTTCGGACGAGTTGCTGGACGAGTGGGACTGGAGTGAACGCTTTCCCGCCCAGCAGGAGACCGAGCGCTACCTGAACTTCGTTGCGGACAAGTTTGACCTGAGGAAGGACATCAGCTTCAACTCACGAGTGAAGACCGCTCACTACGACGAGGCGAGTAAACGCTGGATCATCAGCACCGAAGGTGGACGCAGGGTGTCATGCCAGTTTTTTGTGATGGGTGCCGGTGGCCTGTCAGTGCCACATCTGCCTGATATTCAGGGAATAGAGGATTTCCGGGGCACCCTGGTCCACACCAGCCGCTGGCCGCAGGAGGGTATCGATCTCGAAGGCAAGCGGGTCGGCATTATCGGCACCGGCGCGACCGGCATACAGGTCATCCAGACCATCGCGGAACAGGTGGGCAGTTTGACGGTTTTCCAGCGCACGCCGAATTTCACCATACCGATGAAAAACCCGAAACTGGATGAAGCCGCCCTGAAGGCGATGCGCGCCGACTATCCCAGGAGCCGACACCTGGTTCACACCACCTTTGGTGGACACTTCTGGGGAGCCGCTGAGCAGCCTTTTATGGCACTCGGCGAGGCGGAGCGCAAGGCCCGGATGGACGAGCTCTGGGAAGACGGCTCCCTGCGTTTCTGGGCCGGCTCCTACGCAGACGTGTTCACCGATGAAAAAGTGAGTGAGATATTCTCGGAGTATGTCGCCCGGCACGTCCGTGCGCGAGTGGACGACCCGCTGCTGGCTGAAAAACTCATACCCACGGACCATGGCTTCGGTACTCGACGGGTCCCTCTGGAGACGAATTACTATGAGGCGTATAACCGGGACAACGTCACGCTTGTCGACCTCCACGAAGACCCTATCGAGCATATTGACAAAACCGGTATCGCAACCCGTTCCGGCCACCATGAACTGGATATACTGATTTGTGCCACGGGTTTCGATGCCGGCACCGGCGCCCTGACCAGCGTCGATATACGCGGCCGCGAAGGGCGTGTCCTCAAGGACTACTGGGATAGCAACGGCGTGCGAACCTACCTCGGCCTGCAGGTCAACGGCTTCCCCAATATGTTCATGGTGATGGGTCCGATGTCGCCTGCCGCCGCTTTTTGTAATGTCCCCACCTGCCTGCAACAACAGGTTGACTGGATTAGCGACTGCGTAAGTTTCGTGCGCGCCAGTGATTCACAGGCCATCGAACCCTCCGCAGAGGCTGAAACCAGCTGGGGCCAGCACCATGACGAAATCGCCAGCGAGGCCCTGGTTACCAGGACCGACTCCTGGTATACCGGGGCGAATATCGAGGGCAAACCGAGGCGCCTGCTGGCCTATATCGGCGGAGTGCCGGATTACCAGGCGCATTGCGATGCCGAGAGGGACAGTGGCTTCTCCCACTGTGTCCTGTACTAACGCAGTTCCCCGGGCCGACCCGGCAGCGCTTAAAGCAGCATTCCCTCATGCCGATAGACTTCGCGCAGCGTGGTCACCGGCATGCAGCCGGACTGCAGGTAAATTCGGTGAAACTCGCGGTCCAGTTCCTCCGCGCCAAGTCCGCGGCGGTTGGCCCGTGTTATCTCCTCCTTCATTTCCCAGACCAGCCGGTTACCGGTGAGGTAGCTGAGTGGGTAGCCATGCTCTTTCGAGTACCAGTTCAGCTCCGACTGGACGCGCCCATCGGTAAAGCCGGTGGCGGTTTTCAGCAGCAGTGCCGCGTTCTCGAAGGGGTCCGGTGAATCGAAATCCAGTTCCAGGCCAACATCGAGGAAGGTCTTGTCGCCACTCATGAAATACAGGTCGATACCGACGCGCGCCACCAGCCGGGAGATATCGCGCTTGGTGACGAACCGCACCTCATCGATCAGTGACTCGTCGACATAGCCATTATCGAGCATGTAGTCCTCGAGCATGGTGGTCCAGCCCTCCGCGTGCTCGTTGGCGCTGAACAGGCGCCGGATCAGGCTGTCCTGCAGGGAAGCGCTGGCAAATTGCAGGTGGTGTCCCGGGATACCCTCGTGCACCATCATCATCGGGATGCCCAGATGGGTATGTTCCGCCAATTCGTCTTCTTTCAGGGTCAGGTGCACCATGCTCGTGCGCACGCCTTCACGCAGGGGCAGCGGAGGCCACATGGCGCCGGCGGGTATCACGGGTTCGAGAAATCCGGGGGTACGCATGATAACCATATCCTGACCGTCGGGTACCGGAAAGAGTCCGCGATCCCGGTTCCAGCGGGTTATTTTTTCTTTCTCGGCGTTGTAATGATCAAGCACGGATTCCAGTCGACCGTCCTCCAGTTGGACCGCGTAGCGCTCGTTCAGGAACGCGTGCAGTTGCTCGAGACTGGTCGCGGGGTCCAGTGCATATTTGGCGATCAGTCGCCCCCTCAATTCCTCCAGAGTGGCCCGAATGCCCGTCATATAATCTGCGGCCATCTGGCGCAATTGTTCAGGCGTCTTGCCCAGGCGCTTGATGCCCAATAGCGCTTCCATCTGCTCGCGACCAATACTGAAAGCGTCGGTGGTCGGTAACGCCGCCAGGGCCGCGCTGTAGCGCTGCAAGGCCGCTACGGCCCGCGCAATTTCCGTGGCGAGTTCATCGGAGGCTTCAAAACCACAGTCACGGGCCCAGTCCAGCACGGTCTGAAACAGTTCCGGTATTTCCCGGGCCTGATCCAGCTCGATATCCCGCCAGCGTCGAACCGGTGTGGTGAGGGCCTCGAGCTCCTGCTCGAGGTAGGCCGGTGCCATTTTCAGCCTCGACAGAATATCCGTGAGGCGCGCGTGGGCATCGCGCCCGTCGTTGACGAATAACTGGAAGATGCCCCCACTGATCCCGTCGACCCCGGCGGGCTTCTGGCAGCGCAGCGGCTGGCCATTGAGCTGGAGTGTATCGAAAAAAACCTGTTGCTCCAGGTACAGTTTGATCAGACCCAGGTCCAACTGCTCGTAGAAACCCTCGCCACGCGAGTCATCAATTCCCTCGATCAGTTGCCGCAGCCTGGCAAGCTCCCGCTCTTTTGCCGCCAGTGATGGATCGCCCAGGCGACCGAGGTGGTCAGGCAAGCCCAGGCCCACGCTCAGGTCGACGTTGTCCCGGATCAGTTGCAACAGGCGTTCGTTGGTTTCGCGGTAGTAATCGGACTGCATTCTCTGCTCCTATTGTTGGCGCCAGTATTCTAGTCTTTCCGGGCAGCAAAGTGGCTAGTGGCAGTGCGGAAACGCGGGAATTAGGGGGAATTAGGGGAGGGAATTAGGGGACAGACCACGTTAACGACCCAATAATTAGGGGACAGACCACGTTAATGATCGGTCGTTAACGTGGTCTGTCCCCTAATTATTCATCCAGGGTATCGCCCTCCTTTAGCGGTCATTTCCCCCGCAGGCGCAGGGCATTGCCCACCACCGACAGTGAGCTCAGACTCATGGCCAGGGCGGCGATCATGGGCGACAGCAGCAGCCCGGTGAACGGGTAGAGCACACCGGCGGCCACAGGCACCCCAAGACCGTTGTAGATAAAGGCGAACATGAGGTTCTGGTGCATGTTGCCGACGGTGGCCACGGAAATGTCCCGCGCTGCCGCAATCCCGCGCAGGTCACCCTTGACCAGCGTCACCTGGGCGGTGCTCATGGCCACGTCGGTGCCGGTACCCATGGCGATGCCCACGTCGGCCCGGGCCAGCGCCGGCGCATCGTTGATGCCGTCGCCGGCCATCGCCACCCGGTAACCCTCCCCCTGCAGCTTTGCCACCAGCGCGTTCTTGTCCTCGGGACGCATCTCTCCGTGCACCTCATCGATACCGAGCTCGCGGGCCACCGCCTGTGCGGTCGTCACGCCGTCGCCCGTGGCCATCACCAGCCGGAGGCCGCTATCCCTGAGGCCGGCGATTGCCTCCGCGGTAGACGCCTTGATGGGATCCGCCACGGCCAGCAGCCCGGCAAGGCGGCCATCCACCGCCAGGTACATCACGCTGGCGCCCTGCTCCCGCAGCGCTTCCGCGTTTTTCGCCATCCCGCTCCAGTCCACGGCCTCCTCCTCCATCAGCGCGGTATTGCCCAGGGCCAGCCGTTTGCCATCTACCACGCCACGCACACCAATTCCCGAGGCCGACTCGAACTCCCCGGCCGACACCAGCGACAGTTGCCGCTTCTGTGCCTCCTCGACAATCGCCCGGGCCAGCGGATGCTCGCTGCCCTGATCCAGGCTGGCGGCGATTCGCAGGATCTCATCCTCAGGCAGCGCCCCGGCTGAGCACGCCGCATGAAAGGCCGGCTTGCCCTCGGTCAGCGTCCCCGTCTTGTCCACGATCAGGGTATCCACCTGGCGCAAATGCTCTATGGCAGCCGCGTCGCGGAACAGGATACCCCGGGTCGCCGCATTGCCGGTCGCCACCATCACTGACATCGGCGTAGCCAGCCCCAGCGCGCAAGGGCAGGCGATGATCAGCACCGCCACCGCGTTGATCAGGCCATGCACCCAGCTGGGCTGCGGACCGAACAGGCCCCAGGCCAGGAAGGTCACCAGGGCGATGGAGATGACGACGACTACGAACCAGCCCGCCACCGAGTCGGCCATGCGCTGCATCGGCGCCTTGGAACGCTGGGCGTTGGCCACCATCTGCACGATCTGTGACAACACGGTGGCGGACCCCACCTTTTCCGCGCGCATTACCAGCGCGCCACTGGTATTGAGGGAGGCGCCGATCAGCGGGTCGTCGGGACGCTTGCTCACGGGCATCGGCTCCCCCGTCAACATGGATTCATCCACTGCACTGCTACCCTCCAGCACCACCCCGTCGACCGGTACCTTTTCACCCGGGCGCACCCGCAGCCGGTCTCCCGGATGGACGTGCGCCAGGGGGATATCCTCCTCGGTTCCGTCGTCCCGGATGCGCCTTGCGGTCCTGGGCGCCAGACCCAGCAGCGCTTTGATCGCCGCCCCGGTTTCCGAGCGGGCCCGCAGTTCCAGCACCTGGCCCAGCAGTGTCAGGGAGATAATCGCCGCCGCGGCTTCGAAATAGACAGCGACATGTCCGTCCACCTGGAACGAGGGCGGGAAGACTCCAGGCGCCAGCGTGGCGATCGCACTGTACAGCCAGGCCGCGCCGGTACCGGTGCCGATCAGGGTCCACATATTGGGTTGCCGGGTGGCGATGGATGTCGCCCAGCGTTGGAAAAAGGGCCGGCCGGCCCAGAGCACCACGGGGGTGGCCAGTGCCAGTTCCACCCAGGGGCGTGCCGCTCCCAGCAGGCTGTCGGAGAGCCCGCCGGACATGGCGATTGCGACCACTGCCACGGTGAGCGGCAGGGTCCACCAGAACCGCCGCCGGAAGTCCCTGAGCTCGGGGTTTTCCTCCTCCTCGAGGGACGGCATCAGCGGTTCCAGCGCCATACCGCACTTGGGGCAGGTGCCCGGTCCGATCTGGCGCACCTCCGGGTGCATCGGGCAGCTGTACTCGGTGCCGGTGGCAACATCTTCCTCGGCCCCTGCCGGCTGTTCGCGCCTGTTCAGGTATTTCTCCGGCTCGGCGCTGAATTTCGAACGACAGCCGGCGCTGCAGAAGTAGTAGACCACGCCTTCGCGCTCGAGCCGGTGCGGCGACTCCTGTGATACGCTCATGCCGCAAACCGGATCCGTCAGCGAGCTATCGGAGGTCCCGTGGGGGCGCCCCGGGCCGTAATCCCCCGAACAGCTGCCGTGTGCCTGCGCACCCTGATGTCCATGCATGATCGCCGCTCTCCTGCTGACCTGCCGCTTCGGAACCGGCACCGCCCGGACGTTCCGGGGGCGGTACCTTCCTTCACTGTCCTAGTCTAGTCGGCCTGAGCGAAAATGCCGATGCATGCGACAGGCAGCCACAGCGGTCACTCACCCGATCTCCGGGCGCAGGTTGGCACCGCTGGCTGCGTCGAAGACCTGCAGGTGGGCGGCCGCCAGGCGCAGGTGCAGGGTGTCGCCCTCCTTCAGGCCACAGGCCGGGTCTATTCGTGCGACCATCACCCGCCGACCAGTGTCTTTGCTGTCGGTTTCCAGTTCTTGCGGCAGGATAAACCCGGTGTAACCGCTCCATTCCACGTCGAAATAGACAAACAGTTCCGCACCCATCCACTCCAGCACTTCTATTCGTGCGGTGAAGTCGAGAGCACCGGTGTTGGAGCCTTCGCCCGACGCCGGTCGCAGGTGCTCCGGCCGAAAACCCACCACCAGGGGATTGTCGGTCGGCAACGATGGACCGACCTGCTCGGGCGGCAGTTCGATCGCGCCCAGCGGCAGTTGCAGTCGGCCTTCGGACCATCGACCGGGCAGGAAATTCATGGCCGGCGAGCCGATGAAGCCGGCCACGAACAGGTTGGCGGGGTGTTCGTACAACTGGCGCGGCGTGCCGACCTGCTGGATTTCACCGTGGCGCAGCACCGCGATACGGTCTCCCAGGGTCATCGCCTCGGTCTGGTCGTGGGTCACGTATACCGTGGTGGTCCCAAGCCGGCGCTGCAGGCGCGCCAGCTCGGTGCGCATCTGCGTCCGCAGTTTCGCATCGAGGTTCGACAGTGGCTCATCGAGCAGGAACACGTCCGGGTCGCGCACGATAGCCCGGCCCATCGCCACCCGCTGGCGCTGGCCGCCCGACAGCGCGCCGGGTTTGCGCTCCAGCAGGCCACCGAGCTCGAGTATCTCCGCGGCCTGTTCCACCCGCGTGGCAATCTCCTCCTGCGGCAGGCGGGCGAGCTTGAGGGGAAACGCCATGTTCTCCCTCACCGTCATGTGCGGGTAGATGGCGTAGCTCTGGAACACCATGGCCATGTTGCGTTCTTTCGGGTCCAGATCGTTGACGACCTTGCCATCGACCAGGATCTCGCCGCCGCTGACCTCGTCCAGCCCGACGATCATATTGAGCAGGGTGGATTTGCCGCAGCCGGAGGGCCCCACCAGAATGAAAAACTCGCCATCGGCAATGGCCAGGCTGGTCTCCTTGACAGCCGTTGTGCCGGGATAGCGCTTGACCACCGAGCGCAGTTCGATACTTGCCATAAGGTCAGCCCTTTATCGCGCCGGAGGTGAGGCCCGCCACGATGCGCCGCTGGAACAGCAGCACCACCAGGATAACGGGCAGGGTCACCACGACCGAGGCGGCGGCGATTGCCCCGGTGGGCAGCTCGAACAGGGAACTGCCGGTGAAAAATGCGATCGCCGCGGGAACGGTGCGGGCGTCGTTGGTCGACGTCAGCGAGATCGCGAAGAGGAAGTCATTCCAGGCAAACATGAACACCAGGATCCCGGCGGTAAACACACCCGGCGCCGCCAGCGGCAGGATCACGTGCACGAAGGCCTGCAGGGGCGAGGCGCCGTCCACCCGTGCCGCCTTCTCCAGATCCCAGGGAATCTCCCGGAAAAATGCCGCCAGCGTCCATATCGCCAGTGGCAGGGTGAAGGTCATATAGGGCAGGACGAGCCCGGCCCAGGTGTCGTAGAGGCCGAGGCTTCGCCACATGTTGAACAGCGGGCCGATGATCGATACCGGGGGGAACATGGCAACGGCCAACGCGGCGGCCAGCATCAGGCGTCGACCGGAAAACTGCAGTCGCACGATAGCGTAGGCGGCGCCCGCGCCCAGCAACAGCGCGGCGAGGGTGGAGATCGCGGCGATACCAGCGGAATTCCACAGGGCAGAGGCAAACTGGGAGTCCTGGAAGATGGTCGCATAATGCTCGAGGGTGACCTGCCGCGGCAGGAAGCGTTTGTCCCCGAGATCCTGGGCCGGCTTGAGGGACAGCGATACCAGCCACGCAACGGGGACCAGCGCATAGGTGATCACCAGCACACCGCCCACGGCCCACCACAGCCGCTCCCGGCGATCTTTGCTGCCGACTCGCATCACTTCGTATCCTCACTGTCCGAGAGGTTCATCCCGAACCCACGGATATAGAGCGCGGCGATGGCCACGACGCAGAGGAAAATCAGCACCGATACCGCGGAGCCCAGGCCGAGATTGAGCCGGGTGATCAGGGTATTGTAGCCGACCAGGGAAACGGGCTCGGTGCCCTGCGCACCGCGTGTCAGGATGAACACGGTGTCGAAAATACGGAAAGCGTCCAGTGTGCGAAACAGCAGGGCCACCAGGATGACCGGGCGCATCAGCGGCAATACCACGCGAAACAGGCGCTGCGCCGCGTTCGCCCCGTCGACTCGCGCCGCCCGCAGCAGGTCCTCGGGAATCAGGGACAAGCCGCCCAGCAACAGCAGCGCCATGAACGGAGTCGTCTTCCAGATTTCAGTCATGATGATGACGATGAAGGCGGTCCAGCGCTGCGCCAGCCACGCGCCCTCCAGGCCCAGCAGCCCGTCGACGAAGCCGGTAGTGGGGTCGAATGCAAACCGCCAGCTCATGGCCGCCACTACTGTAATGATGCCGTAGGGCACCAGCAGCGCGGTGCGCACGAGGCGGCGGGCGACCAGCGCCCGGTGCATCACGAGCGCCAGGACGAGGCCGAGCACCAGTTCGACGGCCACCGAGCCCACCGTAACGAGCATGGTGTTGAAAAAGGACTGCCACCAGACGGGCGAGCTCAGTACGGTCAGGTAGTTCTCCAGCCCGACGAACCTGCGCTCATCCGGGAAGCGAAGGTCATAGCGGAACAGCGAGAGCCAGAGCGAGTAGAGTACCGGGTAGGCGGTGACCACCAGCATGGCGATGACTGCCGGGGCGCACAGGCACCAGGCCAGGCGTCGCTCCCGGGAGCCAGGACGGCTCAAAACAGCCCCTCGGAGCGCAGCGCCCGCGCGGCTGACTCACGAAGCTTACCGGCATCCGCCTCGGGTTCGATGTCTCGCATCGGATGCAGCGAATGGCTTATGGCCAGGGAGAGGTCTGAGTAGAGTGGCGTTTGCGGTCGCTGTACCGCCTCGCGCAGGGTCTCGCGCAGAACATCCGCGAAGGGAAAAATGTCCCTCACCTCTCCTTCGTCATAGAGTGCCTCGATGGTCGGGGGAAGCCCGCCAAGGGTGGCCGCCAGGCGCTGGTTGTCCTGCGATGCGATACAGGCGGCCGCCTCGAAGGCGTACTCAGGGTGAGGGCTGTGCGCGCCGATACCCAGGTTGATACCGCCTACCGTGACGCGGCCAGGGCGACCTTTTGCGACGGATGGCCATCGGGCCCAGGCCATATGAGCCGCCACCTCCGGCGAGTTGGCCCGGGCACTGGGCCAGACATAGGTGTAATTGACCATAAAGCTCGACCGACCCGACTCGAAGGCCAGCCGCGCCTGGTCCTCCCGGGCATTGGCCAGTGCCGGATCCGCCGCCGGAGAGTTCGCCAGGCGCCGCATGACGGACAGCGCCCGCCGCGTCGGCTCGTCCTCCAGCGACACTCCCTCACCATCCGGCGCCAGTACCGAGCCGCCGGCAGACGCCAGCAGCGAGACGAAAAACACGGTCAAACCCTCGTAGCGCTCGCCCTGGACCTGGATGGTGCCGACGTCGCCCAGGCTCTCGGCCACGCTGATCATCTCATCCCAGGTCGCCGGAGGTGTGGGTACCCGGTCCTTGCGGTACCACAACAGCTGGGTGTTGGTGGTAAAGGGGATCGCCCACAGGCGCTCCCGGTAATTGGCGCTCTCTGTCGCGCCCGCCAGGCGGTCGCGGCGCACTTGCCGGGCCAGATTTTCCTCCCAGGGCAGAATCCAGCCGGCCGCGGCAAATTCGGCGGTCCAGATGACATCCATGCCAATGATATCGATGTCGGGATCACCGGCCGCCAGACGGCGCACCAGTTGTTCGCGCTGCTGGCTCGCATCGGCCGGCAGCGCCACGAATTCAATGGTATAGCGGCCCTGGGCAGCGTCGCTGCAGCGGCGCGCGGCCTGCTCGAATGCGCCGGAGCGCTCGGCGTAGACGTACCAGTGCAGGCTCGTGGGCTGGTCGACCTGCCGGGTGCAGGCACTCAACAGGCTTGCAACCACGCAGACAGTGATCGGTGACAGGAGTCCTCCCAGCCCACCATGCCTGGCCCGGTTTAAGCTGTGTGCTCCAGCGGGAAGCCGTGCTTGCAGCGCTAAAGTATTTATCGCCATCGGAAAATCCATGACCTGCCAGCGGCGAGCCCGGATGGTGGCACTATCTTCAGGGCACAATCCGGTTGGCGTCGCCTGCCATACGATTTTCTACAGGTTGCCGCGTTGGCCCGATGTGTGCAACCCGAATCGCAACCTGAATATCCCCGGCGTCGTCGGGCGTGTCGCCGCCCCTGCCGGCAACGCATTGAATTGAATCCGGGCCACGCTGAAGGTAGATTGTCTATCTCGCCCAGTCACCGCCAGAGAGATTGCCAATGATATTCACGCTTCGGATTCTGCTTGTTGTGTTCACGCTTTTTGTGATTCCCGGTAGCCGCGCGGCGACGCTGCTGGTTGCCAACAAAAGCGAGGCGACTGTCTCTTTGTTCGACCTGCCGACGGCGCAACTGCGGACAACCCTGCCGACCGGCGTCGGGCCCCACGAGGTCGCCGTCTCACCCGATGGGCAGCGCGCCCTGGTCAGCAACTACGGCACGCGGGAGCTGCCCGGCAACTCGCTGACGGTTGTGGATGTGCCCGGCGCAAGAGTGATTGGGACTATTACACTGGCCGCAGGTACGAAACCCCATGGCGTCGAGTGGCTGGACAAGCAGCGTGCAGTGATCACCGCGGAGGGCACCAGGAGCCTGCTGGTGGTGGACGTGGATTCACTCGAGGTAACGCAGACTGTCGCGGTCGACCAGGACGTGGGGCACATGGTGGCGGTTTCCGCAGATTTGGGCAGGGCCTATGTCGCCAACATCGGTTCGGGCACGGTGAGTGTGATCGACCTCGCTGAAGGCAGAAAGATCAGCGATCTCAGTGCCGGGGAAGGCAGCGAGGGAATTGCACTGGCGGACAGCCAGCAGCTGTGGGTGACCAATCGCGCGGCGGGAACCGTGTCGGTGTTCGACAGCAACACGCTCGTGAAACTGGAGGATATCCAACTGCCGGGGTTCCCGATTCGAGCCGAGGCCGATGACCCGCGCGGCCGGGTGTACGTCACACTCCCGCAGGCAGATGCCCTGGCGGTAATCGACCGCGAGAGTCGGGAGGAACACAGTCGTCTTCAATTCGACGTGCCGCCCGATCGCAGCCGGAAGACGCTGTTCGGGGACATGCTGCCCGACAGCTCCATTCCAATCGGCGTCCTGTTATCCGGCGATGGCGAGAGCCTGTTCGTCGCTCACTCAAACGCCCACGTGATAACCGTCTACGACGCGCAGTCACTGCAGCGCCGCGCGACAATAGCGACCGGGCTGGAACCCGACGGTATGGGCTGGTCGCCACTGGATATCGCGCCTTAGCGCCGCGGCATTTCCGCGGGCATGGTCGGGGATACCACGGCCTCGCTTCCCGCGCCATTTTCTAAGAAGAAATAGGGGACAGACCACGGTTAATGACCGGTCATTAACCGTGGTCTGTCCCCTATTTCTTCTTAGAAAATGGCGCGGGAAGCGAGGC
>JAZBNW010000368.1:0-2192 GCA_036350855.1 Halieaceae bacterium
GCATCGGCGCTGGCACGCAGGATGAAGCCCGCGTCCGGGTCAATCTTCGCCCCCTTGCGACGATGCCCCAAAACCAGTCCCGCGGTCGTTGCCGCCGCGAACAGCACGGAAAGTTCGCCAAGCGTGTCGAATCCTCGGTAAGCCAGCAGCACGGAGGTGACAATATTTTGGGCGCCGACCTTTGGCCCGGCCTCTTCCAGAATCTGCTGTCCCACGATCATCGGCGGCCGACCCAGATCCAGTTGGGAAATGATCACCAGCAGGAGAAAAGCCAAACCGCCGGTGAACAGCAGGGATACCAGATTACGCATCGCTGTCCTCCTTCCGCGGGCCTATGGGCTGCGCAGCAGGACCCGTTTTGCGATCCTGATCCAGCCGCCAGAGCCCCAGTTTGCGCAACCCCAGGGCCAGTACGACGCCCGACAGGCCGGCACCGACGGCGGCTTCGGTCATGGCTACATCGGGGGCATGCAACAGCACGAACAACACGGATACACCGAGGGATACCACCGAACTCGCAGCGACCGCAGCGACCATGTTGCCGATTGTCAGTGCAGCCACGGCCGCAGTTAGAATCACGAGCACGATCAATAATGCAATCCATTCCAACATGGCACTCTTTCCGATTAATCCGGTTTCACGGCATCGGCGACCGTCTCGTGCTGCCATGGCCGCACTCCGGCCAGATAAAGGGCACGTGCGATGGTCGAGGAGCTCACGGGATTGGTGAACATGATAAGGGCCGCGATACACAGCAGCTTGGACCACCACTCGGGATACAGCAGGGCGATACCGATCAGGAAGGATAAGGTGCCAAGTGTCACGGACTTGGTTCCAGCTTGAATCCGGTTGTACACATCGGGCATACGAAGCAGACCCAGGGCACCGAGAAACATAAAAAACCCGCCAACGAGCAGGAAGATATCCGCCAGCAATCTCACGACCGACCCCCTTCAATTGCGCGTGCCAATGCGACCATCGCCACGAAGCTCAACACGCTGTAGATCAGCGAGACGCTGAGATAAAGCACGTTACCGAGAAGGACAGCCAGTCCCGCAATCCCCGCGGTAGTGATGATCGCCAGCATGTCGGCCGCAACGATCCGGTCGGGCGCTTTGGGGCCGATCAAAAATCGAATCATCCCAAAAAGCAATGCCGTCCCCATAAGGGCGAATGCGACGATTTCCAGAAAGTTGATGCTCATTTGACGAACCCTCGCAAAACACGTTCAAAGGAATCGGCGATGGCACGGGTTCGGTCATCCACGGTTCCACCTGGCGGGCAGTCAATCCAGTGCACCATAATACGCTCATCCACGACATCAACGGTCAATGTGCCGGGTGTCAGGGTAATACTGTTGGCCAGCAGCAGTTTTCCAATCGGTGATTCCAATTTGGTGCGGATCTCGACAAGGCCCGGTCGAATGGGCAGCGAGGGGGACAACACGCGCCGGGCCATATCGAAATTCGACTGAACCAACGCAACAATAAAGGTTATAAGATATCTAAGAAGTGCCAGGGGTGCCCCGAAGGACAGACGCACCCCGGCCAGGATCGAAAGGCGCGGAATCATCAACACCGTGATGATTGCACCCACAGCCAGGCCGGCGATCACCGCATCTTTCTTCAGGCTTCCCACAAGCAAGAACCAGAAAATTGTGACGATCGCGTAAATTAAAAAATAGTGGCCCCAGGTAGGCTGGAGCTCAGAAGAAGACGGTTCCATTCGGGCACCTCATGTGAGAGCGTCGTACGCCTCTTCCTCTACCGAAACTGAGCGTTTCAAAATAGATGAGTTCCCATCGCTGGTCGCACAGATTTAACAGTGGACTCATTAAGGGGCTACTTTCACATAACAGGTATATAGCCATCCTGATACGTAGTTCCGACCGAATAGGCCGTCCGACCCGCGGCGGTGATCCGTGCATTCACCGCCCTCCAGCCGCGCCAGATGCTGCCGGCCATGCCGTCGGAATGCTTTTATGCAGTAACGTTTCGGATCGTACACCTCGTTTTTCCGTTCAATCCGGTTTGAAACGCGCCCCTGGAACGTCGCAGCGTATCCGATGGCCGTTCACCGAAAACGCGCCGGTACCGGATCGCGAAGCGGCCAAAATCCCACATGCCCAGCCTCGCGGCAACAGCTGTCACGGTGTTTTCACCATTGTGACCGTCGCGCAACAGGCGGCGGGC
>JAZBNW010000369.1:0-12271 GCA_036350855.1 Halieaceae bacterium
AGATACGTGAGGCGATCGCCCAGGCCAGGCAATATCGCTCGGGCGGACGCGATACCGTGTTGTTCGTCGACGAGGTTCACCGTTTCAACAAGTCCCAGCAGGACGCGTTTCTGCCCTATGTGGAGGATGGCACGGTTATCTTTATCGGTGCCACCACGGAGAACCCCTCCTTTGAACTCAATAACGCCCTGTTGTCGCGCTCCCGGGTCTACAAGCTGCGCCCACTGGAAACACAGGATATCGAGGGCGTCCTGCGGCGCGGCCTCGACGCCATGGCTACCCGGGTAACGGCCGGGGAGGAATGCCTTACCCTGATCGCCCGCCAGGCCGACGGCGATGCCAGGCGGGCGTTGAACCTGCTGGAACTGGCGGCGGACCTCGCCCGGGACGGCGCGATTACCCAGCAGACCCTGGAGGAGGTCCTGCAGGCCTCCCTGCGCCGCTTCGACAAGGGCGGCGACCTCTTTTACGACCAGATCAGTGCCCTGCACAAGGCGGTGCGCGGCAGCTCACCGGACGCCGCGCTGTACTGGTTCTGCCGCATGCTGGACGGCGGCTGCGACCCACTGTATATCGCCCGCCGCGTGGTGCGCATGGCGAGTGAGGATATAGGCAATGCCGATCCCAGGGCGCTGACCCTGTGCCTCGACGCCTGGCAGGTGCAGGAGCGCCTGGGCAGTCCCGAGGGGGAACTGGCGATCGCCCAGGCGATCGTCTATCTCGCCTGCGCCGCCAAGAGCAATGCTGTCTACAGCGCCTTCAAGGCGGCCCTCGCCGATGTCCGCAGCGGTGACAGCGCGGAGGTGCCCCTGCACCTGCGCAATGCGCCCACCCGGCTGCTCAGGGAGATGGAACACGGAGCGGACTATCGCTACGCCCACGACGAGGAGGGCGGCTACGCCGCCGGTGAGAATTATTTCCCGGAGGCCCTGAAAGACCGCCGCTACTACGAACCGGTGGATCGCGGGCTCGAGAGCAAGATTCGCGACAAGTTCAAATACCTGCGCGAACTCGATACTATCAGTACTCGCCAGCGCTACCGGGACATGTCCGGCGACGGCGACTAGTCAATAAACAGGTATTCGGGCAAGCATGAAAGACAAGGTACTGGTCACCGGCGGAGCGGGCTACATTGGCTCGCATGTGTGCGTGGAACTACTGGAGCAGGGCTACCAGGTGGTGGTACTGGACAACCTGTCCAACGGCAGTGAGGTCGCGCTGCAGCGGGTACAGGATATTGCCGGGAAATCGCTTGTTTTCGTGCGTGGGGACGTTCGCGATGAGGCCCTGGTGCGTCAACTGCTTGCTGCGCACGGGATCGGCGCGGTCATCCATTTCGCCGGGCTCAAGGCAGTGGGCGAATCGGTAGAGCAACCGCTGGAGTACTACGACAACAACGTCAACGGCGCAGTCAGGCTGTTCAGGGCCATGGCGCAGGAAGGCGTCATGAACCTGGTGTTCAGCTCCTCCGCCACGGTCTACGGTGACCCGGCGAGCAATCCCATCAACGAAGACTTCCCGCTGTCCGCCACCAATCCCTATGGTCGCAGCAAACTGATGATAGAGGAGATGCTGCGGGACCTGTACGTGTCCGACCCCGGCTGGAATATTTCCATCCTGCGCTATTTCAATCCGGCGGGGGCGCACCCCAGCGGCAGCATTGGCGAGCACCCCAGTGGCATCCCCAACAACCTGATGCCCTATATCGCCCAGACCGCCAGCGGACTGCGTCAGCAACTGTCGGTTTTCGGCGGCGATTATCCCACCCGCGACGGTACGGGTGTGCGGGACTACATCCACGTCACCGACCTGGCCAGGGGCCATATCAGTGCCCTGGCCAGGCTCGCCGACAAACCCGGGTGCATCACCCACAATCTCGGTACCGGCACCGGCTACTCTGTGCTGGAAATGGTGGCGGCATTCGAGAAGGCCTGCGGCAGGGCCATACCGTACACGGTGGTACCGCGCCGGCCCGGCGACATAGCGCAGTGCTATGCCGATCCCGCCCGGGCCAGGCGCGACCTGGGCTGGAGCGCCCGGCTGGGCCTGGACGATATGTGCGCCGACGCCTGGCGCTGGCAACAGCGCAACCCATCGGGCTATCCCTGATAGCAGCCACGGCCTGAAACACCTGCGCCCGCCGGGTAAAACCAGTACAATGCCGCTACCTGCTCATCCATCACACCACAACCATGAACTACCTGTTGTTCATAGCCATTGGCGGCGCCTCGGGCGCTGTAGCGCGTTACCTGCTTGCCGGCTGGGCCCACAGCCTGTGGGAAGGACATTTACCGGTTGGCACACTGCTGGTTAATGTACTGGGGTCTTTTGCCATCGGGATCGTGTACGTGTTACTGGTGGAAAAGCAGCTGATACACCAGGACTGGCGCGGTGTGCTGATGGTGGGTTTCCTCGGCGCTTTCACCACGTTTTCCACCTTTTCGCTCGAGGCCATCAAGCTGCTGGAAGCAGGCCAGATGGCACACTCCCTGGGCTATATGCTCGCCAGTGTGGTGTTGTGTGTGGTCATGGCCGGCGCCGGGATGCAGCTGACCCGGGCGCTGATGTAGCGGCACGAGAAGACAACGTAACGGCAAACACAGGACTTTGAACCATGTTGGATATCAAGGCAGTGCGGCAGGACCCGGAAGCGGTCGCCGCTGCACTCAACAAGCGCGGCTTCGCTTTCGATGTGGCAGCTTTCACCGCACTGGATGCGCGCCGCAAGCAGGCGGATATCGACAGCCAGAATCTGCTGGCCGAGCGCAAGAGCGCGTCGAAAAAAATCGGGCAGCTGGTCGGGCAGGGCGTCCCGGTTGACGAGGCCAAGGCCCAGGTCAACGAGACTCTCGCGAAGATTGCCAGCCAGCTCGATGATCTCACCGAGCAGGCCCGGCAGGTCCAGGGCGAGCTGGATGAGCTGTTGCTCAGCATTCCGAACATACCCGCGCAGGACGTGCCGGAGGGTGCCAGTGAAACCGATAACGTGGAGGTGGCGCGCTGGGGTACACCCAGGGCATTCGACTTCCCGGTAAAGGACCATGTGGCGCTGGGCGAGGGTCTGGGCCAGCTCGACGCCGACACCGGCGGCAAGATTACCGGCTCGCGTTTTACCGTGATGTATGGCGAACTCGCCAGGATGCACCGGGCGCTGATCCAGTTCATGCTCGACCTGCACACCCGCGAACACGGTTACCGCGAGATCTATGTGCCCTATATCGTCAACCGTGACTCCCTGCGGGGTACCGGGCAATTGCCCAAGTTCGAGGAGGACCTGTTCCGGCTCGAGGGTGACCAGGGCTATTACCTGATCCCCACCGCAGAGGTGCCGGTCACCAACGTGGCCAGGGACAGGATATTCGAGGATGCGGAACTGGGTGAGTCCGGAGTGCGCTTTGCCTGCCACAGCCCGTGCTTTCGCAGCGAAGCCGGCAGCTATGGCCGCGATACCCGCGGCATGATTCGCCAGCACCAGTTCGAGAAAGTGGAACTGGTGCAGCTGGTGCGGCCGGCCCACTCGGATGCGGCGCTGGAACAGCTGACCGGCCATGCCGAAAAGGTCCTGCAGGCGCTGGAACTGCCCTATCGCAAGGTCATTCTCTGCGGCGGCGATATCGGGTTTTCCGCTCGCAAAACCTACGACCTGGAAGTGTGGCTGCCCGCCCAGGACAACTACCGGGAGATATCGTCCTGCAGCAGCTTCGGCGACTACCAGGCGCGCCGTATGCAGGCCCGCTGGCGCAATCCCGCCACCGGTAAACCCGAGCTGTTGCACACCCTCAACGGATCCGGACTTGCCGTCGGCAGGACTCTCGTGGCCATCCTGGAAAACTACCAGCAGGCGGATGGCAGCGTTGCCGTGCCCGCGGCGCTGCAACCCTGGCTCGGCGGCCTGACGGAACTGCGCGGCTGACGATGGACTTTCTGCCCGTCAGCCTGCGCCTGAGCGGTGCGAGTGTACTGCTGGTGGGAGGCGGCCAGGTGGCAACCCGCAAGGCCCGCCTGCTGATCAAGGCCGGCGCGAGGCTTAGCGTTGTCGCCCCGCAGATCGGCAGTGAGCTGCAACAGCTGCTGGATAGCAATGATGGCAGCTGGCGCCAGGACAGTTACAGCGAGCAGGCCATTGCCGATGCGGTGCTGGTTGTCGCGGCCACCCCGCTGAGGAGCGTCAACGAGCAGGTCTACCGCGATGCGACGGCCCGCCGCCTGCCGGTCAACGTGGTCGACTCGCCGGAGCTGTGCACCTTCATTTTCCCGGCCATCGTAGAGCGCGGGCCACTGACAGTGGCCATATCCAGCGGTGGCAACAGCCCGGTGCTGGTGCGCCTGCTGCGCCGCAGGATCGAGGCCATGGTGCCCGCCGCCCACGGCCGCCTGGCTCAATTTGCCGGCCGCCTGCGAGATACCGTGAAGGCGGCAATCCCCGGTGAGAGCGCCCGGCGCCTGTTCTGGGAGGGATCGGTGGAAGGCGCCGTCGGCGAGCTGGTGCTTGCCGGCAGGGAGGAGCAGGCCGAGACCCTGCTGCGGTCACAGTTGATCGATACCGGCCATCTTTACCGCGGCGAGGTCTACCTGCTCGGGGCCGGCCCCGGCGACCCGGACCTGATGACCTTCAAGGCGCAACGGCTGCTGCAAAGTGCCGACGTCGTGCTGTACGACCGACTGGTGGCCCCCGGGATCGTGGAGATGGCCAGGCGCGACGCCGAACGCATCTATGTGGGCAAATCCAGGTCCGACCATGCATTGCCCCAGCACGAGATCAACCAGCTGCTGGTAACACTTGCCCGGCAGGGGAAACGCGTGGTGCGACTCAAAGGCGGCGACCCGTTTATTTTCGGCCGGGGCGGTGAGGAAATCGACCTGCTCGCGGAAAACGGCATTCCCTTCCAGGTGATTCCGGGGATCACCGCCGCCAGTGCCGCCGCCTGCTACAGCGGCATCCCGCTCACCCACAGGGACTATGCGCAAAGTGTGCGTTTTGTCGCAGGGCACCTGAAGGACGGGACAGTCAAACACGACTGGCAGGACTTTCAGTCAGTGTCGGAAACCCTGGTGTTTTACATGGGGCTCGTGGGCCTGCCGGTTATCTGCGAGCAACTGCAGCGCCACGGTCGCTCTGCGGACACGCCTGTCGCCCTGATCGAGCGGGCCACCACCCCCGACCAGCGGGTCATCACCGGCACCCTGGCCACCATGGTTGATATCGTCCAGCGCGAACAGGCCAGGGCGCCAACCCTGATCATCGTCGGCAACGTGGTTCGCCTGCACCAGCGCCTGGCCTGGTTCGGCGCGGGGGGCGGGGAGCAGGCGTAAAAAAACCCGGCTCTCGCCGGGTTTCTGTCATGCCTTGCCTTACTTCTTCGGCTCTTCCGGCGGCGTATGTACCGCGTAGGCGCGATCTTTCAGCAACAGGATGTCCACCAGCACATTACCCGCCTCGGTCAGCAGCACATCGGGCTCATCGCCGGCCGTCTCTTCTTCCTCTTCCAGGGCGGCCAATTCGGGATCTTCAGCGTCCGCATCCTCTTCTTCCAGCGAAGCCAGCGGTTCCTCACCCTTGGCCTTGCGCCGCTTGTTTTCGATCAGCAGTGCCTTCTCCTCCTGGCTTTCCCGCAGGGCGATTCTGGCGGCCTCGTTGAGGGGCAGCTCGGTAATCTCGCTGGCCTGCCGCGCCATTTCAACCTGTTCCTCCAGGTAGACAAAATCCGGGTTGCCCGCGCTGCGCTCGACATAGAGCTTGGTCACGCGGGGGACGATCGTCGACAGGTCGTTGTAGCGATGATGCCTTACCGGATTGATCTGGTCCCAGTTGAGGGCGTGATCGAGTGCGCTCTCACCGATATCTTCAGGGTCGTAGATGGAGGGAAACTCCACATCGGGTACAACCCCCCGGTGTTGGGTGCTGTCGCCGGAAATCCGGTAGAACTTGCTCTCGGTGATTTTCAACTGGCCCTCGGTCAGGGGAACCAGGGTCTGCACCGTGCCCTTGCCGAAGGAACGGTCACCGACGATGAGTCCCCGCTGGTAATCCTGGATGGCGCCCGCGAAAATTTCCGAGGCGGAGGCGCTCAGGCGATTGATAAGTACCACCAGGGGGCCGTCGTAATAGGTGGTCTTGAGGCGCTTGCCATCGCGCCATACCCGGCGGGAGGAGTGGCGAATCTGGACGGTGGGGCCGTACTCGATGAACAGGCCTGTCAGTTCATTGGCTTCCTGCAGGGAGCCGCCGCCATTGTTGCGCAGGTCGACGACAATACCCTCGACACCCTCGTTTTGCAGCTCGTCCAGCAACAGCTTCACGTCACGGGTGGTGCTCTTGTAATCCTCGTCACCGCGGCGCATGGCATCGAAGTCGATATAGAAGGCCGGGATGTCGATCACACCCACCTTGATGGTCCTGTCGCCGTCGGGTATTTCGAGAATTCTCTTCTGGGCCGACTGCTCCTCGAGTTTTACCTTGTTGCGCACGATCGTCACGATCTTGTGCTCGTCAGCCGCCTTGGACTTGGCGGGCAGCACTTCCAGCCGCACGGTGGAATCCTTGGGACCACGGATAAGCTCCACGACCTCATCCAGACGCCAGCCGATCACGTCCTCGATCGGGCCCGACTCGCCCTGGCCTACACCGACTATGCGGTCAGCGGGTTTCAACTCCCCCTGTTTGTCGGCCGGACCCTTTGCCACCAGTCGCGCTACCTTGGTGTATTCGTCCTCCTGCTGCAATACCGCGCCAATGCCCTCGAGGGACAGGCTCATATTGATATTGAAGTTTTCCGACCGGCGCGGGGAGAGGTAATTCGTGTGGGGGTCGTACAGCTCCGTCAGCGAGTTGGCATAGATCTGGAATACATCCTGGCTGTTGTACTGGCGCACGCGCTTGAGCTGGCTGCTGTAGCGCTTGACCAGTATCGGGGCAATTTCCTCAACGGGCTTTTTGGCGAGCTTGAGGCTAAGCACCTCGTTCTTGACACGCTTGCGCCAGCGGTCGTCGAGCTCAGCGGGGGTTCTGGCCCACTCCCACTCATCGGTGTCCAGCGGATAGCTCTCGTCCACACTGAAGTCCATAGCCTTGACCTGCTCTGGCAGAGTCTCGACCACACTCTCCATGCGCTGTTCCAGTCTTTCCTGGAA
The DNA here is from genome assembly GCA_036350855.1 of Halieaceae bacterium. GTDB lineage: Bacteria > Pseudomonadota > Gammaproteobacteria > Pseudomonadales > Halieaceae > JARRPM01. The sequence continues at coordinate 7,132 of JAZBNW010000369.1, forward strand.
ACGGTTGAAAATAACGAAGCCGGCCTCGAGGTTGCCCTCGTGTAACTGGTCATCCATGACAGTGCGATACTTTTCAAACTCCGCGATATCAGCGGCGGTGAAAAACATCTTGCCCCGGTCGAGGCTCTCGATGTAACTGTCCAGGTGGGTGGAGGACATGCCATCGTCATAGGGGTGTTTCGCGTAATGACGCTGCTCCAGCTGGTCGATCATTTCCACGATCGTCTCCCGCTCGGCGTCAGTCGGCTCAATCAGTGCCCAGCCCGGCAGCGAAAGGGAACACAGGAGCAGGGCCGGTAGAGCCAGCAACGCCCCTTTCGAGATTTTATTTATCAGATTCAAGAGTTTGTTACCTGTTTTGTATCCAGATGAGTAGTGTAACCTCGAGTGGCCCCGGGTCAAACAGACTCTATATAGATAAACGAAGTTAAAGAAAGTTCTGGGCGTGAGGGTAAAATCGGTCAAGACGGGTTTACTTTGGCAGGATCCGCCTGTTCAAGCACTGTTTATCATTGATAATTCGCTTGATTAATTATGTATAACTAATTGATTTATATTATTTTTTATAGATCCGATGTGGTGAGAGTCTGGCTCGTAGTCCGCGCCGGCAGACCGTTCGCCGTGCTGTCCAGGTCCTGACGCTGTCGATCGGGATCACCCGGCACAGGGAGCCGGCCCGGGCATTGCGATTGCGCCGGGCTGTTGTACTGGCCCTGCGGCTCTGCTAATGATTGCGCCTGTAGGCAAAACCCGGGAGGAATACTGGTGTCCTGTGACCATTGTGCGATCAAGAACCTCATATACCGATACGCCCATCATATCGACGATGGTGACCTGGAGGCGGTGGCCGCCATGTTCGAGGCGGGGAGAATTGTTGCCGTGGATGGGCAGGGCAGGGATACCAATATTGTGGGCGCCGGTGCAGTACTTGCCCTGTATCGCTCGTTCACCCGAATTTACGACGACAACGCGACACCGCACACGCTGCATATGACCAGCAATGTGCTGGTCGAGGTCGAGGGTGACAGTGCCACTGCGAAATCCTATGCCATGGTATTCCAGGCACTCGACACGTTTCCCCTGCAACCCGTTATCGGCGTACGCTACCGCGATGAGTTTGTCCGCGCTGGGGCGGGCTGGCGCTTCGCCGAGCGCCGGATCGACACACGCCTGGTCGGCGACCTGAGCAGGCATCTGCTGCAGGGCATCCAGGACCATACCTGAGCATGGACAGGCCAGGTGTTTCTGCATAACGACTTTTGCCGAAGGAACTATCCGTGACAGAAAAGAAGACTCACAGCGATGTGCCAGCCCCCGCGCACCCCGATCAGCGCAAGGAACCGTTGCCGTGGCAGAGCCCCAAACCGACCAGTGAGGACGCCGAGTGCGCGCATATGCTCGATGCCATTCTGGGCAGCGAATCCTATATACCCGCGGTACAAGACCTCGATTTTCTCGGCGGCAGCAGTACGCGCGGCCTGCGGCTGCAGCTGGATTACCTCAAGCCTGAGCAGATGCTGCGCAGATACGGCATCGAGCAAACGATAGTCGTTTTCGGCAGCACCCGCATCGTTGAGCCCAGGGCCGCCAGGCGAAAGGTGGAAAAACTGCAGGCGGCCCTGGCCAGTCAGCCCGATGACAGCGAACTGGCTGCACGACTGGCAGTTGCCCGGCGCATCATGGCGAAGAGCCACTTCTATGATATCGCCCGGGATTTTTCCCGCCTGGTGGGCGAGTCGGGCCAGGGGCCGGGGGACTGCCGCCTGGCGGTGATGACCGGTGGAGGCCCGGGCATGATGGAGTCGGCCAATCGCGGCGCCAGCGACGTGCACGCGAAGACCGTCGGGCTCAATATACAACTGCCGCATGAACAGTTTCCCAACCCCTATATCTCCCCCGAGCTGTGTTTCCAGTTCCACTATTTCGCCCTGAGAAAGCTCCATTTCATGCTGCGCGCGAAAGCTCTAGTGGCCTTCCCGGGGGGCTACGGCACCTTTGATGAGTTGTTCGAAACCCTGACGCTGATCCAGACCCGCAAGATAGCGCCGGTGCCCGTGGTACTGGTAGGGGAGGCGTTCTGGCGCAAGGCCTTCGATGTCGATTTTCTCGTCGACGAGGGGGTTATCGATACGGAAGACCGGGAACTGTTCTGGTATGCCGAAACCGCGGAGGACATCTGGCAGGGCCTGCTGCTGTGGTACGAGCGCAAGGGCGAATCGCTGCTGCCTGATGCCTGCTGAACGTCAGTTGGCCATGGGGTATCCGTCGACGAATTCGCGCTGGACAATCTCTATCAGCGTCGGCATGTCGCGAGTGCTGGCGGCTACCAGGGCGCTTCGCAGTTCGCCGAGATCCTCGACCCGGGTCGCTTCGCAACCAAAGGCCCGACCTATGCCCACGAAGTCCGGCGTGAAAATATCGACGCCGATCGGGACGATATCGCCTTCCTCCATAAACCGTTTTATCTCGGCATAACCGCTGTTGTTCCACAGCAGGAAGATAACCGGCACCCGCGCCTCCACGGCGCTGGCCAGTTCTGCGATGGTAAACTGTGATGCGCCATCACCGATCAGGCCGATGACAGGCGAGTCCGGGCGGCCGAGCCTGGCGCCTATCGCTGCGGGAATGGCGTAACCCAGGGTGCCAAACCCGCTGGCGGAATGGAAATAGCGGCGGGGCCCCTCGGTCTCGTAGTTCAGCCAGGCGTAGTAGGTGGGCTGGGTGGAGTCTCCGACGATAATGACCTCGGGCAGCGCTTCGCGTACAGCGGCGAAAAACGCTTCATACCGGCTGTTGCGCGAGCCTGCCAGGGACGCCCGCAGTGCGGCGGCCCGGGCGACTCCCGCACTGTTGTCGGCGACCGTGGCAGGCAGCTGACTGCAAATGGCATCCAGGGCGAGTTGCGCGTCGCTGCAAATGGCCAGGTCGGCCCTGATATTCCGGGTGAGCTGGCGAGGGTCGATGTCAATCCGGATCAGCTGGCCGTTGACGACAAGCGGACCTTTAAAAAAGAAATCGTAATCCGTCTCGCCGAACTCGGTACCGACCGCCAGCACCACGTCCGCCTGCTCAAGCTCCCTGCGAATCTCCCCACAGGAACCGGAAGCCCCCACCGCCAGAGGATGGCTGTAGGGGATTACGCCCTTGGCATTGACCGTATTGATCACCGGCGATCCGATCTTTTCGGCGAGCGCTACCAGCTCGGTCGCGGCCTTGACGCTGCCCCCGCCAATAGCGATCAATGGTCGCCTCGCCTGCGCCAGCAGGCTGGCTGCCTGGCGTATCGCGCCCGGGGCGGCCCCGGGCGGTGCAGGCAGCGTGTAGGGCGTCTGGTCCAGGTGGTCGGCGGTGGAGACAATGATGTCCAGCGGTATTTCCAGGTGCACGGGGCCAGGTCTTTCGCTGGCAAATACGCCAAAGGCTCTGGCCAGTATCTGTGGCAGTTCATCCGCGCGCATCAGGGTATGGCTGAAGACCGATACACCGGACAGGGTAGCGCCCTGGTTCCGCATCTCGTGCAGGCGCCCCTCGCCCATACCGAGCTGGTAGCTGCGGCTGACCGAGGAAATCACCAGCATGGGTACGGAATCAGCCAGGGCCTGGCCCATGGCGGTGGCGATATTGGTCATCCCGGGGCCGGTGATGATCAGGCAGACGCCGGGCTTGCCGGTCACCCGGGCGTAGCCGTCCGCCATGAAGCCGGCGCCCTGCTCGTGACGGGGAGTGATATGCCGGATTCCGGTGTTGGGCAGTCCGCGGTACAACTCGATGGTGTGGACACCCGGGATACCAAAGACCAACTCGACGCCATAGGCCTCGAGCATGCTGACCAGTACTTCTCCACAGGTTGCCATACGGTGTCCTATCACTGGTTTAGTGATGCTATATAACGTTCAATCCGGTCGAACGCCTTGCTCATCACGTGCACCGGGTGTGTCAGTGACAGGCGCACGAAGTGCCTGCTTATCTTCCCGAAAGCCCCTCCGGGCAACACCGAGACACCGCCGTGCTCCAGTAATCCCGCTGCAAAGGCCAGGCCGTCGGCCCCGACGCCTTCCACGTTCATCATGACGAACATGCCCGCCTGGGGCGTATTCACGCTCAGGCCGTCTATCCTGCCGATTCGCTCAACCGCGTAGTCCCTGCGCACCCGATACTCGTCGGCGATGGCCCTGGTGTATTCCTCGTCATTATTCAGGGCAAAGGCCGCGGCGTCCTGGACGAACTGGCAACAGCCGAAGATGGTCCCCGACGCGAAGTCGAGAATCCGCCTGGCGGTATCCCTGGATGAAACGGTCCAGCCCATGCGCCAACCGGTCATGGCATGCGACTTGGAGAGGGCGTCGATCACCACGACATTCTCCAGCGAGCCGGCTGCCTTGAGCAGGGATACATGCCGCTGCCCGAAGGTGATCATCGAATAGACTTCATCGCAGACAATCCACACCCCGCGTTCGAGGCAGAAGGCTGCCAGCTCGCGCAGTTGCACTTCGGTGATAATATTGCCACCGGGGTTGCCCGGCGTATTGAGGAAAAGTACGCGGGTGGCTGGCGTGAAGGCGCGTTTAACGGCATCCACATCCAGGGTGAAATTGTCTGCGGGATCCAGCGGCACATCAATCACTGTCGCACCGATTGCCCCCAGAAGGCCCTGGTAGCCGACGTACATGGGGGAGGGGATGACAATCTCGTCTCCCTCGTTTAAAAAGCAGGACAGGGTGGTGAAGATCGCATTCGTCCCGCCGGGGTGCACGACAATCTGGTCGATACTGGTCGCCTTGCCACTCGCCCCGGATTCGATATCCGCGATGGCCTGCCGCAGCGGTCTCTCACCGGCCCCGGGCGAGTAGTGGGTGCGCCCGGCCTTCAGGCTGGCGACCGCGTGGTCGACGATGAAGTCCAGGGTAGGCAGGTCGGGGTCGCCAATGGAGAACAGGATGATATCCTCCCCGGCCTCCTTGAGGGCGCAGGCGCTGTTGTGCACACCCCAGTAGACGGAGTTATCAACCGCCAGGCGCTCACTGGCTCGACTGAACTTCATGGCGTGTTACGATCCCGTAAAAGATGAAAAACACAGTACACCGGCAGTGCCATTAAATATCCGGTGGAATCCCCTGGCACAGCAAGTATAGAGAGACCG
>JAZBNW010000370.1:0-3573 GCA_036350855.1 Halieaceae bacterium
CAGTCCGCCGTAGCGGTCGCAATACGGTGAGACGTCGGTGCCGCCGCCGGCCAGACCCAGGCGCAGCGGGGCGCGTGCTCGGATGATCATGGGCAGGTCCTTTCAGTCACGCATTGAGTGATGGAACTTCGCGAGGTGCGAGGCGAGGTGCCGATTCGGAAATCCTGGCTTGGTCGGGGGGAGCTGGCATGCCGTGCTCCTCTCGCAACGACGGCAGGGGGAGTGCGGAACAAATACTTCAGCGCCATTCCGGTATGAGAAACCGCCTGTGGGAGCCCCGCCCTCGGGGCGATGCAGAGCCTGGTGCCCTGCTGACGTTTGATCGTGGCGAGGGCGCCACTCCCACCAAAACCCCCTCTCCCCTCGTGGGAGACAAGCAGCGACTTGCCCGTTTGCGGGCCTGGTCGAGTGGCTGGTAGTTCCATCAGGGCCAGGGAGAGGGGGTGTTTTGTTGAATACCGCCTGGGCGAGCGGATCAGCGAAGGCATAGCCATGCAAGCTCTCCTCGTTCCTAATCATTTGCGCGCCAGCAACTGCGCGTACAGCGTTTCGTAACGGTCCGCGATGGCCTGAATGGAATATTGCGCTTGCGCCATTTCGCGCGCCTGCGTTCCCAGCATGACGCCCTCCGGTGACAGGCATCGGCGCACGGCCTCGCCCATCTCCTGCACATTGCCGTGGGCGTAGGTGAAGCCGTTCTTACCCTCGACGACCAGCTCGCGGCTGCCGCTCGCCCGTGCCGCCACGCAGGGCAACCCGCAGGCCATGGCTTCCAGTACGACATTGGGCAGGCCCTCCTTGAGGGAGGGCAGGATCAGCGCATCCGCACTCTGGTAATAGGACAGGATGTCAGTGGAGAAATCGTGCAGGGCGAATAGATCCGGATGGGTTGCGCCCAGGGCGGCCAGGCGCCCACGCAAAGCGCCGTCCGTGTCCTCGCGGCTTTGCGGTCCGACCGCCACCAGCAGGCCATCGCTGCCGAACGCGCGATGTTTCACCCACTGGTCGGCGAGCCATTCGATGTTCTTGCGCGGGTCCAGCACCCCCACATACAGCGCAACCGGCCGGTCAGCCGGCAACCCGAGTTTCTCGCGCAGGGCCACGCGCTGATCATGGGGACGGGGCTGGAACAGATTGGTATCGACCCCATTCGGGATATGGTGGATCTTGTCGGTCCTGAGTCCGCCATCGCGGAATTCCTGCACCAGATCCTGGCTGATGCCGACATAGGCGTCGATACGGCGCAGCATCATCCGGTGCAGATAGCCAATCAGCGGCAGGTTCAGGTCGAGCAGGTCGTCGTTGGCGAGGCTGGCCTTGACCAGCGACTTGAGGCCCGCCACCCGGGCGAGCGGGCCGATGAAGGCATGGGTGTAATAGGCGCCGTGGCTGTGCACGATGTCGAAGTCCCGACGTCTTTGCCAGATATACCGCGACAGATGGAACCACAGGCGGAACTCGCGGTGCTTGCGCCAGCGTCCCGGCTCCAGGCGGCGGACGAAGAAGCCGTCCACTTCACCGGTTTCCGCCAGGCCAGGCCAGCGGTTGGTGACGAACTCGACATGATGGCCGCGCTGACGCAGTTCACGCGCCAGGGTGAGCGCCTGCAGGGCCGCGCCGCTGTACTCCGGATCGAAGTAGGCGGTGTACATCAGGATCCGGGCGGTTCGCCGGTTTGCGCTGGCTGTGCTGCTCATTCCCCTGGAGTTTTCAGTATGGGTCTATGGGTTCGATGAAATTTGCGATTGCGGACAAAGGTGCAGTCCGCAGCGCTATTCAAACAGCAAGAATAGTGCCGGACGGGACATATTCGAAGCGTAATCCAAAAATCCCCAAGCCACATCCCGTCACCCGAGGAATTGTCTATCACGACCTCACACCGGCGCGAGCGGGATTCGCAATGCTTGATTTCACAGGATTCAGCGTGCTCACAAAGTCTACAAAGCGTGGCTCCCTCTCCCCTTGCGGGAGATAACCAGCGACTTGCCCGCTTGCGGGCTTAGTCGAGTGGCTAGTAGTTCCATCAGGGTTGGGGAGAGGGGTTATATAAAATCAGACCGTTACCATAAAGCCTGGCAACGGCTTACCGTCTCCCCATGTCTGGTGGAACTCCAGACCACATGACCATACGGGCTTGACCTGGATTTTCTCAATAGCGATGGCCGTCCAGCCATGCCGCCAGCACCACCAACGCCCAAACCCGAAAGCGCAGACTGTGCTCGCCGCCGATGAAGCGACGTCCATATTCGGCCACGTGCTCGGTGGATAGCACCTGCCATTTCGCCCAGTCGCCTTGCAGCAGGTAGCGCCGTACCACTGCGTAATCTTCGCCGGCAAGGAAATCCTGCAAAGGGAAATCGAAGCTGTGCTTGGGCAGGTCCCACAGATGTCTCGGCACATGGCGTGCCAGCAGGCTGCGCAGGATGTGCTTGGGAGCGTCTTCCCGCCAGCGGTGAGACAGCGGCTGGCCACGCAGCCAGTCCTCAACTTCCGGACTCCAGAATGGAAAACGCACATCGAGACCGGTCACAAGGGCCGCCTGGCTCAGCCGATCACAAGGCAGTGTCTCCATCAGGGCGCTGTAGCGGGCGTAATGATCATTGCGCGGGAATCGGGCGAACACTTCGTAAAAACGTGTGTGTGCCAGGCTGGCCGGCTCGCCGCACAGGGCCTCGATTTCCTGTCGCCGAAAGCCGTGCCAGCGCATCATGGTTTCGGCCGGGTGCTCGAAGTCGAACAGCGGGACGTAGCCGCCCAGGCCTGGCAAGCGTGGCAAGGTCCTGGATAGCCAGTCGCGCAGGGTGGCAGGCAGGCGCGACGAATACTCGACCGCCACCCGCACATGGCGGGGCGGCATGGCGCCGACCTGCTCGTCGGCGCCGGTGCCATCCAGAACGCTGTCGTATTCACGCCGCGCCAGATCGAAAGCCAGCAGGGTTGCGGGTTCGGCTGGGTCGGCCATGGGCTGTTCGGCGTGCTGGCCAGCCTTGGCTATCGCGCCAAGGAAATCCTCCCGGCCAAAGCGCAGCACGCGGTGACGCAGGCCAAGGTGGCCGGCCACTGTCTCCGCAATCGGGGTTTCGTCATACGCGGCCCCCTCGAAGCCGACTGTCAGTGTCTGCAGATCCGCTCGGTGCCTGGCAGCAAGAGCGCAAATGAGGGAGGAATCCACGCCGCCACTTAGAAAGGCCGCCGGACGGTTCGTGCCGTCGAGGCGGCGGGCGATGCTGGCTGTCAGCCGGGATTCCAGTTCAGTGACCGCATCATCGAACTGGATGTCCATGGTCGGGAATGTACGCGGCGGCAGCGCGATCTCGGTTCCCGGGCGCTGCGTGTCGAGCTGTACACTTTCGCCTGCCGGCACCGCACGGACGCTCTCGTATATGGTGTTGGGCGGCGCGATGTCGAGCATGCGCAGGTATTCGTGCAACCCAGGGCGCGACAGTTGCCGGTTGACGCCCGGCAGGTGAATCAGCGTGCCGAGATGGGAGGAAAAGGCGATCCCGCCGGAGGCGGTGCGGGCATAGAACAGTCCAAGGGCTCCGGACGCGTCGCGTCGCAGGGTGAGGTCGC
>JAZBNW010000371.1:0-14264 GCA_036350855.1 Halieaceae bacterium
ATCATCTCCTTCGGCGAATCGCTCCTGCACTCGAGCCAACCTGGCCGGAGATCTTCCATAACTCTCTGATCGTAGCCCGCGGGATTGATCGCGCAGCTGATTGAGACCGGGGGCAGCTTTGTTCAGTTTGGCGAAGTTGACTTGTCCATACCGGCCTGTGTCAATCAACCGGGCCGGGGAAATGCCATTTGGCCCTTCAGGCTATGGACAAATCCGTAGATAAAGGACATTATTGTCCTACTATCTTGTAGTCACAAGTGACCTTGTCGGGTGTCGGCGGGATGGCCACTATGATGGCATAAAAGGAGGCTCCATGGGACGTCTGGAAGGTAAAATAGCGATCGTAACCGGCGCAGGATCGGGCATTGGAAGGGCGTGTATGGAGCTGTTCGCGAGGGAGGGCGCCAGCGTCGTGGGCTGCTCGCGGACGCAGGCGAACCTGGACCAGACCCTCGCCAACGTTATCGCCGAAGGTGGCGAGGGTATGGTCGTCGCTGCGGATCTCTCCCGTGAGGACGGCGCGAAAAAGCTGGTTGACGCCACCCTGGAAAAGTACGGCAGGATCGACGTATTGCTCAATGGCGCGGGCGTTGGCTATTCATGGGACAAGAAAAGTCCGGGATCGATGGGCGCAGTAACGGAAACCACCGCCGAGCAGTGGCGCGAGGTGCTGGCCATAGACCTCGACTCGGTCTTCTACATGAGCAAACTGACGATTCCCGTCATGAAAAAGCATGGTAGCGGGTCAATCATCAATATTTCGTCGGTACTTGGTGTCAAGGGGCATCCGGACGCGCACGCCTATACGACGGCGAAAGGTGCAATGATCAACCTGACCCGCTCACTCTGTGCGGCATATGCGCTGGATGGCATTCGGGCCAACTGTGTCTGCCCGGGCTTCATCGATACCCCCATGATCGAGTCGCATATATCACTGTTTGATGACGAGGTGGTCGCCGATCGGTTCTGTCCGATGCGACGGGCCGGTACGCCCGATGAAATAGCTTACGGCTGCCTCTACCTGGCATCGGACGAATCCACCTACACCAATGGCGCCGTAATTTTGATGGATGGTGGCACCTCGGCGAGAATATAAAAGACAAGCTGCCTGCGTACGGAAGAGGTCGAAGCCAAACCATGAAAGAAGATCTCAGCCCTGCGAGCGCTGCGCCATCCCATGTGGCTGTCGACAGGTCAGCGGAGCCCAGCTCTCCGCGCCGGGTAATGGACGCCATTATCAGCGGTATTGAAAAAGGCCGTTATGTGCCGGGTCAGCGCCTGATCGAGGCAGACCTGACCCGCGAACTGAGAGTGAGTCGTGGACCCGTGAGGGAGGCATTCAAGCTTCTGTCGGGGGAGGGCGTACTCATACTGAGTAAAAATCGCGGCGCCTGCGTGCGTGCCCAGTCGCGAGAGGAGGTCAACGATACGCTGGAGGTGCTGGAGGTGCTCGCCGGCCTGGCGGCAAAACTGGCGGCCGAGCATATCGATGAAAAGAACAATCGCAAGGCGTTTTTGAAGGTCTTCAACGAGGCCATCAGTCATGGGGAGGGGGGCGAAACCCAGGGCTTTCTGGAATCCCGCCGCCGGTTCTATGACGTCCTTTATGATATTGGCGGCAACAAGGAGCTCAGGGGAATATTGCCGCGCATGCGGATTACCCTGATGCGCCTGCAGTTCCAGGCGTTTGTGTCCAGGAAGCAGCACGAGAGCCAACTGAAGGAGCTGCGCGCAATAGCCGAGTCGGTTCTGGAAGGCGACCCCCAGAAAGCGGAGAGGACCGCCAAAGCTCACCTGCGCCGTCGGCGCCTGAGCCTGACGACACTGCCGCGAGAGGCTTACGCCGCCGCTAATCAGCTGTAGCGCTGACTGCGCACCGATCAGCGGCGCAGCGTCATGCTCATTTTTTCGGACTCGATCTGAACCACCGAGGCAGTGGCCATTTTCATCAGCTCGTTGGCCTGCTGCAGTTCCGGCGAGGAGAGCAAGGGGTAGCTGCGTTGCACCGGGCCCGACTCCCGCATTTTCCTGAGATCCGACTCGGGCATGAGGGCCCTCAGAATCAACTCCTTCGGGTCCCGTGTCCCATACTCTTTCTCGAGTTCTTCCAGGGTCGGCTGGGACGGGGGCCGGGCCGCGACCTTTTTTGCTCGCGGAGCGCTCATGATCCGGTCGAATATATCCTGGTCTATCGGCGCCACCGGGTCGCCATAGAACCCCGCAGCGTATTGAACGACCTCATCGGGTACGATTTTGTAGCGCTCCCCACTGACCATATTCAATACTGCCTGGGTGCCTACCAGCTGCGAAAAAGGTGTCGCCATGCCGGGATAGCCCAGTTCGGCTCTCACTTTTGCGGTCTCCATCAATACTTCATCCATCCGGTGGCTGAGTTTGTGCTTCGCCATCTGCGCGCGCAGTGTGCCGATCATGCCCCCCGGAATCTGGTGGCTTGCCGAGAGAACGTCGTATTCGTGGTGCTGATTGATCAGAAAACCGGCCGCTTTCCCCACCTTCTCGAAGTGTTCGGCAACCGGCGCCAGCAGTCGGGTGTCGATATCGTGCGTATGCCCCATCAGTTCCACGTTGCGTGTCATGATCTCGGTAGACGGCACAGACGGGCCGTTGGCCATGGGCCGGCTGGCGGTATGGAGTATGGTGATTCCCAGGTCGATGGCGTCGCAGTAGGCTTTACCTGACATCCCCAGAATATTGTTGGAGTGGAACTCCACCGGTTTACCGTTCGCGTTGGCAATTACCGTGGGCACCAGGGTCACCATGCGTTCCTTGTCCAGCACGCCGGCAGTGTCGTACAGCAACACGGTGTCCACGTCGGGGGAAGCAGCGACCTCCCGGGTTTTTTGCGCATAGTACTCATCGGTATGTACCGGGCTCGAGGTAAACATAACCGCGCCGGCCACCTCCGACCCATACTCTTTGGCCACTTTGGCGAGTCGGTGCATCTTGTCTATGTTGAATAACACATCATAGATCCAGAAGGAGCGGCACCCGTGCTCGTTGAGCTGGCGCATCCACAGGTCCATCAACGCATCCGGCGTAACGCCAAATGTCACCGAGGCATTGGCGCGCATGCCGCCGCGGATGGGTGTGTTGGGCATCGCCTGGGTGAGCAGTTTCAGACCCTCCCAGGGATTTTCCTGATTCACCCGGATCAGTACTTCGAACATGGACGAGCCGGTCAGGTCGATCACGCGGAATCCGGTTTTATCCAGGGTCGGCGCTATGGGTAATGCCATACCGCAGCGCATTTGCATGCCCCACAGGCTCTGTTGCCCGTCGCGCAGTGTCTCGTCCAGAAACTCGATATGAGCCATTATCCGTTACTCCCGGGTACTGTTGTGCTTGCTGAGGTAGGCGGGCAGGCCGGTCCGTTCCAGCCAACCGGTGGTGATCGCATTGGCGGCGAAATCCGGATGGCCAACGAGAAACCGTTGCAACGCAATATTGGTTTTGATGCCATCGATACGCAACCTGCCCAGGGCTGACATCATGCGCTCCAGCGCCTCCCCCCGGTCGTTACCGTAGACGATCAGCTTGGCAATCATGCTGTCGTAATAGGGAGGCACCACGGTATCCCGCTCGCAGAAGGTGTCGACCCTGATGAAATCTCCATCAGGCATGTCCCATCGGCTTATGCGGCCGGGACAGGGGTGGAAATCGTTGGCGGGGTCTTCCGCATTGATCCGGCACTCGAGCCCGTGCCCGTGCAGCACGATATCGTGTTGTTCAAGCGCCAGCGGGTTGCCGCCCGCGAGCAGCAACTGCATGGCGACGATATCCCGGCGCGAGGTCAGCTCACTGACGGGATGCTCGACCTGAATGCGGGCGTTGACCTCGATGAAGTAGAATTCCCTGCGATCGATGTCATAGAGAAACTCCACAGTGCCGGCGTTGCGGTAATGCAGGTCGGCAGTCAGCTTCAGCGCAGCCGCATGCAGCTGTTTCCTGATTTCCGCCGGGAGAATGGTGCAGGGCGCCTCCTCGATCAGTTTCTGGTAACGCCGCTGGACCGAGCAGTCGCGCTCACCGAAATGAATTACTTTTCCCTCGCCATCACCGAAGACCTGCACTTCGACGTGCCGTGCGCTGCGCACGAATCGTTCGATATACAGTGAGCCGTTGCCGAAGGCGTTGCGCGCCTCTTCCGCGGCCTTGTTGAACAGCTTCCTCAGGGTGGCCGCGTCATCGGCCAGAAACATCCCCCGGCCACCACCACCGGCAGTGGCCTTGATCACCACGGGATAGCCGATGGTTGCGGCCGCCGCACAGGCTTCTTCCACGCTCGCCAGCGCAGTTGTGCCGGGCACCAGGGGCACCCCGGCGGCCTCGGCAATTTTCCGGGCGCTGAGCTTGTCCCCCAGCGCCTCGATCGTACCGGGCCTGGGTCCGACGAACGCGATGTCGTGTTCTTCACACAGCAGTGCGAGAGCCGGTCGCTCGGAGAGAAAGCCATAGCCCGGGTGAATGGCATCGCAGCCGGTGGCTACAGCGGCCTGCACGATGAGTTTTTCACTGAGATAGCTCCGCGCGGCGTCGGGCGGACCCAGCACGACGCAGCGGTCGGCGATGCGCGCGCCCAGACTGCCTGTATCCGCCGAGGAGACACCGATCACGCTTTCAATCCCGAGGGATTTTGCCGCCCGGATGATACGCACGGCAATTTCGCCCCGGTTGGCAATGAACAGCCGCGAAATTCCCATCGGCTATGCTAGGCCTTTGGCTTGATATGGAACAGCGCCTGGCCGTGCTCGACCATCTCACCGTCCTCTATGCAGATGTTGACGACCTCTCCCCTGACACCCGCCGTGACCGGGGTGAACAGCTTCATGACCTCGATAAGGCAGACTTCCGTGTCGGGCTCCACCTGATCTCCGGCCGCCACATAGGGTGGCGCACCGGGTTTCGGGGCCCGGTAGAAGATGCCCAGGTTGGGAGCCCTGACGGCCACTGCGCCGGCGGGTATATCGGCCTCCGTCGCTGCCGCCGCCGGGGCGGCAACCGTTTCTTGCAACGGTTGACCGACGCTGCGAGTGACCTGCGACGCCCCGGTCTCGCCTCTGGGTGCCCCGCCATGCTGTCCTGCCGGCTGCGACTCTTTCAGCCAGCCCGGTACGATGCAGTTGGGGTCCCTGGAGAGAAAGATCCTGAAGTCCCCGACCTGCAAGGAGAGTTCTTTCCACTGTGACCCTTCAAAATTCTCGATAAGCGTTTTGATATCGTCAGCTGTCGGTTCTTTCATGAGCGTGCTCTTTACTGGTTGTCCGAGGGGATCCGGCCGGCCCTTGCATGAATGGCGGCGATGAGTGGCGGCAGCGAAGGTTCTGCCACGATATATTCCAGTCCGGCTGCAAGCGCTGCCCTGACGCCTTCGTCGCTCGCGATGGCGCCGCCTTTCGCGCCGCGAGCACCGGCGAGCAGCCCGGCGAGCTTGTCCGGCTCGACCGCTTCCTCGAATGCATCGAGGTCCAGGGTCGACGCGGGTGCTTCCTCGCGCCGCAGCACCCGGATAGGGCTGAGTTTTGCCGCCCACTCACGCAGTTCTGCAAGGCGGTCATCCTGCGTCTCACAGGGTATTTCGACGGCCAGCTGACCGGCGTAGATCCTGCCGTGCTCGCCGTCGACCGTGACTGTCTGGCCCGCAAGTGTGGTGACGGTGCCGGGACCACAGCCGACCACGCAGGGCAGGCCCAGCGCCCTGCCGACCACGGCGGCGTGCGAGGTGGACCCGCCGCTTTCGGTAATGACCGCATTGCACACCAGCATACCGTGTACGTCATCCGGCGAGGTGGTGCTGGTGGCGAGAATCACCTGTTCCCCCTGCCTGGCCAGCTGTTCGGCCGAGTCCGCATCAGTCGCCACCCTGCCGATCCCGATGCCGGGAGACACGCCCAGGCCGCTGAACAGTGTGGCCTTATCCAGTGCCTGCCCGGGCTGCAAGCGGGGGCTGAGTACAGAGCGAATCTGCGCAGGTGTTATCCGGGCAATGGCTTGTTCCATAGTCACAGCACCCTCGCGGTGCATATCGACCGCGATACGCGCCGCCGCCGCGGGTGCGCGTTTTGCCGTCCTCGACTGCAGCAGATACAGCGTGCCCTGCTGTACGGTGAACTCGATATCCTGCACCTCGGCATGTTCACGTTCCAGTATGGCCCCGGCTGCCAGCAGCTGATCGTAGGCATCCGGCACCAGTTGCTTCATATCTGCCAGACTGCCGGGGGTGAATTTGCCGGATACGACATCCTCTCCCTGGGCCTGACGCAGGTACTCGCCGTAGGGATGTCGTTCCCCTGTCAATGGGTTGCGGGTAAATAGCACGCCGGTGCCGCTGTTCTCGTCGAGATTGCCAAAAATCATGGACTGCACGATGACGGCGGTGCCCAGGCTGTCAGAGATATCGTGGTGTTTACGGTAGCGCCTGGCGCGCCGGGAATTCCAGGAGTCGAATACGGCGGTGACAGCCTGCTCCAGCTGGTCCATCGGATCCTCGGGGAAGCTGTTGCCAGAGTGCATGGCAATGGCGGCGGACATCGCCGGAATATCCTGCGCCTCGGAAAGTGCGGGTAACTGGCTGCCGAGCACGATATCGGCATACATCTCGTGAAAGCGGCGTAAGGTATCCCGCGCAAACCGCGGGTCCCTGCTCTCTGCGGCGAGAGCCGCCGCACTTTGCACGTTCATACCCAGGTTCAATACGGTGTCCATCATCCCGGGCATCGACACCGGCGCGCCAGAGCGCACAGAAACCAGCAGAGGCGCATCGCCCGCGCCGAATCGACGTCCGGTTTGCGCCTCCAGCCATTGCATGCCGTTGCGCACCTCGCTCATCAGCTCATCCGGCACTGTGCCCGATGCCTGATAGGCATGGCAGGCGCTGGTGGTGATGACGAATGCCGGGGGTACGGGCAGCCCCAGACTTCTCATATGCGCAACCGACCAGGCCTTGCCGCCTATCAGGGCCCGGTCCGGGAGAATGCTACCGTCGATGGGCAATACCCATTGTCCGCTCGTCATCGTGGTCATGGCGCTATTCCTGGCGCTCCCTGCCAACCAGCCGCAGCAGATCTTCGTGCAACTCGAACCAGAGGGTGTGGTAGCTTTCCATGCGGGCATCGCTCACCCATTGAATGTCACCGTCCTCCGCTCTCTCCAGTGCCTCCAGCAGCTTTTCACTGTAGCGTTCCATGCGCGGCACCTGCGTGGCCAGACGTTTGACAATCTTCTCGACCTTCTCATGAATGCGCCCAATGCGGTCGATGATGCTCTCGTCGTAAGTCCTGTCGGAGTGATCGTTAGGCACTTTTTCGCCGCCGATGGTCATCGTCTGCCAGTCGGTTATCACCTGCTTGAGATCCTGATTGATTTCCTCGAACGCCTCATAAGCCGACATGAAGCCGGGATCCGCGCGCAGGGGACCACATGCGCCGGCATAGCTGGAGCGCAGGGTGATCTGGCCCGCCGGGGTGAGCGCATACTTGCCGTTTACCTCGACAACCCTGCCTTTGGCCAGCGCTTCGCCGAGCAGCGTCTGCGCGGAAACCGGTGACAGCCGGGTCACAGCACACAGCTCATCCAGATCGCAGTACTTTTTGACGGCGATGCCATGCATCAGCAGATACAAATCCTTCACTTTTTCAACTCCCCCGTTTCCGCCTGCCTGGCAACAATCTGCTCGCGCACCTTGCGCCGCAGTATTTTGTTGGCGGCGCTCTTGGGCAGCTCTGGCCAGATCTCGATTTCCTTCGGGCGCTTGTAGCTGGACAGGTTCGCCCTGGCGTGGTCCATGATGTGCTCGGCGTCCAGGCCCGGGCTGCCGGCAACCACCGCGTGAATGCGATCTCCCCACTTTTCGTCGGGCAGGCCGACCACCGCGGCTTCCACTACGCCGTCACAGGCCATCAGGACATCTTCCACTTCCCGGGGATAGACATTGAATCCGCCGGTGATGAGCATGTCGTTTTTTCTGTCCAGCAGATAGAAGTAGCCGTCCTCGTCCATGGTGCCAATATCGCCGGTGTGCAGCCAGCCGCCACGCATGGCCTCGGCGGTGGCCTCCGGCCGGTTCCAGTAGCCCGCCATGATCTGCGGGCCGCGGGTCACGATCTCGCCGATCTCCCCGGGGGGAAGTGGCCTGTCCTGGTCGTCGAATACCGCTA
Organism: Halieaceae bacterium; assembly: GCA_036350855.1. Lineage (GTDB taxonomy): Bacteria > Pseudomonadota > Gammaproteobacteria > Pseudomonadales > Halieaceae > JARRPM01. The sequence goes on from JAZBNW010000371.1 coordinate 8,175, forward strand.
CCTCCGCCATGGTAAAGGGGCGCCCGCAGGAGCCGGTGCGATCGTGATCTTCCGGTTGCAGGCAGGTGATGACCATCGGGCTTTCCGCCTGGCCATAGGTCTGTGCGAACACACGCCCGAACCGGTTCTCCGCACGGGCCAGCAATCCCGGGGCAATGGGCGAGGCGCCGTAGGCGATCCGACGGAAGTTAAGGGGCGCCGCCTCGATACCCGGTACCTCGAGAATCATCGCCAGCATCGTTGGCACCAGAAAGGTGAGGTTTGCCTGGCAGGCGACAGCGAGCTCCACAAACCGGGCGGGATCGAATTTGGGCATGATGATCGAGTGCACGCCACGGGTAATGGCGGGGAGGAAAAATGCGCCGGAGGCGTGGGCGATCGGGGCTGCGTGCAGGAACTGGTCACCATACCTGAGGTCGGGCATCAGATCTGTCAGGAATGCTGTCAGCTCACACAGCTCGCCGCGGGTGGTGAGCATCACCCCCTTGGGTCGGCCGGTGGTGCCCCCGGTAAAGCCCAGCCTGTATGCCGCATCAAGTGGCCTGTCGACCCTGCATGGGGCCGGATTGCCATTCCCTATCAGTGCGGCCAGTGAGTTTCGGTCGATCTGCCGTTCGCACTCGAAGTTCGTACCGCCATCGTGAATAACCGCGCGGCAACCGCTTTCTGCCAGTTTGTAGCTGTGCTCCTCCAGTGTTTCGCGGGTATTGAGTCCCACCCTGACCAGGCCCGCCTTGGCGACGGCATAGTAGGCCACCAGGCAGTCTATGCTGTTGGGGAGTAATACCCCGATGCGATCCCCGGCGGACAAACCTTGCGCAAGCAGCGCATTGGCCAGGCGGTTGGTCAGTTCGTCGAATTCTGCGAAGCTCACCGTCCGCTCACCCTCGGTCAGGCAGGGCGCGTCGCCAAAGTACAGGCCTGCGCGCTGGATGAGCGATCCAATCTGCATGTCAGCGGTGCTTCGCGCCGTCGCGAATGGCCTCGATGTCCGCGCGGCGCAGACGCGCGCCGCGGTCTTTCAGGTTCCTCGAACGTCGCTGGTATAGCTTGTAGAGTTCATCGGCTTCCTTGCTATCGGCCTGGAACTTCACTGTGGTCTTGCAGAAAAGGCGCTCGGCGTCGCGGTCCAGAGGGTAATCCCGGGCCTTGACCCGCTGGTTGTACTCACTGAACCCGAGGAGGCCCTCGCAGGTGCGGTAGTGATCTTTCTTTTCATCCAGGTAGGTAATCCCGGGCATGATACCGCCGACTGTCGGTGCGTAGTCGCCGTCATTCAGCAGTGAAAGGGGAAGGGGCGTGTAGATGTGCTGGGGGAGGTTCGAGTGCTGCATCATCGTGTATTCACTCCTCTGGTGATGCGGACCGCTACCAACACAGATCTCTCCCAGCAGGTCCCTGCTGTACTCATCGTTCAGCAGGGGCCGGAACCGCTCTGCGCGTGCATCGATCTTGATCCAGTCATCCGGGTCATAACAGCCCGCGATATGGGCCAGGTCCTTGATAATGGCGTAGTAGGTCAGTGCCCCGGCATCCAGCATCTGGTCCCTGGTCCACCCGGCAATCCGTTTCCAGAGAGCGCTCATGGCATCCTTTACCTTCTCGTTGAGCTCGCTGAAGGTTTCGGTCAGCGCCTCCCGGGATTCCATGCCGACCGGGATATAGCCATCCGACAGCGGGTCAGAGGTATACAGGCCCACACCGACGATGTGCTCGTCCTTGAATTCGGGCTCTGATTCGAAACTGCCCCAGTCATCCATAATGGTAAAATTGACGCCTTTGGTCGCCATGGTGACCGTCAGGCTCGAGTAGGGCAGCTCAGCGGCGACATCGTCAAGCCAGGGGAAGTCGTACTCGCCGATATCGAGGAAATCGCGGATGATCATTTGCCGGTCATCGCCGAGACTGTAGGGGCCGTGGTTGTGCAGGCTTATGCGACTTTCACAGGCGATAAGAAAAGCGTATTGCGAGGCAGAGGCAACGAAAGCCTGGGCTGCCACGTGCAGGGGGTCGCCGGCCGCGCAATCGTACAGGTCGGCGTGGAAAACCTGGAGTTGGGCCTCGGGGTGTATCTGTGACCGATGGCCGGCCTCGACCGCGGTCTTGTACCCCGAGTTGCGGCGCCACGACAGTTCGAAGCGTTTCCAGAAATCGCAGATATAGACCACGTCCTCCGCGGCGTCCTGGGGTCGAAGCAGGCCCATATCGATCAGCCACTCCCGCCCCAGCAGGTAAAAACATGGCAGACCCCACATGGCCAGACCATGCGCCTTGCTCGCCATGTGCCTGGCGCGGTCGCCAAGCTCCTCGGCCGACATATTCTGCTCGATCTTGCGCAGCAGCGCGGGGTAGCGGTAGAAGGCATTGAGGTAGGAAAGCAGCATGTAGGCCGGCACGGGAAACAGCTTCGACTCCTGCACGGTGCGGGTGACGCACAGCCAGTAGGTTTCGTCGCCGTTGGTCTGTAACAGATTGTTTGTCTCAAGGAGCTGGGCGTAATCGAGCTTCATCTCTTTATTCCTTATCTGGGCTCTGCCGTGGTATGCGGGCGTCTGCTTGCGGTGCTCAGCTGTTGACTCGCCAGACCCGGGCGATCACCTCTTTGCGAGTCTGGTAGTCTTCGGCGGTCTTGGCTTTGGCGCTGGCTTCAATCACGACGGTGTCACCCTCCATGATGCCATTGACCTTCGCATTCATGACGCAGGGAATGCCGTACTCCCGGGTGAGAATCCCGAGGTGGGAGCGCACGGTACCCCCGGCGCAGATGACCCCTTTGAATTGGCCGAGGATGGGAGCGGTCAGCGTTCCGCCGGAGTCATCGATAACCGCGATGGTGTTTTCGGGCACACCGTTGGTGAGCCAGTCCAGTACGCGATCGGTGGAGCGCACATAACGCGCTGTACCGGAAATGTCATCGCTATATCGCACCACGTTGTCTCCTGCGCCACGCAGTTCCCTGCCGTCTGCATCTGCCTCGCTGACCGGAGCGTCAGGGTGTTTGAAGCAGAAGGTGGAAAGGTCCGCGTCGGAGGTGCCGACCGCGGGTTTATATGCCTCCGGCCGCTCTCGTGGAGATATCGCCGCGGACCAGTCGAACCTGTGCCCGGCCGCCAGCAGTTCCGTCTCGACGCGCTGGAAGTCCTCCTTGAGGATGGAGTCCACAGCCCCCGTAAATACGAAATCCTTCCACGGCATCCCGGATTCGGCGAAGCGCTGGCGGACAATAGCCTGTATCAGCGCATGGAAGGAGGCCACCACTGCGGAGGGGGACTCATCACCGTATTTGTCAGAATCGAAGTAAAGGTCGCTCATGGTCGCACCTCATTGAGAGCTTGTTATTAGTGGTATTTCAGGTACCTGAGGTAGCGTGCAAGGCGACCGCGGTCCAGCTCATTCCGAGTCTACAGCGGCTGTAAGAGATGTACAATATTGTAGTACAAAAAATTCGGAATACGACCGGGGTTTGCATGATCCGCGGGTGTGACAGAGGAACAATTGTGGCTGGAGTGGGCGGATTTACGGCATTGCCTTGTGACGGGCCGAAGGTGTATCGTACAATAAGATTGTCCTACACTATTTTGTGATGTGCAGGCGTCCGTTGAGTTTGGCATTACCCGGCAGGCGCTACCTGTTGGCGGCCTGTTGAAGGGAATGATCATGCAAGAGCGCGCCAGCGAACGAATTCTCCTGGTCAACGACGATGGCATCCACGCCCCCGGGCTGGCGATTCTGGAGGCGGCTGCACGCGAATTGAGTGACGACGTATGGGTGGTGGCGCCGGATGACAATCGCTCCGGTGCGTCGCACTCCCTGTCGGTGCAGGCACCTATGCGGGTAACGCAACTGGACGAGAAGCGCTATTCCGTGAGGGGGACTCCAACCGAGTGTACCCTGCTGGCAGTGCACGAACTGATCAAGGACAGAAAACCCACTATCTGTATTTCGGGAATTAACCGGGGTCCAAATCTGGCGGAAGACGCCGTTTATTCGGGGACGGTCGCGGCCGCCCGGGAGGCAACCCAGCTGGGTATTCCCGCGATTGCACTCAGCCAGGTGTTCGCCCGCGGCGAAACGCACTTTTCAGTTGGCGCGGACAAGCAGATTCATTGGGAGACGGCGCAGCACTGGGTGCTGCCCGTCCTCAGGGAACTCCTCCAGGCCAGGCTTGAATCCGGCGTTTTTCTGAATGTGAACTTTCCGGGGGTGCCTCTGGAAGACGTCAGGGGCATCCGCTACACGATACAGGGTCAGCGACCGCCCGGCTGTTATATTCCGGAGCGCCGGGTCGACGGGCACGGTAACCCCTATTACTGGATCATGCTGTCCTACGCGGAGGGCGACTCCCACCCGGATTCGGATCTCAGGGCGATCGCCGAGGATTATATTTCGGTCACACCGCTCAAGCTGGACTTGACCGCGTATGAGGCCCGTTCGGCCCTGCTGAGAAAGTCAGGGTGAGCTGAGGGCACCAAAGTGCTCGATTGTGGTATCGCCGGGGCGCCCCCTAAGCTGGTCCGGTCGACGAAGAGGAGGTGTCCGTGGCAGACGAGATGGGCTTGTTCGACGTGATGTATCACTGCCGCGCGATGCGTCGACTGGACACACGGGAGGTTCCGCAGGAGATGCTGGTGAAACTGGTGGATGCTGCGAACCAGGCGCCTTCAGGATCCAACCGGCAAAACGGCCGCTGGATTATCGTGCGTGATCCACAGGTTAAGAGGCGGTTGGCGGATTTGAACAGGGCAGGCGTGGAAGCCTATATCGCACCCCAGATGGCGCAACCGGTGAGTCTGTCGCACCAGTCACAGGCCAGACGAAAGCGGATGCTGGAGGCGGTGCTGTGGCAGCGGGAGCACATGCACGAAATCCCGGCTCTGATCGTGGCCTGCCTGGAATTCGACCAGGAACTCGATGACCAGGCGGTGAAAGCCGCCGGTGGATCTATCTGGCCCGGCGTTCAGAACCTGCTGTTGGCGGCGCGTGCCCTGGGGCTGGGCGCCACACCGACGACACTTGCCCTGGGCGACCAGTCAAAGGTGCGTGAAGCGCTGCGGATGCCGGCGACCATGGGCGCGCTTTGTCTTGTTCCCGTTGGCTTCCCGCTCGGGAAATTCGGCCCCGTCACCCGCAAGCCGGTCGCAGAAATCCTGCGCTTCGACGCCTGGTCCTGAGCCGCCCCCATGCCATCGAAGCCAGCCTTGACCGTCGTTGATTACGGGTGGCGCCGGCTTCCTGGACCGACACTGTGTCAGGCATCAACCGCCATTTTTACTCGATGCCCGCCGATTGATTGCATAGCCTGAAACCTTGCCGACAAAAGGAAGCATCAGCATGCCCGGCAATCGGCACACCTGCCGGGGTTCACGGTACTGGTGAATGCCGATTGTCATAGCGGTGTGCCCGGCAAGCGGCTGGTCGATGTAGGTGCCAAAAATCCGATCCCAGATAGACAGGTTGAAGCCGAAGTTACTGTTGGTTTCGTTGTCTTCAGCACAATGGTGCACGCGGTGCATGTCAGGGGTTACCACGAAGAGTCGTAGCACTTTATCCATGGGCAGCGGTAAACGGACGTTGCCATGATTGAACATCGCCAGGGCATTCAGCAGAAGCTCAAAGATAACCACCGCAGCCGCCGGCGCTCCGAGTAATATGATCGCGGCGAATTTGACCAACATGGACAGAATGATTTCGATCGGGTGAAACCGTGACCCGGTAGTGACATCGTAATCCAGGTCCGCATGGTGAACGCGGTGTACTCGCCAAAGTGTTGGCGCCGCATGTAGCAGCACGTGCTGGAGGTAGACAACCAGGTCCAGAGCCACCAGAGTGACCAGGGTGGCCAGGGGCAACGACAATTGAAAGTGATTGAGCAAGCCCAGGCCATTGGTGCTTGCGAACACCGCGGCCCCGACGCCGGCGGCAGGAAACAGTAATCTCAGTAGCAGTGTGTTAAGTAGAACCAGTCCAAGGTTGCTGGTCCAGCGAATTGCTTTTGGGATGCCCGGACGCCGACGCGGTGCCAGAATCTCCCAGGTTGCCATCAGCGCCAGAACGCCGATGAAGAAACCAAGGCGAAGGCCTGCTTCGTGG
>JAZBNW010000372.1:0-6277 GCA_036350855.1 Halieaceae bacterium
CCTGCGACGAGCAGATCGGTCATTGTTCCTGTCATGTCATCTTCCTCGGCTGTCTGTCAGCCTTCTATCGCATGTCTTGCAGGGGAACGCCTGCCCCGCATCAGGCGGTGGCCAGGGGCGGCGGCCGATAGCCGCCGACCAGTTCCGCAATGTGTCCGGCCAGGCGTATGGTCCGGTAATCTGCGCCGTAGGGGCCCACCACCTGGATCCCTGTCGGCAAACCCGACCTGCAGGGGCCGATCGGGGGCACGGTAACCGGCAGGTACGCCATCCCGACCAGGACGGTCCAGGAGACAAGGTCGAGATAGGGGCGGGAGACGCCATTGCAGGGCAGCGTGCGGCTGGCCAGGTCACCCGACTGACAGTGCTCAAACGGCGGCACCATGGTCACAGGCATCAGAATGGCGTCGAACCGGGTGAAAAAGTCCGCCCATTTTGCGCGAATTGCCTCCCTGGCCAGGTGCGCATCGAGCCATGCGTGGTGGGAGGTATCGGCACTCAGCTCGGGCGGCAGGGACTGGGCCAGCGCTGCAAATAGCAGCCACAGTCCCAGGGAGGACACCTCGGGGACATCGAAGTCCGGCCGGGCGCTCCTGTCGACGGCAACCCCGGACTTTTCCAGCGCATCCGCGGCGGCGTTCATCACTTCGAGCACCTCGGTATCCACCGGGCAAAAGGGGTCGTCCAGCCAGGCCGCCACTCGCAGTGTGCGCAGATCCTGTGGCGGGGGAGCGAGCGATGCCACCAGCGGCCCCTCCTTGCGCAGCAGGATACCCAGCAGCAGTTCCAGGTCTTCGGCCGAGCGGGCGATGGGCCCGATGACATTGATATCGGCTTCGGTGGTACCGCCGCGCTCGTGGTCGAGATACCCGCTGCTCGGCACAATACCGAAACTGGGTTTGTGGCCGAAGACGCCACAGTAGGACGAGGGTATCCTGATGGAACCGCCGATGTCGGTACCGATCTCGAAGGACGACAGCCCGGCCGCCACTGCCGCCGCCGCACCCCCCGAGGAACCTCCGGGAACCCGGTCGGGGTTCCACGGGTTCACTGTGGTGCCGAACAGCTCATTGAAACTTTGCAGGTCCCCGGACCAGCGCGGAAGATTGGTCTTCCCGAGAATGATCGCCCCGGCATCACGCACCGCCCGCACCACGGGCGCGTCGTGTACCGGCACATGATCGCGCAGCTCCGTGGCACCGCCGGTGGAGCGGATGCCGCGGGTCTCGAGTGCGTCCTTGATGGTGATTGGCACACCGTGAAGAGCGCCGGGTGTCTCGCCCCGGGCGAGTGCCGCATCGGCCGCGTCCGCCGCGGCCCGGGCCGCTTCATAATCGGTCGTAACAACGGCGTTCAGCGTGGGGTTGATGCGCTCGATACGTGCAATCAGGTGCTCGAGTAATGCGCGGCTGGTGATCCGACCCTCCCGGATCGCCTGGGCCTGGCGAACGGTGGTCCATAATGCGATATCTTCATCCATTGCCTGTTACCGGGTTCGCCTGTCGTTAGGCAGGTTAGCCTATCCTCCCGTGAGTTCAAGCAGTTATCACTGACCTTCCCTCTCATGGGACAGGCCCGGGAAAATCGTCTACACTCTCATTCCCTGTCAACAATGCCTGTCAAACCAGCCTGAAAGGAGAGCCCCCATGAACAAACCTTCGATGACAATCGCAGCCCTTTGCCTGCTTGCCACAGCCGGCACTGCCAGCGCCGAAGCCGACAACACGGATGCAGGTCGCCAGGTGTACGAGGCGACGTGCTCGCGCTGCCACGACAGCGGCAAGATGGGTGCCCCGGTGCTGGAGGACCCGTCCGAGTGGACAGACCACAGCGCTGTGGTCTGGTCGGATGTGCACGCACAGCACCTGGACGATGGCTACGTGCGCGACGCTGCCGAGGATGCCAAGAAGGGTATTACCGCCGCTCAAATGGAAGCGGCCACCAACTACATCGTGTCTATCATCGGTAAAAAGTAGTCCTGCAAGCCCGGTTCCCGCCGCGGCCTCCCCCGCGGCGCCTCCCCAAGCGGTATTACGACAGCAGCGCTGCCCCGGAGTAGCGACAATCCCGCTTTCTTTCAGGGAAAACGGTCCAACCCGGGCTTGCACCAGGCGTAAATAATCCACCTGGCAGTTCGCCCAGCCAGGACTATCCGGATATTTTTTCCAATGCATTCATTAGCTTAGAATTCTGTCGCACCAATTCTCAGACGACCTTTGCAAAACGGGGGTCGGGACAGCCGATCAACTCATTGCAGTTTTTACCCACTCCAATGACAATGGCGATGACGTGTTTAACCCAGTGACCGAAATGGTTGTCAAATTACCTCTCGCGCTAGTGTTGGTGGCGGCACTTGCGCATCCAGCAATTGCGGCACCCGGCGAGCCCGACAATGCCCCCATCGAGTCAGAGGCAGGCGCGGGCGAGCTGGCGGCCGCCAGCACTGCACGGCCCGCAGTAGCCTCAAGTATAGATCTGAGGGATGTCTTCGAGGCGCCCTCGACTGTCGCTGTTCTGCCACAGGTATCGGTGGCAGAGGCCGCCATCCAGCAGGAGGCAAAGTCAGTCGCCAACGAGCGGGCCAGCGAGGAGCCCGTTCGCTTCCTGTTGAGTGCCGACGAGATTCTCAGGCACCCCAACACCACCCGGCGGATTATGGGCGTGGACATTCCCCCCGCTACCGCCACCAGGCTTATCTGGAAACCGTCGCACAGCTCCACCGGAATGGCAGTGGACACCCCGGTTCTCGTGGTAAACGGTGCCAGTGACGGACCCACCCTGTGCCTCACTGCCGCGGTGCACGGTGACGAACTCAACGGGGTGGAGATGGTACGGCGCGTGATGTACGACATCGATCCGCACAAGTTGCACGGCATGATCATCGGGGTGCCCATCGTCAATCTGCTGGGGTTCAGTCGCAACTCCCGCTATTTGCCCGACCGGCGCGACCTGAACCGGTATTTCCCCGGAAATCCCAAGGGCAATGTCGCGTCCCGTATCGCGGACGGCTTCTTCACCGAGGTCGTACGTCACTGCAATACCCTGGTGGATCTTCACACAGGCTCCTTCTACCGGACCAATATTCCACAGTTGCGCGCCGACCTGGGTAACCCAAGGGTGGCTGAATTCGTGGAATTGTTCGGTGACATTCCCGTCCTGAACTCCCGCGGCAACAAGCGCTCCTTGCGCGCGGCTGCCGCGCGCGCCGGCATCCCCGCCGTCACTCTCGAGGCCGGCGAGCCCATGCGCCTGCAGCGTGAGATGGTGGAAGTGGGCGTGAAGACTATCAATACACTGCTGGCGAAGAGTGGCATGTACTCGAAGCTGGGAATCTGGGACAAACCCAAGCCCGCCTTTTACGATTCCGCCTGGGTCAGGAGCAATGCCTCGGGCATTCTGCTGAGCCGCATGGAGCTGGGGGACGAGGTAAAAAAAGGCGACATACTGGGCGCGGTCAACAACCCGATCAGCAACGAGCAGATCGACATCGTGTCGCCTTACAAGGGCCGCATTCTGGGAATGGCCCTGGACCAGTTTGTGATGCCCGGTTTCGCGGTCTACCACATTGGCATCCACGCCGCCAAGGAAAGCCTCAAGGCAGCAGCCTTGAAGAACAAGGACAGCGAAGATACCGATGAAGACTACGAGTCCGGCGGCATCGATAACGCCGGCGGCCCCGGGGAGCGGACCGGGGACGAACTGATGGAGGAAGACCGGTACGAGGACGAATAGCCGCCGGGGGTCTAGCGCCTGAGAAATACCGGCAGGCTGTCCAACCCGTAGTTGAGCAGGCCGCCCGTTTGCCGCCGCGGTTCAGCCGCGCCGGGCTCGATACTGCAGAAGTGGTCCAGCAGCCCATTCAGCAACTTATCCGCTTCCATCCGGGCGATGCGGGAACCCATGCAGGAGTGAATACCGTGACCGAATGTCAGGTGACGGTTGGCATTGGGGCGATTGAGGATGAAGTCATCCGGATTCTCGAAAACCGCGGGATCCCGGTTCGCAGCGGCATAGAACAGCGCCACCCAGTCGCCCTCGCGCACCAGGGCGTCGCCTACCTGGTGATCCTCGGTCGCCACCCGGAACAGGCGCTGGGGGGGACCGTCACGCCGCAGGCTTTCCTCGATGAATGGTCGCACCAGCGTCCGGTCGGCCCGCAACTGCCGGTAGAGCGCGGGCTGCTCCAGAAAGACCGCGATGAGGTTACCCAGGAAGTACACCGTGGTCTCCGCACCGGCTACCACGAGGGTAATGCAGAAGCGCTTCACTTCTTCCGGGGTCAGTCGCTGTCCTTCGAACTCCGCACGGATAAACGCGCTCATCAGGTCGTCGCCGACAGGCTCGCCACGCTCGATGGCCTTTATGCGTTCATCAACCGCGTCCGAGTAATACCGCGCGATCTCACTATTGCACTGGCTTCTCTCGTCCGCGGTGAAGTCTGAGGTCACCATGAATGCGCTGCTCCAGTTCCTCAGGCGGGGCCAGTCATCCTCCGGGGTCCCCATCAGGCGGGTGATAAAGCGCGCCGGGAGCTCCACCGCGTAGGTATCCATGAACTCGAGTTCCCCACCGCCGATGCGTCCTATCATCTCGGCGACGGTTGCTTCCGCCCAGGGCGCGACATCTTCCTCGACCCGCCTGGGCATGAATGCCTGTTGCGCGAGCCCGCGCAGGTAGCGGTGCCGGGGAGGATCATCGTTTACCAGCATCAGGGTAGGCGCCGACGACTCCTCCTGCATCTGGTCCCTGGAGGAGAAGACTTTGTGATTGATGACGATCTCTTTCACATCCTCGTAGCGCAGGAACACCCAGGCGGGATGCGGGGGATCCAGCCCGGGGATCGTCCCCGGCGGATAATCCAGCAGTCCAAATTGCGGGGGCTGGTCGCGCAGCTTTGCGTAGTACGGGTAGGGATTCGCGATCACCTCCGGCAGGGTCAACCGGGTGGCGTCAAATTCAGCGGGTATGGCAGGGGTGGGTTCCGGGCTTTTCATGTTATCGGGCTCCTGCAGTGCCGCCCCGATATCCGGTTGAAAGGGCCGGGCCACCGCATGTCTGGGTGTGGATTTTACCTTCCTGTCGAAATACTATCTTGTGGACATTGTTTCTGTCAAGACAGTTTTTAGGCGGCAGCGAATGGCTCGCCACGTCAAACGGGATACGCCCACCGGTGGCGGGTAACGGGGTTTTATGGAAATGATGTTCGGTGGTTTACTATGTCCTCTTTGGCGTATGCAAATGGACACAGAACAATGACCGACACCCACGCAGCGGACACCATCCGCGCCACCTCCCCCGCCGACTTCCTGCGGCTGTTTTATCCGTTTCACTACCAGGTGGGCTCCACCATAGAGAGTGCGCTGCGAGGCGAACAACTGAGCCAGCACCAGACAGTCATACTCTGGATCATTCACTCCGAGGGTGACGGAGGGCTGACAATGCGGCGCAAGGACATCGAGGCGCGCATCGGCACCTGGTTCGACATCACCAGTTCAGCCATTTCCAAGGCGCTGCGCAGCCTCGCCCGGGCTGATATGCCTTACCTGAGCATTGCCGAGGACCCGCGCTCGGGACGGGAGAAGCTGGTCACCATGACCGCCCAGGGCCGGCGCCAGATCCAGCAGATGATAGCGCGGTCCGAGGCCTTCATCGGCCGGATTGTCGAGGAGCTGTCCGACGAGGAGATCCGCTCCGGCATACAGTTCATGAGGCGGGTCAGCGAAATCGTGCCCGGGCTCGTTCGCGCCGGGTAAGCGGGGGCTTGCAACTTGCGAGGTAAAAAGTATACATTGGAATTTGTTTCCAAATGACATATTTATTGTAAAGTCTGTTAACGTCTGGCCATACCAGGGAGCTTACGCCATGTCACATGACCCGGTCAGCGTCACCACGGAGTTGTTTGCCCGCTTCGGCAATGGCGACGTCGACGGCATCGTCGAACTGCTGGATGACGAGGTCTTCATCCAGTTTTACGGCCCGCCAGTCATCCCCTACGCAGGCGAGTATCACGGCAAGACCGAGGCCCGCCGCTTCTTTGAGACCGTGCTGGCCTCGGTCGACATCCGGCAGTTCGAGCCGGAGCAATTCCTCGCCGATGGCAGGATGGTCACCGTCACCGGCCGACTTCACCTGGTTGCCCACTCTACCGGGCGGGAGATACGCTCGGACTTCGCCCATGTGATCACCGTGGAAAACGGCCGATGGACGCGATTCCGCGATTTCATGGACACCGCCCAGGCGGCTGCCGCCTTTGCCTGAGCCATCAGCCCCGCCCTGA
>JAZBNW010000373.1:0-2113 GCA_036350855.1 Halieaceae bacterium
ACCTCCATGGCGATCCAGCGCAGCCTGGGGGCGGATATCGTGATGATCTTCGACGAGTGCACACCCTACCCGGCGACACCGGAGGAGGCCCGGGCCTCCATGGAGCTGTCCCTGCGCTGGGCGGCGCGCAGCAAGACCGCACACGGCGACAATACGGCGGCCCTGTTCGGTATCGTGCAGGGCGGCATGTACCCGCAGCTGCGCAGCGAGTCGCTGGCGGGGCTGGAGGCCATCGGCTTCGACGGCTATGCCATCGGCGGCCTGTCGGTGGGGGAACCCAAGGACGAGATGCTGCTGGTGCTGGATGCGCTGCAGGCGCAGCTGCCGGCGGACAAGCCCCGCTACCTGATGGGCGTGGGTACGCCGGCGGACCTGCTGGAGGGCGTGCGCCGGGGTATCGATATGTTCGACTGCGTGATGCCCACCCGCAATGCCCGCAACGGCTACATTTTCACCTCCCGGGGTGTGCTCAAGCTGCGCAATAACCGCCACAAGGCCGACACCTCGCCCCTGGATGAACACTGCAGCTGTTATACCTGCCAGCATTTCAGCCGGGCCTACCTGCACCACCTGGACAAGTGCAACGAGATACTCGGTTCGCAACTCAACACCATTCACAACCTGCACTACTACCAGGCCCATATGGCGGGTATTCGCCGGGCGATCAGCGAGCATCGCCTGGACGAATTCGCCCGCGAGTTTTACGCCAATCAGGCGCGGGGTGTCTAGCGGTGTATACGCTGTGCTTCTACGTCCCTGGCGATGCCCTGGAGACGGTCAAGGCCGCGGTCTTCGCCGCCGGCGCCGGCCGCATCGGCAACTACGACCAGTGTTGCTGGCAGGTCAGGGGGCAGGGCCAGTTCAGGCCCCTGGCGGGCAGCAGTCCCACCATCGGCCGTCAGGGCGAACTGGAATTGGTCGAGGAATACCGGGTCGAAATGGTGTGCCGCGAGGATTGCGTCCGGGCAGTCGTGGCAGCCATGAAGGCCGCCCACCCCTATGAAGAGCCGGCGTGGCATGTCCTGCAAATGCTGACGGACCTGCCCGGCTGATGGCGGTCCTGCACGGCCTGTTCGAGCGCCTCGACCGGGAGCTGCCCCTGCGGGGCCTGGCCTGGGAGGGGCCCTTCGGCAAAACCCGCGAGGCGGCCGTACTGGTCGCCCTGACCACTGAAACCGCGCCCAGGGTGATCCTGGGCCGCCGGGCCATGCACCTGCCGCTGCACCCGGGGGAGGTCGCATTTCCCGGGGGCAAGCGGGAGCCGGCGGACCTCACGCCCTGGGTGACTGCGCTGCGGGAATCGAACGAGGAGATTGGTCTTGACAGTGACCTGGCAGAGCCCCTGGGCGAGTTATCGCCGCTGATTACCCGCACCGGCTTCGACGTCCACCCCTGTGTGGCAAGAGTGCCGGCGGGGCTCGAGCTGGTGGTTGATCCCCGTGAATTCGACAGTGTATTTATGCTGCCGCTGGAGCTTTTCGCCGACAGGGACCTGTTCCGGCTGGAAGCCATGTCTGATGGTGTACGCACCCGTATGGTGCCCCATTACCAGGTGGGCGATGACAATATCTGGGGGGTGACTGCGGCGGTGCTGGCGCAGCTGGTGAACCTGGCCTTTGATGCCGGCCTCGATCTGCAACGAAACTGGACGGTAACACCCTGAGCAGGGGGTTACCGTCCAGACGCTTTCTCGTTTTTTACAGGCTTTACAAGACCACGCTGATGTCGCCGGAGCAGGTCGAGGTGCCGGCCTCGCATACTTTGTAGCTGTAGGTGGCGCTGCCTTTCAGGCCTATGTCGTCCGGGTAAGCTTCATCGTTGGTCGTAGTCGTGATCTTCCTTCCATCGCGGTAGATATCGACGTTTGTGCCGTTAGCGCCTGACCAGGACAGGGAGGCGTTGTGGACGCCCCGTATTTTGTAGCCGCTGGCCTGCAGGTCAATGGCTGCACTGGCTCCGCCGCTCACGGTCCCCGCCTCGGTTTGAGCGCCGACAGTCGGGCTGGGCGCCGATTTCCCGGCAGTATTGAAGGCATTCACGCGATAGCTGTAAAGCGTTCCGGCATTCAGGTTGCTGTCCACGAATGAGGTGACATCGGCGTCTATCGTTCCCG
>JAZBNW010000374.1:0-2745 GCA_036350855.1 Halieaceae bacterium
AACAGTCTTGATCCTGATAGGTGACTGAAGCACTTCACAGAAGTAGCTCAACGGAAAAAGTTGGGAGCACCCACCAGGAGCCTTGCAACAACAAGGGAATAAATATCCCGGGGGAGTTATTGTCCTATTGACACCGGGCGGCTTATAGGTGCCCCGCTTTATCGGGTACTGAGGGTACCCCGGAGGGGCGCAGCCGTGGAGCGAGGCAACCCCCGTCCTCCGCCGCGAATGGAACAGAACATCACGGGTAAACACGCTAAGGTAGAAGAAATCCCAGACCTGGGCCAAAAGCCTATTTTTCGGGGACGGGGTAGGGAACCGGTTCGGTCCGAAGTGACGGACCGTCGGGGCCCGACAGGTGCAGCCCGGTGTCGACTCCCGGGCCTGTCGCCGTGACCAGCATCACCAGTTGACCATCGGCGGTGGCAGCGGCGTTGACGACGTTGCCCTGCGCCTGGGAACTGTCGCCGCCGAACAGCGGGTCGCCTGCGGCGACCTGGAGACTGCCGGCAGGTTCGCTCGGCTGGACGGCCGCGCGGTAGAGGCGGCGCTTGGGTTTGCCGCGATAGTGCATGCGGGCGACGACTTCCTGGCCCGTGTAACAGCCCTTGTTGAAGCTGATATGCCCGGTGACATCGTAGTTGAGCATCTGGGGGATGAACTCCCCGGTGGTGCCCGCCTCGATCCGGGCGATACCGGCGGCGATTTCCAGCGCCTGCCAGTCGGCCTCGCTGCCCTGGTCCATGCACCGTGCCAGTGCCTGCAGATGGGTCTGGGCGGCGTCCTTCCGGAGGTAGCATTCGAAGCGGAGACCCGCGTCGTCCGTTTGCAGGAGGGCGAAGCCGTCGCCGACTGCTGCCCCGTGCTTTTCCGTGGGCACAGTGCCGAAACAGTCCAGCAGCGCGGCGCCCGCCTCGGGGCCCCAGCAGGCCATTACCTGCCAGTCGTCGCGCCCGGGCTCCAGCTTTGCCTTGGAAAAGACGATATATTTTGCCAGTACAGCGGCAACGGTATCGCGAATATCCCGCCGCAGACGCAATACCAGGTGTTCGGGGGCCAGGGCGCACAGGAGGAAGTCACCCACTACCCGGCCCTGGACGGTGCACAGGACTCCGGGCAGGCTGTTGGCATCAGCGAGTTTGCGGGTGTCGCAGGTCACCTGGCCCTGCAGGAAGGACAGGGCGTCGGATCCCTGCAGGTGGAGCAGGGACTCCTGGTCGAGCTTGGCGTATTGACGGGTCAACGCGGCAGGTTCCGGTTCGTGCGGGGGCTTATCATAGGGCCTTGCGCCGAAACTGTCAGCACCTGTCCAACGCATCAACGGGTGCGCGGCGGCATTTGGCGATATACTGGCTGGCTTTGATGACCCCCGGGAACACGATGACTGGCACGATACCGAGAGACGAAATCAATCGCATGCGCTGGGCCAGCAGGCGCGGCATGCTGGAACTGGACCTGGTGCTGGAGCCCTTCGTGCTGGCCCGCTACGAGCGGCTCGACGAGCGGGACCGACTGCGCTTTCAGCAATTGATGAGCTGTGAGGACCAGGACCTGTTCGCCTGGTTCATGCAGCGTGAACAACCTGAAGACGAGGAGCTCAGGGCCATTGTCGGCAAGGTACTCGAATTCACCCTCACTGCGCCTGCAGATCGCTGATTCAGGGATCTGCAGGCTGTTGCATTGCCTGCTTTGCGTGCTCGCCGCGGTGAGCCTCTGGCGCCTGGCGCAGCGGGGCTATCCGGTGACGGCACTGGCCCTGTTGCCACTGGCGGCATTGTGTTGCCGACGCCTGGTTTGCCAGCCACTGGTGGGTGCAGTCATTCTCCGGGAGCGGGGCGAATGGCTGCTACAGCACGGAGGCGGGTGCCGGACACTCTGCCTCGCGCGCAGCCATTGTGTCTTTCCCTGGCTTGTTTACCTCGCCTGGAACCGGTCCCCGGACGCACCGGCGGCCTCAGTGTTCCTGTTCCCGGACAGCGCCGGTGCCGACGAGCTGCGCCGCCTGCGGGTCTGCCTGGGGCTGGCGCGGTGAGTTGGGTGGAATGAGAACCGTATCCAGCGCCTCCGGCAGCAGCTCGGGGTAGTCGAGGGTGTAGTGCAGGCCCCGGCTTTCCTTGCGGGAAATGGCGCAGCGGATCATGAGTTCGGCCACCATCGCCAGGTTGCGCAGCTCCAGCAGGTCGTTGCTGACCTTGTAGTTGCCGTAGTACTCGGCGATTTCCGCCTGCAGTAACTGTACCCGGTGAAGCGCCCTCTGCAGTCGCTTGTTGGTGCGCACGATGCCCACGTAATCCCACATGAATCGGCGCAGCTCATCCCAGTTGTGGGAGATTACAACGTCCTCATCCGAATCCGTGACCTGGCTTTCGTCCCAGGCTGCCGGCGGCGGCGGTGCCGTGATAGAGGGCAGGGTAGCGGCGATATCGCTGGCCGCGGACTCTGCATACACGATGCACTCCAGCAGTGAATTGCTGGCCATGCGATTGGCTCCGTGCAGGCCGGTGCATGACGTCTCTCCGATGGCGTAGAGCCCGGCGCGGTCGGTGCGGCCGCGCGTGTCCACTATGATGCCGCCGCAGGTGTAATGGGCGGCGGGCACCACCGGGATCGGCTCTTTCGTGATGTCGATACCGAACTCGGCGCAGCGCGCCATGATGGTGGGGAAGTGGCTTTGCAAAAACTCCGCCGGCTTGTGGGAGATATCCAGGAAAACGCAGTCCGCGCCGAGGCGCTTCATCTCGTGGT
>JAZBNW010000375.1:0-4508 GCA_036350855.1 Halieaceae bacterium
ACCGCGGAGGACAGGTTCCGAATCAACGAGCATATGATCAGCACCATCAAGATGCTGGAAAGCCTGCCGTTTCCGCCAGAGCTGAGCAAGGTGCCGCGCTATGCGTCCACCCATCACGAGACCATGCGCGGTTCGGGCTATCCTCGCAAACTGTCCGGCGACGAATTGAGCATTCCAGAGCGTATCCTCGCTGTTGCTGACATTTTCGAGGCGCTGACAGCCTCGGACCGGCCGTACAAAAAGGCCAAGACTATCAGCGAGGCGCTGGACATTCTTTACAGGATGGTCGAGGACAGGCACGTCGACAGGGATTGCTTTGAGCTGTTTGTCCGGGACGGCGTGTATATGCAGTATGCGCAGGAGTTCCTGGAGCCCGGGCAGATCGATGAGGTGGATGTGGAGAGGTATCTGGATGGAATGTAAGCATCCGGTCAGTACCGCATTGTCAGGCTTCCAGAATCCGCAATGATTAGGCCTCCTTAATAACGGACACCTGCTTGGTGTCCACCCGGAGGTCAAGTGGACACCAACGATTCGCTCCCTACCACGCACTGCACCGATCCCACACCTGGGGCCCTGCCTGCCAAATCGGTACAACGGCGCCGCAGGTTCACTGCTAAACAGAAGCGCCAAATCGTCGAAGACGCCTTGGCCAGCGGAGGATCCTTCTCGGTTGCCGCTCGGCGCCACAACGTGAATGCCAATTTGCTGTTCAAGTGGCGGCAGCAATACGAGCAGGGCCAACTGGATCCTGAGATGGAAACTACGCAGTTGGTGCCGGTCACGATAACATCCGACAACACCCAGGTGCCAGTTCCTCAGCCGAGTCGCCTTCCCAGGGCAGGCCGACTGGAGATTGCGCTGGCCAATGGCCATCGCCTTACGGTCACGGGTAGTCCCTGCACTGACGCTCTGCGCGCAGTTCTGGACAGCCTGGCAACATGATTGGCCCGCCGCCTGGCACCCGCATCTGGCTGGTGGCCGGAGCAACCGATATGCGCAAGGGCTTTGACGGTCTCAGTGCCTTGGTCCAATCGGCCCTGGCGGACAATCCCTTCTCAGGACACCTGTTCGTCTTCCGCGGCCGCCGGGGGGATCGCGTCAAGATCCTGTGGTGGGATGGTGACGGGCTGTGCCTGTTCTACAAACGACTGGAACGTGGCAAGTTTATCTGGCCCCGGGCCCAGGAAGGTAAGGCCGCACTGACCCCCGCGCAGTTATCGATGCTGCTGGAAGGGATCGACTGGCGTCGACCGGAGCGCACCGCACCATTTTTAGCGTCCTGACGCTTCCCTGTGAATGGTCAGTTGTTATACTGGCCGCATGCCACGCAACACCGACCAACTGCTTGCCACCATCGATTCACTCGAAGCAGTTCTCGCCAGCAAGGATAACCAGATTGAGCACCTGAAGCTGGTCATCGCCAAGCTCCAGCGCCAGCAGTTCGGGCGCCGTGCGGAAGCACATCCCGTCCCGCCGAATCAGTTCTCCCTTGGCCTGGATGGCAAGGAACGGGCAGCACCCATCAAGCTTCCCCTGACCTCTGAGCCGAAGCCGGAGCGAGAGCGCCCTTCCCGCAAACCCTTGCCGGCACATCTGCCGCGGGACATTCATGTCCACGCCGTAGATGATGCGGCGGGTTGTCCCGATTGCGGCGGTGATTTGCGCCGGATTGGGGAGGATGTCTCGGAGATGCTGGAGTATATTCCGGCGCGCTTCCGGGTGACCCGGCATGTACGGTCTAAACTGGCCTGCGCCTGTTGCAACACGCTGGTGCAGGCCGAGGCACCGGAACGCCCGATTTGTCGCGGTATGGCCGGACCGGGTTTGCTGGCACATGTCCTGGTCTCGAAGTACTGTGATCACTTGCCGCTGTACCGGCAGAGCCAGATCTATGCCCGGGAGGGTGTTGATATTCCAGGCTCGACACTGTCGGACTGGATCAGGCAGTCGAGCCATTTGCTGGCGCCTCTGGTGGAAGCCTTGCGGCGCCATACGATGGCAGGCAACACCGTCCATGCTGACGATACGCCTGTACCGGTATTGGCGCCGGGTAACGGGCGAACCAGGACCGGGAGATTCTGGACCTATGTGCGCGATGAGCGCCCGGCAGGGTCAGACGCCCCGCCGGCAGTCTGGTTTGCCTATTCGCCAGACCGCCAGGGCATCCACCCACAGTCTCATCTCGCCGACTTCCGAGGCACGATCCACGCCGATGGCTATGCGGGTTTCAATAGGTTATTTGACGGCACCCGACAGGAAGCAGCTTGCTGGGCCCATGTCCGCCGCAAGTTCTACGAGATCCAGCAGGCACAGGACAGTCCCCTGGCCAGTACCGCGCTTGATTACATCCAGACGCTGTACCGGGTTGAAGAGCAAATCAGGGGTAAACCGCCGGATGACCGGCGGCAGGCGCGCCAGGCACGGGCGGGGCCGGTACTGACTGGCCTGAAGCAGTGGCTGGATGCCACGCTCACGCGAGTTTCGAAAAAGTCTGAACTGGCAAAGGCTATCCGGTATGCCCTGGGTCGTTGGCAGGCCTTATTACGCTACCGCGATGACGGTGGACTGGAAATCGACAATAACGCAGCGGAACGCGCTCTGCGTGGGGTAGCCCTGGGCCGCAAGAATTACCTGTTCGTCGGTTCAGACCGGGGCGGCGAATGGGCTGCGGCTGTTTATAGCCTGGTGGGTACGGCAAAACTGAACGGCATTGATCCGCAAGCATATCTAACGCATGTGCTGGATCGTATTGGCAGCCACGCTATAAACCGGGTTGATGAACTGCTGCCCTGGCACGTTGCAGACCAACTGACATCAGGCGATAAAGAAACAGCGGCCACTGACCAGAGAGCGGCCTGATGAAGTTGTTGAATATCGAATCACTGATCGAGTGTGATGGCCAAATCACCGTTGGGCATATGCGGCCGGTAGGTTGCGTTGCTATCGCCAACGATGAGTCGAACACACTGGCTATGCTTAAGCAGCGCCCGGGAGAATCTCTCATGGCGCTACTGGAACGCCTGGATCAGGCGATTGAGCGGGCCGTCGAGGACGAAGAATTTGCTGACGAGATAAACTCAAACTAATCTCTCCGAATGTTACAACCTGGTGCTGACCGGATGCTTACCAAAAAAATGCACAAACCCACCTAACAGGTTGCTGAAAAAGCCCCTCAAATGAGAGAAAATGGCTCAATCGCAGGTTGGAGGCCAAGCAATGCGCGGTGATTACCAGGAAGGCGGTGACTTGTTCAGCTATGTATCGCTGGAACAGCGTATTCCCAAGCGCCACCCGATTCGCAAGATGCGTAAACTGATGGATGAGGCTCTGGCCAATCTGGACCCGGTTTTCAATGAGATCTACGCGGAAAACGGCCGACCTTCTATCCCGCCTGAGCGACTGATCCGAGCCTCTTTGCTGCAAGTTATCTACTCGATCCGTAGCGAACGGCAGCTGATGGAACAACTGGACTACAACCTGATGTTTCGCTGGTTTGTGGGCCTGAGTGTTGACGAGCCCGTGTGGAATCCGTCGACTTTTTCCAAGAACCGGGACCGCCTGGCGCAAGCCGATGTAGGGCGCCGCCTGTTTGAGGAGATTGTCGAGATGGCACGCCGGCGCAACCTCACCTCCAATGAGCATTTCAGTGTCGACGGCACCCTGATTGCGGCCTGGGCTTCGCAAAAGAGCGTGCGCCGCAAGGATGGATCGGACGACGACAACCCCGATGGCGTTGGTCGCAATGCAGGCCGAAACTTCCACGGCGAGAAACGCAGTAACAAGACCCACGCCTCGCGGACAGACCCCGAAGCCATGCTTGCGACCAAGAGCCACGGGATGGCCACTCGTCCGAGCTATACCGGCCATACCCTGATGGAGAACCGCAACGGCTTGCTCGTGGATGCCGAATTGACCCTGGCCACCGGTACTGCCGAGCGCGATACCGCCATCGACATGGCGACGGGGTTGAACGATGGGGCAACGTTGGGCGCGGACAAGGGCTACGACACGAGGGAATTTGTCGATGTGTTGAGATTTCTGAAGATTACACCGCATGTTGCCCAAAACGTGAACCGTGCGGGTGGTTCGGCGATTGATGGGAGGACGACCCGTCATCCGGGTTACGAGATTAGCCAGCGCGTGCGCAAACGGGTAGAGGAACCCTTTGGCTGGGCCAAACAGATTGGCGGGCTCAGGCAAACGAAGTTCCGGGGGCTGGTGCGCGTGAGGCAGGACTTCCTCAGAGTGATGGCGGCCTACAATCTGGTGCGCATCAGGAATTTGGTTCCCGAGGCGGCATGGTGAGGAGCGGTCGGCCCGCGCAAGTGACCAGTAACGGCATATGGGGCTTATGAACCGCATGAAAATCGTTTTAGAGGCAAAAGCTGGACTGGGAATCTCCAATTGGCGATACGTGAGCCAATACCACTGTCCACCACCGACAAAATCGACGGAGAATGGAGCATCTGTGGCGAGCGTTAAAATCATGCCTTTTTCAGCAACCT
>JAZBNW010000376.1:0-2517 GCA_036350855.1 Halieaceae bacterium
CCTGCAGTTCCAGCAGGTTCAGCAGTGACTGCCGCATCAGGCGGGTGTAGTCGTGCACCCCGAGCTTCTTCGCATTTTGCTCCCGCAGTGCCCGGAATGAATTGCGCGCCACCACCGGGTCGTAAAAAGAGCTGCGCGGGAGCATCTGCACGTAAGCGATGGCTATGCCCGCCTCCAGGTCCGCCCGGGGCGAGGACTCCAGCCGCTGATAACGCTGAAAATGCTCCATGGCATCCCTGTACTCACCGTCCAGCAGGGACCGGTAGCCCTTTTCCAGGAAGGTATAGTCCGCGACAGGGGGAGCGGTGCAATCGCATTTATCCGGTTGGGGAAGGTTCAGTTCCAGCTCCGGCACCTCCGCCGTGCTCGCGGGGGCGGCAGCGGACCCGGCAGGCTCCGACACGGCCGCGCCCGGCGTCGCGCTTGCCGGTGGTGAGGAAGCCGGCGCCGTGGCACAGGCCTGCAGTAACAGAGCAAGGGCGATGGGTGCAAACGCTGTGCTGCGGTCTGTGGGCAAAAGAGGCCTCTCGGTGGCTCGTTATGCGGGCAGTTTAGCCCACTTACCCCTGTGCGAGAAGGGTAGCGCGGGCATCCGCCTGGCTACTCGGGTCGCATGTGGGGAAACAGCAGCACATCGCGGATGGAGGGGGAGTCGGTCAACAGCATCACCAGCCGATCGATACCGATGCCCTCCCCCGCCGTGGGCGGCATGCCGTACTCCAGGGCGCGAATATAATCGTGATCGTAGTGCATCGCCTCCTCGTCACCGGCATCTTTCTCCGCCACCTGGTCGAGGAAACGCTGGGCCTGGTCCTCGGCATCGTTCAGTTCCGAGAAACCGTTGGCCAGCTCGCGCCCGCCGACGAAGAACTCGAAGCGGTCCGTGACAAAGGGGTCGTCATCACTGCGGCGCGCCAGTGGCGACACCTCGGTGGGATAGGCGGTAATGAAGGTCGGCTGGTCGAGCAGGTGCTCCACCGTCTTTTCGAAAATCTCGATCTGCACCTTACCCAGGCCCCAGCTCTCCTTCAGCGGTATACCGAGTCCGCTGGCAACGTCCCGGGCCGCCGCAGGGTCGGCCAGCTGTTCGGCGCTGATCTGCTCGTTGTAGGCCAGGATCGAGTCGAACACCGATATTCGCCTGAAGGGCTGGGAAAAGTCGTAGCTGCCGCCCTGGTACTGCACGGTCGTGGAACCCAGCACCTGCAGCGTCAACTTGCGCAGCATGTCCTCGGTGAGGTCCATGGCATCGCGGTAATCGGCGTAGGCCCAGTAGTACTCCAGCATGGTGAACTCGGGGTTGTGGCGGGTGGAAAGGCCCTCGTTGCGAAAGCTGCGGTTGATCTCGAACACCCGCTCGAAACCGCCCACCACCAGGCGCTTGAGGTACAGCTCCGGCGCGATGCGCAGGTACATGTCCTGGCCCAGCGCGTTGTGGTGGGTGACAAAGGGTTTGGCCGCCGCGCCCCCGGGAATCACCTGCATCATCGGGGTTTCCACTTCCATGAACCCCGCCTCGTCCATGTAATCGCGAATGAAACTGATCACTTTGGAGCGGGTTCGAAACACCTCCCGCGACTCGGGGTTGACGATCAGGTCCACGTAGCGCTGGCGATAGCGCAACTCCTGGTCCGCCAGGCCGTGGTACTTGTCCGGCAGGGGCCGCAGGGCCTTGGTCAGCAACCTTGCCTCGCGCATGTTGATGTACAGATCGCCCTTGCCGGATTTATGAATCGGCCCGCTGGCGGCGACGATATCCCCCAGGTCCCAGCCCTTGATCTCCTCCAGCGCGTCCCCGGGCAGGGCCTTGCGGTCCACGTAGAGTTGTATCTGGTCGCTGTCATCCTGGATCAGCAGGAACGCACCGCGGTTGCGGATCAGCCTGCCGGCGACCGCGTACTCCCGATTGGCCTGCTCCAGCTCTTCCTTGCTGGACTCGCCGTACTCCCGCTGCAGGTGGCCCGCCATGGCGGTGCGGCGAAAATCGTTGGGGAACGGGTTGCGCTTGCTGCGCAACTGGGTGAGTTTGCCGCGGCGCTCCGCAATCAGCTTGTTTTCTTCATGGGGGTTGGCCGCCGCCTGTTCCTGCTCGCTCATGATGCTCTCGCCTACAGCCCGCTTTTCAGCGATGCCTCGATAAACTGGTCGATGCCGCCATCCAGCACGGCCTGGGTGTTGCTGGTCTCCACGCCGGTGCGCAGGTCCTTGATGCGCGACTGGTCCAGCACGTAGGAGCGAATCTGGCTGCCCCAGCCGATATCCGCCTTGCTGTCCTCCATCGCCTGCTTTTCCGTATTGCGCTTGTGGATTTCCATCTCGTAGAGCTTGGCCCGCAACAGCTTCATGGCATTGTCACGGTTCTGGTGCTGGGAGCGCTCGGTCTGGCACTGCACCACGATCCCGCTGGGCTTGTGGGTAATACGCACCGCCGAGTCGGTCTTGTTGATATGCTGGCCGCCGGCGCCGCTGGCGCGGTAGGTATCCGTGCGCAGGTCCGCCGGATTGATGTCGATCTCG
>JAZBNW010000377.1:0-30988 GCA_036350855.1 Halieaceae bacterium
CGCGCCGGGCTCACCCGGGCGGGCATCTGCCCCGGGCTGAGCACCACCATGGCCCAGCGCCCCGCCCAGTTCCAGGTGCGCAGAAACTCCGGGGCGTCGACGGCCAGGCCGGACTTGTCGCCCGTGTTCAGGTAGACAAGGTTGGCCGTGGTGTCGAAACCTGTCATTACGGCGTAATGCCAGGTCGGGAAGTCCGGGCTACCCAGGTTCTGCATGACCAGCACGGGCCGGCCCGCCTGTAATTCGTGGAGCGGAGCCGCCGGTTGCTCGTCAGTCACATAGGGGATGAAACCGGCCCGCCGCGCAGCGGCCACTAACTCCGCCTGCAGGCTGCCCCGGCGGCCCGGCAGATAGACCTGGGGCGCAAGGGTTTCAGGATCGATCGTGGCACCGGCCGCCCCGAGTACCCCCGCCAGTGCCGCGGGACCACACTGGTAAGCCTGCTGGGGGTAAAAAGGTACCGATTCGAGCCGCACCGGAGCCGCACCGGGAAGGGTAGCGGCGAGATCCAGCCGGGGATTCACGGCGCAGGCACTGAGCAGGAATATCAACAGCAGTGCCGCCAGGGTCGACCGCAGCAGGCCTGAAGCACACCCCGGCGCAACCGCCCGTGAGGGTTTTACCATTCAGACTTTTTTGAATATATCGATCACACCGGTGACTTCGAGGATAAGCAGTATCACGAATACAGCGCCGATCAGGCCCAGCAGACTGCCCCCGGCAGGCAACTGGTCCAGCTGGCCCTGCAGCTGCGCCAGCTCTGGGCCACTCAGGGCCGCCACCCGCAGGTCGGCTTCCACCGGGTCGACCCCGAGCTGGAGCATCGCCTGCCGGACATCATGCCGCGCAATAACGGCCTGGACCTCGGCCAGGCGTTCGCTGTCCCCCGTCGCAGACTGCTCCATCGCAAAGGCATCGCCGGTGCTGACCACCGCCGCCGCCACAGTCGTGCTGAACCCCGCCCATACCAGTACAGTGCTCAGGACGATGACAATGGATCTGTTGAATTTCATAGAGTTTCCCCGTTACGGCTGAAGTGCCTGCCTCGGTTACATTTATTGCTAGCTGGAGCATTCAGCCCACACTATATCGCATCATCGCCGATGCGCTAAACACTAACGACCGCTAGAGTGGCTCGGCCAGTTGCGGGCCGTTTGTCTGCGCTGCGGCAAGATCCGCTGACCCGGCGCTTTCCTCGGTCGCCGGCGCTGCCGGGGAGACCAGCGAGAGCAGGGTCCAACCGGGTTTTACCTCGGGTTGGTAATTGTCGGTAAAGGCTCGCAGGTGATTATTCTTGTCCAGGGCGAACAGCGGGATATGGCTCTTGCCCTTGGATTTTTCATAGGCCGCCAGGTCAAACGTTTCCGACAGCAGGGTCGCCTTGACCTCCGCCCCCTGGGCTATGAGGCTGGACAGTTTCTGCAGGGTAACACCCTCCCCGAACAGGCGCGGAGCGCGAAAAGTCTCCGCCACCCGGCGCTTGTCGGAGGCGTCCTTTTCCTGGGAGTTGCGCAGGGTAAAGACCCGGTTGCGGCCGAACTCGCGCCGAAACTTGACCACTGACAGGGTATTCAGCTCCGGCCGGCGGGACATGGCGAACAGGCGGCCGATGCCCTCCAGTTCAAGCTGCCTGTCCGCATGAGCCGACACCGGGTCACCATAGTAGGTATCCAGGCCATCCATCCGTGCCGCCTGGGTTTCCGACCAGGTGGTGTCTGTGAGCTTGACCCGGAAGCCCTGCTGCAGCAGCGCCTTGCCTATCATCCTGGCCACGGGGTTGGCGCCGACGATCAGAATCCCCCTGGGCTCCTCTTCCATCAGGCCCAGCAGCCGGGCCACCGGCCTGGCGGTGAAGCTCTGCACCACCACCGTGACTATGATGATCAGGAACGTGTACGACACCAGCAGCGGGGCTTCCAGATAGCCGGCTTCCTGCAAGCGCAGGGCAAACAGGGACGATACCGCAGCGGCGACGATACCCCTGGGGGCCACCCAGGACACCAGCGCCCTTTCCTGCCAGCTGTATCCGCCGCCCAGGGTAGAAGCCCAGACCACGATGGGGCGTGCCAGCAGCACCACCAGGAGCACGGCTAATCCGCTCCAGCCGGTGGCAATAATATCGCCGGGCGCTATCCGCGCGCCCAGCACAATGAACAACATGGAGATAATAAGGATCGACAGGCTCTCCTTGAAACTGAGAACCTCGGACATATCGATCCCGCGGGTGTTACCCAACCAGATGCCCATTACCGTCACCGCAAGCAGGCCGGATTCGTGCGCCAGGTAGTTGCTGCCGGCAAACGTCATCACCACCCAGGCCAGGGCGACCACGTTGAGCAGGTATTCCGGGATCCAGTGCCGCTTTATGACCTGGCCCAGGGTCACCGCCCCCAGTGCGCCCGCCAGCGCGCCCACACCAATGCTCTGCAGGAACATCAGGTAGGATTCGGCGCCCGCAACGATAAACTGAAACACCAGAACCGCCAGCAGAGCGCCCACGGGGTCGATCAAAATACCTTCCCAGCGCAGTATCTGGCTTACCTCCGGCGTCGCGCGCATGGTCCGCAGCAGGGGGTTGATGACCGTTGGTCCGGTTACCACTACCAGGGCGGCAAAGAGCAGCGCCATGGCCACCGAAAAGTCGGTCACCAGCCAGGTACCCGCGGCGATCAATCCCCAATTGAGCAGGGCGCCCCAGCTGACCAGGTTGCTGACCGCCGCGCCGTGGCCCCGCAGGTCGCCCAGCCGCAGGGTGAGGCCGCCCTCGAACAGGACCAACGCCACCCCCAGCGAGACCATCGGGAACAGGATGTCGCCGAACATCTCGTCCGGTCGCAGCAGGCCCGTAACCGGGCCGGCGACAATGCCGATCACCAGCAGTGCCAGGATGGAAGGTACCTTGAGGCGCCAGGACAGCCACTGAGCGGCAATGCCCAGCACGATGACTGCGGCGATCACATAAAGCAGGGTGTCGTTCACGGCTCACCATTTCCTGAAATGAGACCGGCACGGTGCGCGAGGGACCCGCGAATGTCAATACAAGCATGGCGCAAGGCATTTGTACGGGCATAAACAGGCAGCTGCGAGGGTAGGAACCCGTATAATGGCAGTCACCCATTCGCCGCCGGCCGGTCCGGCGGCGCGCTCATCCGCCGCCACACCTGAAACCGTATTACTATTATGGAACTGATTGTTTTCGACCTCGATGGCACTTTGCTGAACCGCCACTCCGCCCTGTCCGAGGGCACCCGCGACACCCTGCGCCGGCTGGCACAGCGCGGTATTGCCTACACGGTGGCCACCGGCAGGACGCTGCACGCGGCACGGGCGCTGCTGGAGGGCACTGAATTCGCCCTGCCGCATATCTACAAGAACGGGGTCATGATCTGGCGTCCGGATACCCGGCGCTACAGCCACAGCAACCTGCTGACGATGGCTGAAATCCGCAGTATCGTCGAGGGCTTCATCGCCCAGGGCGTCACACCTTTCATTTTCACCGTGGAGCCACCCGACCGCCACGGTGTCTATCACCTCCCCCTCCAGACCCCCGCGGAACGCCGGCTTGCAGACCATATCTCCCGCATCGAGGGGCTCGAGGTCAGCCCGGTTGCAGAACTGCCCTTTTCCGCCGATATCACCAATATCAGCGCCCTGGGTCCGAGGCATGCAATCGAGCAAATTGCCCGGCTGGTGGGTGCCGAACCCCACCTGGTGGCCTATTCGGGCACTGCCGTCGAGGGCGAGCAACTGCACTGGATAGATATCCACCACAGCGATGCCAGCAAGGGTGGCGCCATCAACCAGATCAGGGAGGACCTGGGGGTCAGCCGGGTGATCTGCTTCGGCGACAGCGACAACGACCTGAGCATGTTTGCCCTGGCGGACGAGTCCTACGCGCCCAGCAACGCCAAGGAGGAGGTCAAGGCGGCGGCCACCGCGATAATCGGCCACCACGACGAGGACGGGATCGCCCGGTTCCTGCAGGAGCGTTTCGAGCTGTAAAAGGCCGTGGAGCGGCCGCCGGGCGGGAGTGGAGGCACGGAAAAATCCGGCAAGGCGGCTCAATACCCCCTCTTGCACCAACAGGAGCCCGCCGCTGGTGTAAATTCTGCACAAGAAAAAAGTACAGATTTTCAAACACCCTTCCCTATTTTGCGCTATGTTGGCATTCTGAAGGGGCAGAAACTACAAAAAGGGGGGGGACGGGCAGGCATGCTCCATACCCTGAAAGTACAAACCAAGGATCTCGCTGTTGGCATGTATGTCAGCGGCCTGGATCGCCCCTGGCTCGAAACACCTTTCGTGATTCAGGGTTTTTGCGTC
Source organism: Halieaceae bacterium (assembly GCA_036350855.1). Taxonomy (GTDB): domain Bacteria; phylum Pseudomonadota; class Gammaproteobacteria; order Pseudomonadales; family Halieaceae; genus JARRPM01. The sequence continues at coordinate 4,324 of JAZBNW010000377.1, forward strand.
GAATCCGCGGAAGATATCGACCAGATAAGAAACTACTGTGAGTACGTGTTCGTGGACGTCACCAAGAGCCGCGATCCCCGCCACCCACTGTTGCGCCAGCTCCGGGCACCACGGACGTCCATCCCGATCAAGGATATTTTCCCCGGACGCCCGCTCAAACCCTACCCGAATTCCAGTGAGTGGAAGGAAGAAGCCGCTCAGGCCTGGCTCGTGCTGGACTACCTGGTCGATGACGTCAACGCCATCTTTGAGCACGTGAGCGATGGTGGAACCCTCAACGTCATCCGCCTGAAGAAGTCGGTTGACCCCGTCGTCGAGAGCATGAGCCGCAACCCGGATGCCTGTATCTGGCTCGCCCGACTCAAGCAGCACGACAAGTACTCCTACCAGCACTCCCTCAGCGCCGCCATCTGGGCCGTGGCCCTGGGGCGCCAGCTGGGCCTGCCCCGGCACGACCTGCGCTCACTGGCTATTGGCTGCATGCTGATGGACGTGGGCAAGTTGCGCCTTGACCCGGAGTTGCTCACCGCCCCGCGCTCCCTGTCCGAGAACGAAGCCGATGAGATGCGTCAACACGTCAGTCACGGCGTGGATATCGTCCGCGAGAGCGGCATCATAAACCAGGACGTACTGGACATCGTGGCGCATCATCACGAGCGTTACGACGGCTCGGGTTACCCTCAGGGATTACAGGGCGACGACATTCCCGCTTTTGCCCGTATTGCCGGTATCGTCGATACCTACGATGCGATCACCAGTAATCGCAACCACGCCAAGGCTGTCTCCCCCTCAAATGCGATAAAACTGCTGTACCGTTCCAGAAACATCGATTTCCAGTCTGAACTGGTGGAAGTGTTCATTCAGGCGGTCGGAGTCTACCCCGCGGGCACCATCGTGGAGCTTACAACGGGGGAGGTAGGCGTGGTCGTCTCCGAGTACCGCACCCGCCGCCTCAAACCCAAGATCATGATGCTGCTGGATTCGCGCAAATACCGCCTGCGCGAACCAAAACTCGTGGATCTCAGCGAGGTCGAAGCCGACCCCGAGAAAGGCCCCCTGGCCATCGCCCGCAGCCTGGAACCGGGCGCCCACGACATCGATCTGTCGCAGCTGGAAATCTAGAGAACCCCAGGCAGACGCGCCCGGGGTGCTTGCACACCGCCTTGCTTACTGCGCTCCGAGCTCGATCATGAGCCTGGCGATTTCTATCGACTTCTCATAACTGTCGACATCCACATACTCGTCAGTGCCGTGGATGGAGGTAGCCTGGCTGGTAGCCATCCTGACGCCGTGAAAGCGGTACTGGTTGTCTACCAGGTCGATATAGTGGCGCGTGTCCGTCACCGCCATCAGCATGGACGGCACCACCACCGCATCGGGGTAAACACGCTCGATGGCAGCCTGAATCACGCCGTAGCCACTGCCCGGGTACTCGGCCACCGGCGGCATCTCGTCCCAGGCTTCATAGCTGATTTCCACCAGCGGGTCATCCACCACCCCGGCAATGTAATCGACCACACTGGCCGGGGTATCACCCGGCAGCAGGCGGAAATTGACCCTGGCCTCGGCTCGCTGGGGCACCACGTTCTCCTTCACGCCGCCATTGAACATCGTCAGCGCCGTGGTGGTGCGAACAAAAGGGGCGGTTGTACGTTCCTTCGCCATATTGCCAGCCACCAACCCGTCGGTCAGCCAGAGGTTTTCAAACACCAGCCGCTCGGGCTGCTCCATGTGCGGCGCCAGGGCCTCCAGCATCGCCTCCACCGGCTCTACCAGCCGCGGCGGAAAAGGCTTCGCCTCGATCCGCGCAAGCGCGTTGGCGAGGCGACCGATGGAACTCACGGCGGGCGGGTTGGACGAGTGCCCCCCCTCGCCGGTGGTCCGCAGGGTCAGCGTGAGGTAACCCTTTTCCGCGATATTCACCATGGCCATGGTCTTGCCCGCCAGCAGCGGATTGTCCGAAACCAACATACCGCCCTCGTCCACCATCCAGCTGAAATGCAGGCCCAGTTCCCGCATACGGGCGGCGATTGCCTTCGCGCCCTGCCGCCCGCTGATCTCCTCGTCGTGCCCGAAGGCAAAATAGACCGTGCGGGCCGGAGAAAACCCAGCGGCAAGCAATTGCTCGGCCGCCTCCAGCAAGCCCATCACCCCCACCTTGTCGTCAAGGGTGCCGCGGCCGTAGATCCGGCCATCCGCCACCACGCCATCGAACGCGGGATGCTGCCAGTCCTGCTCGGTGCCCGGCTCGACGGGCACCACATCCATATGTGCGGTAAACAGCACCGGTGGCAGAGCGCCATCGCTGCCCGGCCAGCGCAACAGCAGACTGTATCCGTTGATCGTCTCGACCTCGAGCGCGCCAAACACCCGGGGAAAGGAGTCCCGCATAAAGCGGTGAAAAGCAGCAAATTCGCTGTAGTCGACCTGGTCGTGGTCCTGGTAACTGATGGTTTTGAACCGCACCGCACTCCCCAGGCGCTCGGCCGGTGATGCGGCAGTGCCACCAGCGAATAGCCCAAGCAAAAAAAGAATCGTGACAAAAACAGTGCTGCGCGGCATGGTGGCTCTCCGGTCGGGACTTGTATGGCCTAAAGTTGGCGGGGAAACAGGCTGAATTCAATCAGCGCACAACCTTGCCGCATGTCCCGCCAGCGGTCAATCTGCAATGCGAGACGCAGGTAACCGGCAGTGGGCAGGTTTGCCAGCCCGTCATCGCCAGCCAGGGCATTTGCCAGGTCGGTCAGTGCCGGGTTGTGGCCAATGATAAACAGCGCTTGCCGACTATCGTCCCGGCCCTGCAGCCACTCAAACAGATCGTCAGCGGAGAAGGTGTAAAGGTCCTCGTCAACCGTATGCTCGCAGTCGGCAAGTGCCGGCCATCCCTGACACAAACCCTCGAGGGTAAGCTGTGCCCGTCGCGCCGGGCTAGCCACAATGGCCATGGGCGCCATAAGCCGCGAAAGCGCCTCACCCATGCGCGGCGCATCCCGTTTGCCGCGCTTGTTCAGGCCCCGCTCCCGGTCGGACAGCCCGGGCTCGTCCCAGGCGGATTTTGCATGGCGCAACAGGTGCAGGATTTTCATCGGCTGTTCTCCGGGAAGTCGTGTCTAATGAGAAGTTTGGTTCCTGCTTCGAACCGCCCTGCGGGAAACTGCACTGGTGACGGTCGCAGGCGTGTCCGCCTTTACGGGCTGCTGCGGAACTCGACCATTTTTCGCTACGCGAAAAATTGGGACTCGAACAGTCCTCACAGAAAGCCCCCGTAAAGGCGAACACGCCTGGGCAGCGACCTGATCGTCACCAGTGCAGTTTCCCGCAGGGCTCGCCATTTTAGCGACCACTGGGTTCAGTGAGATCTCTCTTGTCCCTACTCAATTGTAGAGCAAATGTTTCGTCGGAGAAGAGCTATTCGGGTCGCCGACTCACTGACGATCAGGCCGCAGCTTAAGCCGGCCCACCTTTGCGGGGGCTTTCTGCGAGCACTGTCCGAGTCCAGAAAATTGCGCAGCAATTTTTGTCGAGTTGCGCAGCAGCCCGCAAAGGTGGGCTGGCTTGCGGCCGTCAGTGAGGCGGCGACCCGAATAGCTCGTCACGGTGTAAATACACGCGCCAATGAAGCATTGATCAAAATATAACCAGGCCAGCAATTTTCCGGTAGCAACTTGCGTTTGGTTTTCAACCTCGCTAGAGTCAAAGCGTATCAAGTGGTAACTGTACCAGGTCGATTTACTTACCCATGTGGTTGGTAGGACGGGCAAGTGACCTCCATGGACGCCCTTCGGGAAGTGTGGAGTTCCAATGCTAGGACGCGAAACAGTAACACCCTGTTACCGACAGATCGCCTCGAGTGACCTGCCCTCCCCTCCTTTGTCCACAACACTCCAACGCCCCGATCTACAGCCGGTGCGGAGCAGCGCCCGTTGAATGAGGCGGCGACAACCCTGTGGCCCTTCGTGGTCTATTTCATCGCAGTGTTATTGCTGGTTGCCACCATGCTGGGACTGTCCTATGTGCTCGGCCAGCGCCGGGCGAACAAGGCCACCAACATGCCGTTTGAATCCGGGGTGCTGTCTGTCGGCTCCCCGCAGATTCACATGTCGGTCGAGTTCTATCTCGTCGCCATCTTCTTCGTCATCTTCGACCTGGAAACCGTTTTTATCTTTGCCTGGGCGGTCGCCTTCTTCGAACTGGGCTGGGAAGGCTTTGCCGCGGTCTTCGTCTTCATTGTCATCCTTGGCGTGGCGCTGGTGTATGAACTGAGCACCGGAGCGCTGGACTGGGGCCTGAAAACCCGCACCGGAAAACCGCCGCAGAAGCCCCACCCCGAGGTACAGCGCTGATGGAGTGGAGCCTGAGTAAACCGGGGGACCTTATCGCGAGTTCCGCGCCGGGTACCGCCCGGGACAGCGTGGAGGAACAGGTTCGGCGCAATGTCTTCTTCGCAAAGCTGGAAGACCTGGTTGCCTGGGGGAGGGCGCACTCCCTGTGGCCTTTCAACTTCGGCCTGTCCTGCTGCTATGTGGAAATGGCCACCTCGTTTACCAGCCGCCACGACATCGCCCGTTTTGGCTCGGAAGTGATCCGCGCCACGCCGCGGCAGGCGGACCTGATGGTCATCTCGGGCACGGTCTTTCGCAAAATGGCGCCGGTGGTGCAACACCTTTACGACCAGTTGCTGGAGCCCCGCTGGATTATCTCGATGGGCTCCTGCGCCAACTCCGGCGGCATGTACGACATCTACAGTGTGGTGCAGGGGGTGGACAAGTTCATTCCGGTGGACGTCTACGTACCGGGCTGCCCGCCGCGACCGGAGGCGCTGATGCAGGGCCTGATGATGTTACAGGACGCTATCGAGCAGGAGCGCCGCCCCCTGAGCTGGGTAGCCGGCGACCAGCGCATCGTCAAGCCGGCGTTCACTCCGCGCCGCGACCAGTTGAAGGAACAGCGCAACCAGGCGTCCATCCTGCGGAGCCCGGATGAGGTGTAGGCAACGCTAACAGACCCGGTCAGTCAATAACAACGAGGCCCGACCAGCCCGGAGACAGGTATGCTGCAGGCACAGTCGAGAAGCACGGACAGCGCAGTGGACGACTTGTTCGCCCGCTTCGGTGCACCGGCATTCGTGCCACAGCCCGGCCCCGACCACACCCCTACACTCTGGGTGGACAGGGCGCAGGTGCTGGACGCGCTCGCCCACCTCAAACCGCGCTTCCCGATGTTGCTGGACCTGTTCGGCATGGATGAGCGCCTGCGCGAGCACAAGCCTGCCGCCGCCGCTGACTTCACCGTCGTCTACCACCTGTTCAATATTGCGGGCCGGGAAGAGATACGCCTGAAGGTCGCGGTGAGCGCAGCGGATGCCAGTGTCCCTTCCGCCGTACATATCTGGCCCAATGCCAACTGGTACGAGCGCGAGGCCTGGGACATGTACGGCATCACGTTCACCGGCCACCCCAACCTGCGCCGCATACTGCTCCCGCCCACCTGGGAAGGACACGCCCTGCGCAAGGACCACCCGGCCCGGGCAACAGAGATGGAGCCCTTCAGCCTGGACCAGGAAAAGCAGGAGGCCGAGCAGCAGGCCCTGCTGTTCAAGCCCGAGGAGTGGGGTATGGCCAGGGCCACCGAGGACACCGAGTTCATGTTCCTCAACCTGGGCCCCAACCATCCCTCGGTGCACGGCGTGTTTCGCATCGCCCTGCAACTGGATGGGGAGGTGGTCGTGGACGCGGTGCCCGACATCGGCTATCACCACCGCGGCGCGGAAAAAATGGGCGAGCGCCAGACCTGGCATTCATTCATCCCCTACACCGACCGCATCGACTACCTCGGCGGGGTGATGAACAACCTGGCCTACGTGATGGCGGTGGAAACCCTGGCGGATATCAAAGTGCCCGACCGCGCCAGGGTGATTCGCATCATGCTGGCGGAGTTGTTCCGCATTTCCAGCCACCTGGTGTTCTATGGCACCTTCGCCCAGGACGTCGGGCAGATGTCGCCGGTGTTCTACATGTTCGCCGACCGCGAGCGCCTGTTCGGTATCATCGAGGCCATCACCGGCGGGCGCATGCACCCCGCCTGGTTCCGCATCGGGGGCGTGGCCCAGGACCTGCCCCGGGGCTGGGAGCAGCTGGTACGTGACTTCATCGACAGCATGCCGGCGCGGCTGGATCAGTACCAGGTGATGGCCATGGACAACAGCATCCTGAAGCAGCGCACTGTCGACATCGGCAGCTACAGCACCGCCGAGGCGCTGGAGTGGGGCATAACCGGCCCGTCACTGAGAGCCACCGGCATGGATTTCGACCTGCGCCGGGACCGCCCCTACGGCGGCTACGAGCAGTTCGAATTCGAGGTGCCCGTCGGCCACAAGGGTGACAGCTACGATCGGGCCGTGGTGCGGGTGGAGGAAATTCGCCAGAGCCTGCGCATCGTCCGCCAGTGCCTGGACAACATGCCGGCCGGGCCCTACAAGAGCGATCACCACCTCACCACGCCGCCCCCGAAGGAGCGCACCCTGCAGGACATCGAGACCCTCATCCACCACTTTCTCAATGTGAGCTGGGGGCCGGTCATCCCGGCGGGCGAGGCCTCCTTCCCCATCGAGGCCACCAAGGGAATCAACAGTTACCACCTGGTGAGCGACGGCGGCACGAGCGCCTATCGCACCCGGATTCGCACGCCCTCGTTTCCCGCGCTGCAACAGATTCCGTTGATCAGCCGGGGCCTGATGATTCCCGACCTGATAGCCATCATCGCCAGCATCGACTTTGTCATGGCGGACGTGGACCGGTGACGGCATGAGCGAGCTTATCCCGACAGTGAACGATGGCGACGCCGTTTTGAGCGCGGCGGAGCTGGCACAGATCGATGCGGAAATCGCCCATGTGCCCTACCGCTCAGCGGTTGCCATCGACGCCCTGAAAATCGTCCAGGCCCACCGGGGCTGGGTCTCCGACGAAAGCCTCCGGGCGATCGCCCGCCACCTGCACATGTCCGCCGCCGAGCTCGATGGCATCGCCACGTTTTACAACCTGATCTTCCGCCGCCCGGTGGGTGAGAAGGTGATACTGCTGTGCAACAGCATCAGTTGCTGGATCAAGGGCTGTGATGCCCTGCAGGCGAAGATCGGGGAGCAACTGGGCATCGGCCTGGGGGAGACCACCGCCGACAACCGGTTTACCCTGCTGCCGGTCACCTGCCTGGGCGCCTGCGACAAGGCCCCGGTGCTGATGGTCGGGGAGGAACTGCACGAGGACGTGAGCGCGCAGAGCCTGCAAGGGATATTCTCCGACGGGGGTGACAGGGCATGAACCTGGACCTGCCGCTGACCCGCAATGTGCGACCGGACCGGTCGCCCACGGGCCTCGCCGCCTATGAAGCCAACGGCGGCTACCGTGGCATGAAATCGGCCATCGGCAAGCTGTCGCCCGCGGACTGCCTGCAAATCATCACGGACTCCAAGCTGCGCGGTCGCGGCGGCGCCGGCTTTCCCACCGGCATGAAATGGAGCTTCGTGCCGATGGAAGACGCCTCGCCGGGGCACAAATACCTGATCTGCAACGCCGACGAGATGGAGCCGGGCACTTTCAAGGACCGGCTGCTGCTGGAGTGCGACCCGCACCAGCTGATCGAGGGCATGATCTGCGCCGCCTATACCATCCAGGCGGACCTGGCCTATATTTTTATCCGCGCGGAATACCACAGGGCGGCGGCTTTACTGCGCGATGCCATCGCCGCCTGCTACGAGCAGGGCTATCTCGGCAAGCACATCCTCGGCTCGGATTACAGCCTGGACATGCAGGTGCACAGCAGCGCCGGGCGCTACATCTGCGGGGAGGAGACCGCCCTGATCAGCTCCCTCGAGGGCAAGCGGGCCAACCCCAGGGCCAAGCCGCCCTTCCCCCAGGTGAGTGGTCTGTGGGGCCGGCCCACCATCGTCAACAACGTGGAAACCCTGTGCAACATCCACCACATCATCGAGCGCGGGGCCGACTGGTTCCAGGGCCTGGGCCTGACCGAGGACGCCGGCACCAAGCTCTATGGCGTGAGCGGACGGGTGAAAAAGCCCGGCTGCTGGGAGCTGCCGATAGGCACTCCCATACGGGAAATCATCGAACACCACGCCGGGGGCATGGAGGACGGCTACCGCTTGCGCGGCTTCCTCCCGGGCGGCGGTTCCACCGACTTTCTCACCCCCGAACACCTGGACCTGGCCATGGACTACGGCACCATCGGCAAGGCGGGCAGCCGCATGGGCACCGGCACCATGATCATCCTCGATGACAAAACCTGCCCGGTGGGTTTCGTCAGAAACCTGATGGCGTTTTTCGCCCGGGAGTCCTGCGGGTTCTGTACCCCCTGCCGCGACGGCCTGCCCTGGTCGGCCCAGGTGCTGGACGATATCGAGCGCGGCCGCGGCCGACCGGAAGACATGGATACCCTGGCCCGCCAGGTGGAGTTTATCGGCGCCATCGGCAACACCCACTGCGCGCTGGCGCCAGGGGCCATGGAGCCGCTGCAGAGCGCCATGAAATATTTCCGCGAGGACTTTGAACGCCATATCAGCGGCAGCGCCTGTCCCTTCTGTGACGGGGGGGCACACTGATGCCGACCATAACGATAGACGGCGTGGCCTATGAGGTGGAACAGGGCCGCAACCTGCTGGAAAGCTGCCTCTCCCTGGGCCTGGACCTGCCCTATTTCTGCTGGCACCCCGCCATGGGCTCCATCGGCGCCTGCCGCCAGTGCGCCGTGGTGCAGTACCAGAACGCCGAGGATACCCGGGGCCGAATCGTCATGGGCTGTATGACCCCCGCCAGCGACGGCGCGATCTTTTCCCTGTCCACAGACAAGGCGCAACGCTTTCGCGAGGCCATCGTCGAATCGCTGATGCTCAACCACCCCCACGACTGCCCGGTGTGCGCGGAGGGAGGCGAGTGCCACCTGCAGGACATGACGGTCATGGTGGGCCATCGGGCCCGCCACTACAGAGGCCGCAAAAATACCCATCGCAACCAGTATCTCGGGCCGCTGATCAACCACGAGATGAACCGCTGCATCACCTGCTATCGCTGCACCCGTTACTACCGGGACTATGCCGGCGGCACCGACCTGGCAGCCATGGCCGCCCACGACCATATCTACTTTGGCCGTCACGAGGACGGCGTGTTGCAAAGCGAGTTTGCCGGCAACCTGGTGGAGGTCTGCCCCACGGGCGTGTTCACCGACAAGTCCCTGGTGCACGACTACACCCGCAAATGGGACCTGCAGTCCGCGCCCTCCGTGTGCACCGGTTGTGCGGTGGGCTGCAACACCATACCCGGGGAGCGCTACGGCCGGCTCAAGCGGGTCCACAACCGCTTCAACGCCGAGGTCAACGGCTACTTCCTGTGCGACCGGGGCCGCTTCGGCGCCGGCTTCGTCAACAGTGACAAGGCGCTGGAATTCCCGGGACTGCGCGAGGCGGACGGCCGCTACCGGGCGCTGGACCACCACGAGGCCCTGCACCGGATGACGGCGCTCTGTGCTGCGGGCAAGGTCGCCGCTGTCGGTTCGCCCCGGGCATCGGTGGAAGCCAACTACCTGCTGCGATTACTGGCGGGTCCCGACAATTTTGCCCCGGGCTTCAGTGACGCGGAGCAGGACCTGGCCGGGCTCGCACTGCGACTGCAACAGCAAAGCGCCGCGCTGGTCCCGGATATCCGCACCATCGAGTCGGCGGACGCGGTGCTGGTGCTGGGCGAGGATGTCACCAATACCGCACCGCGCATCGCCCTGGCACTGCGCCAGAGTGTGCGCAACAGGGCCTATGAGCTCGCCGCCGGGCTGCGTCTGGAAACCTGGCAGGATGCCGCCATTCGCAACCTCGCCCAGCAGCAGCGCAGCCCCCTGTTCATCGCCGCGGTGGCGGATACTCCCCTCGACGACGTGGCCACCCGGCGCATGAGCCTGGCGCCGGCGCAGATCGCAGCTCTGGGCCTGGCGGTCGCGGCGGGAATCTCCGGGACTGCAGGCGATACCCCGGACGCAGCGCCCGACGATCCGGCAGCCATTGCCGCGGCCCTGGCCGGCGCCAGCAGGCCGCTGGTTATCGCCGGCACAGGCTGCGGCAGTGCGGCCGTAATGGAGGCCGCGGCGTCCGTGGCAAACGCACTTTGCAGCGCAGGCAAACAGGCCATGTTGTGCCTGTGCGTGGCGGAGGCGAACAGCCTCGGGCAGGCGATGCTGGCCGGGCCGGACGCGCCGGACCTGGGCGAGCTGGAGCGCCGCGCCCGGGAGGGCCAGATCGATACCCTGGTCGTGCTCGAGAACGACCTCTACCGCCGCGGCAACCGCGACCGTGTCGACGCCCTGCTGGCAAACTGCGCCAATGTGATCGTGCTGGACGGCCTGGACAACGCCACCACCTCGGCCGCGACACTGGCCTTGCCCGCGGCGAATTTCGCCGAGAGCGAGGGCACCCTGGTCAGCCTGGAGGGGCGCGCCCAGCGCTACTTCCCCGTATTCCAGCCCCGCGAGGAACGGCGCCCTTCCTGGGTCTGGCTGCTGGCCTGCCTGAAGGAACTGGAGCGGCCGGAGGTTCACCCGCTGCATCATTTTGACGATATCACTCGCGCCTGCGCCGCCGATGTCCCCGCACTTGCGGGCATCACCGCGGCGGCGCCGGATCTGCACTACCTCAACCTGGGAGTCAAAATCCCCCGCCAGCCGGCCCGCTACAGTGGCCGCACCGCCATGCGCGCGAACATTTCCGTGCACGAGCCAAAGCAGCGCGAGGACGAGGAAACAGCCCTGGCATTCACCATGGAGGGACTGAATCGAACCCAGCCCGGTGCACTGCTGCCCTGGGTCTGGTCGCCGGGCTGGAACTCCAACCAGTCGCTGCACAAGTTCCAGACCCGCGCCGGCGGGCCGCTCAAGGGCGGCACCGCGGGCGTGCGGCTGCTGCAGCCAGGCGCAGCGCTGGCCCGCGGGAGCACCGATACCAGCGCCAGCGCCGCACCCGAATCGGGCAACCCCGCGGGCCTCTGGCAACTGGTGCCGCGCCCGCGTATTTTCGGCAGTGACGAACTCAGCGCCCTCAGCCCGGGGCTGGCCGAGCTGGTCACACCGGCGTTCATCGAACTGTGCCCCGCCGACGCGGACAGCCTCGGTTTGGCAAGCGGTGACGGGGTCGAGGTGGGCACTGGCCTGGCCACCCTGGCAGTGCGTATCAACGCCACGATGACGCCCGGCTGCGCCGGCTACAGCATCGGCTTCGAAGGCACGGCCAACCTGGCGCCCCTGGCCAGGGTCGAGCTGCGCCGGGCCCCCAACTGGCAGCGAGCACCGCAGCTGATAGGCAGTGACCGCGGCACCGGCGCAGGGGGCAGCCATGTCTGAGCTCGATACCATCGGTTTCGGCCTGATCGTTATCGCCGCGGCGGTGGGTGGTGCGGCCGTTCTCACCTGGTTCGAGCGGCGCCTGCTGGGGGTATGGCAGGACCGCTACGGTCCCAACCGGCTGGGACCGTTCGGCGCGCTGCAGGTACTGGCGGACATGCTCAAGTTGCTGACCAAGCACGACTGGGTGCCGCCCTTTGCCGATCGGGCGGTGTTCATATTTGCGCCGACCGCCATCGTGGTGGCCATGCTGCTGGGTTTTGCCGTGGTGCCCTTTGGTCCCGGACTGTATGTGCTGGATATCAATATCGGCCTGCTGTTCTTCCTCGGCATGACTTCCCTGGCGGTCTACAGCGTGCTGCTGGGGGGACTGGCATCCAACAACAAGTACGCCCTGCTGGGCGGCCTGCGCAGCGCGGCCCAGATGGTCAGCTACGAGGTCTTCATGGGACTGTCGCTGATGGGTGTGGTGATGCTGACCGGGAGCTTCAGCCTGCGCGCGATAGTCGAGGCCCAGCAGGACCTGTGGTACTGCATCCCGCAGTTCCTCGGCCTGTTCACCTTTCTTATCGCGGGCATCGCCGAGAGCCACCGCCTGCCTTTCGACCTGCCAGAGGCCGAGCACGAACTCACCGCGGGCTTTCACACCGAGTACGGCGGCATGAAGTTCGCCATGTTCATGCTGGGCGAGTACCTCGGCCTGCTGCTGATTTCCTGCATGATCACCACCCTGTTTTTCGGCGGCTGGCTGGGACCCTGGCTGCCGCCCATCGTGTGGTTCAGTATCAAGGTGTTCGCGCTGATCTGCTTTTTCATACTGCTGCGCGCGGCAATTCCGAGGCCGCGTTACGACCAGCTGATGGCCCTGGGCTGGAAGGTGATGCTGCCCCTTACCCTGCTGAACCTGCTGGTGACCGGGGCCATCGCCCTGCTGCTGGAGGGCGCGTGACATGCTGAAATCGCTCACCAGCCAGCTGCGCACCATCTGGACTATCCTCCAGCACAGCTTCACCAGGGCGGAAACCGTCCAGTATCCCGAACAGATGCCCTACCTCGCCCCGCGCTATCGCGGCCGCATCGTGCTCACCAGAGATCCCGACGGGGAGGAGCGCTGCGTCGCCTGCAACCTCTGCGCGGTGGCCTGCCCGGTGGACTGTATCGCCCTGCAGCAGGGCGTGAAGGAGGACGGGCGCTGGTACCCGGAGTTTTTCCGCATCAATTTCTCCCGCTGCATCATGTGCGGCATGTGCGAGGAGGCCTGCCCCACCAACGCCATCCAGCTGACCCCGGATTTCGAGATGTGCGAGTACGATCGCAGCAATATGGTCTACGAGAAGGAACACCTGCAGATCGAGGGCACCGGCAAGTACCACGACTACAACTTCTACCGGGTGTCGGGCCTGGCGATCACCGGCAAGGACAAGGGCCAGGCGCAGCACGAGGCCGAACCCATCGACGTCAAGAGCCTGCTGCCATGATGGAGACCCTGTTCTATGTGGCCGCCGTGATCGCCCTGCTGGCAACCGCGCTGGCACTCACCCGCAGCAATGCCGCACACGCGCTGATCTACCTGATCGTGTCGCTGCTGGCAGTGGCTGTGCTGTTTTTCCTGATGGGAGCGCCCTTCGCCGCCGCCCTCGAGATCGTGATCTATGCAGGTGCCATCATGGTGCTGTTCGTGTTCGTCATCATGATGCTGAATGTCGGCCGGGAGGGCGTCGAGCAGGAACGGGAGTGGTTGAGCGCCCGCAACTGGGTCGTGCCCGGGGTACTCGCGGGCCTGCTGCTACTGGAGTTGTTGCTGGCCCTGCGCGCCGCGCCCGCCGCCACCTCCGGTGTCACCGTCACCCCGAAAGAGGTCGGCCTGACGCTGTTCGGTCCCTATGTGCTGGCCGTGGAGATCGCCTCCATGTTGCTGCTGTCCGGCCTGGTGGGTGCTTACCACCTGGGCCGCCGCTTCATTGTTCGCAGGGAGAAAAGGCGCTGATGGGCGGCCTGCAGATTCCCATGGAGCACGTGCTCGCCCTGGCGGGCTTGTTGTTCAGCTGCGGGCTCATGGGCCTCATGCTGCGGCGCAATATCATTTTCATGCTGATGTCGCTGGAGGTCATGCTCAACGCTGCCGCCCTGGCATTCGTGGCGGCGGGGGCGAAGTGGGGGCAGGCCGACGGCCAGATTATTTTCCTCCTGATCCTGTCGGTCGCCGCCGCGGAAGTGGCGGTAGGGCTGGGCCTGGTACTGCAGATACAGCGGCGCTTCAGGACCCTGGATATGGACCAGGCGAGGAGGCTGAGAGGCTGATGGCAGGCATCTGGCTCATTCCCGTCCTGCCCCTGGCGAGCGCGCTACTGCTGATTCTGAGCACGGGCAGAATGCCGCGCCAGCTCGCGGCGTTGCTGGGCGCGGGCTCGGTCGGCCTGGCCGCCCTCTGCGTAGCACTGCTTGCGCGCGACTTCCTGGCGGACGGCGAGGTGCGCCAGGTAACGCTCTGGACCTGGATGGCCGTGGGCGAGTTTACGCCCCGTATCGCCTTTTACATCGACGGACTGACCGTGGTGATGATGTCGGTGATCACCGGCGTGGGCTTCCTGATTCACCTGTACTCCATCGAGTTCATGTGGGATGACGAATCCATCTGTCGCTACTTCGCCTATATGAACCTGTTCGTGGGAGCCATGTTGCTGCTGGTGATGGCGGACAACCTGCTATTGCTCTACCTGGGCTGGGAAGGTGTGGGCCTGTGCTCCTACCTGCTGGTGGGCTTCTGGTACCGGGACCCAGCCAACGGCAGGGCCGCGCGCAAGGCCTTCATCGTCACCCGGGTAGGCGACACCGCGATGGCGCTGGGCCTGCTCCTGCTGTTTACCGAACTGGGCACCCTGGAGATCCAGCCCCTGCTGGCGGCGGCCGACAGCCAGTGGCAGGTGGGAGACAGCCTGCCCATCCTGGCCACCGCCCTGCTGCTGGGCGGAGCCGTCGGCAAGTCGGCCCAGCTGCCCCTGCACACGTGGCTGCCGGATGCGATGGCGGGCCCCACCCCGGTCAGCGCTCTCATCCACGCGGCGACCATGGTGACCGCCGGGGTCTACCTGATCGCCCGGACCTTCGGATTGTTCCTGCTGGCGCCGCCCACCCAGGAGGCGGTCGCCTGGATCGGCCTGTGCACCTTGCTGCTGGCGGCCTTCGCCGCCCTGGCCCAACAGGACATCAAGCGCATCCTGGCCTACTCCACCATCAGCCAGATCGGCTATATGTTCCTCGCGCTCGGGGTAGGCGCTTTCGCCTCGGGCATCTTCCACCTGGTCACCCACGCCTTTTTCAAGGCCCTGCTGTTCCTTGCCGCCGGGGCGATCATTCACTGCCTGCACCACGAGCACAATATTTTCCGCATGGGCGGCTTGCGCACGCGCCTGCCGGTGGTGTTCTGGAGTTTCCTGATCGGCTCGGCTGCGCTGGCCGCCCTGCCCTTCACGTCGGGGTTCTACAGCAAGGACGCGATCCTGCTGTCCGCCTGGGAACTCCCCGGCAGTGGGCCCTGGCTGTGGGCAGGGGGGCTGCTGGGGGCGCTGCTGACAGGCATTTACAGCTTCCGCCTGGTGTTCGTCGTTTTCTTCGGCCCGGCCCACACCGAACCGGACCACCAGCCGGGCTGGAAAATGGCGGCGCCGCTGGTGCTGCTGGGCGCCCTGTCCCTGCTGGGGGGGCTGCTGGTGCTGCCACTGACCGGAATATTCCCGCCGCGGGACCACCCCGACGCCAGCCACGTGATCGAGTACATCAGCATCGGCACCCCGCTGCTGGGCCTGCTGCTGGCCTACCTGCTGTTCCTGGGGCGCCAGCTGCCCGTCGACGCGCTGGTCAGTTCACCCTCGGGCCGCGGCCTGCGCGATTTCTGGCTGGCCGGCTGGCGCGTCGACCAGCTGTACGACGCCCTGTGGGTCCGCCCCTACGACGCCCTCGCCTACTGGTGGCGCAACGAGCCAGTGGACCGGGTGTACAACGGCGTGGTCTCGATCAGCCAGTGGGCGCATAACCGGCTCAGCGCCTTGCAGACGGGGCAGTTGCGCTGGTATGCCACTACCATGGTGTTCGGCCTGGTACTACTGGTGGCCATCATGTTGAGGAACGCCGCATGAGTATGCTGGTGCTCATCCTCATCCTGCTGGCTGGCGGCCTGGTGGCCTGGCAAGCGGAACGGCTCCATCCCGACCTGCCCCGCTGGGCGGCCCTGGGTGTGGTGGTCATCGCGCTGCTGTTCCTGCTCTACAGCCTTCCGGCGGCCCCGGTTTCACTCGCGGCGGATCCCCTGGCAGGTCACTGGCTGCTGCACCTGAAACTGGCCTGGATACCCCGCTTTGGCATTGCCCTGGAGCTGGCGATGGACGGTCTCAGCCTGGTGCTGGTGGTACTGACCCTGCTGCTGGGCCTTGTCGCCATCGCATCCTCCTGGTCGGAGATCGACTTCAAGCCCGGGCTGTTCCAGGCGAACCTGTTGTGGACCCTGGCCGGGGTCTGCGGTGTGTTCCTGGCCCTGGACCTGTTCCTGTTCTTCCTGTTCTGGGAAGTGATGTTGATTCCAATGTACCTGCTCATCGCTATCTGGGGACATGAAAACAAGAGCTACGCCGCGATGAAATTTTTTATCTTCACCCAGGCTTCCGGGCTGCTGATGCTGCTGGCCATCGTGGTATTGGCCTGGCAGGGCCTGGCTGCCGACGGACGGCTCAGTTTCAGCTACTTCGATTTACTGGGCCTGGAGCTGGACCCGCGGCTCGCCTGGTGGACCATGCTCGGCTTTTTCCTCGCCTTCGCCGTGAAGCTGCCTGCCTTCCCCTTCCACACCTGGCTGCCGGATGCGCACACCCAGGCGCCCACCGCCGGCAGTGTCCTGCTGGCGGGCATCCTGCTCAAGACCGGCGCCTACGGCCTGCTGCGTTTCTGCATACCGCTGTTTCCCGAGGCCTCCATGCAATTCGCCCCCGTCGCCATGGGGCTGGGGGTGGCGGGCGTGATCTACGGTGCCGTGCTGGCATTCGCACAGAGCGATTTCAAGCGGCTGGTGGCGTACTCGAGCGTCAGCCATATGGGTTTCGTACTGCTGGGCCTGTATGCCTGGAACCAGTTGGCCCTGCAGGGTGCGGTAATGCAGATGGTCGCCCATGGCGTGAGCACGGCGGCGCTGTTCATGCTGGCCGGCGCACTGCAGCACCGGCTGCACACCCGGGACATGGGGCGAATGGGCGGCCTGTGGCACCAGGCCCCCCGCATGGGCGCCTGTGCCATGTTCTTTGCGGTGGCCTCATTGGGCCTGCCCGGACTTGGCAATTTTGTCGCCGAGTTCCTGGTTCTGCTCGGCCTGTTCGCGGTACAGCCATGGCTGGCTGCGGTCGCGGCACTGGGCCTGGTCACCGCCGCGATTTACTCACTGTGGATGCTACAGCAGGCCTTTCAGGGGGCCCCGGACGAGTGGCGTGAGATGGCGGATTTCGACGCCCGGGAAATGCTTGCCATGGCGGTCATGATGGTCGCCCTGCTGTGGCTGGGCCTGTACCCGCAACCGGTTCTGGACCTGGCCCAGCCAGTCATCGAAAGCCTGCAGGGACTGGCGCCGGGCGCCAACACGGTGCTTGCGCTGGCAACTGACGCGGCGGGGAGCCGCTCATGAGCGCCATGGATTTCCAGGCACTGCTGCCCCTGCTGGTATTGGCCATAGGGGCCACCCTGCTGATGCTGCAGATAGCCTGGCTGCGCAAGCCGGGCCTCACCGGGGCGCTCGCTGCGCTGGTCCTGGTCCTGGCCGCACTGTCCTGCCGTTTCGCAGCGGAAACCGCCCCACTGCAGGTAACGCCCCTGTTGCTGGCCGACCGCTATGCCCTGCTGTTCTGCACCCTGTTCTGCCTGGCCGCTGCGGTTACCGCGCTGTTGTCTCGGGACTATGTCAGCCGGGGGGATGAACCCGAGGAGTTCTTCCTGCTGCTGATACTGGCTACCATGGGTGCCTGTGTGCTTGCCTATGCGGTCCATGTCGCCTCCCTGCTGCTCGGGCTGGAGCTGCTGTCCGTGTCCCTGTACACCCTGATCGCCTACCCCAATAAATCCATTCTGCCACTGGAAGCCGCGGTCAAATACCTGGTGCTGTCCGGGGCGGCCTCTGCCACAGCCCTGTTTGGCTTCGCCCTGCTCTACGCCGCCACCGGGGCCCTCGGGTTCAGCGCCATCGGCCAGGCGCTGGGAGAGACCAGCACGGGGCAGGGTGTCCTGCTGCCGGCCGCGGTGATGATTTTTGCCGGCCTCGCCTTCAAGCTCTCGGTGGTGCCATTCCACCTGTGGACACCGGATGTGTATGACGGCGCCCCCGCACCGGTGACCGGCTTCCTGGCGTCGGTGGCAAAGGGCGCCGTGTTTGTGGTGTTGTTGCGCCTGTTCCTGGATGCGGATTTGTTCCGCTATTACCGACTGGTGGAAGTGACCGGGCTGCTCGCCATTATCAGCATGGTCGCGGGCAACCTGCTGGCGCTGCTGCAGGCCAACATCAAGCGCATGCTGGCCTATTCCTCGATTGCCCATATGGGCTATCTGCTGATCGTATTGATGGTCTGCACCAACGCCGCCAACCAGGCGCTGGCAGTGGAGGCAGCAATCTATTACCTGGTTGCCTACACCGCCACCACACTAGCCGCTTTCGGCCTGTTGACCCTCATCAGCTGCGACCCGTCAGGTCGTGAGAATATCCAGTTGCAGCAGGTCAGCGGTCTGTTCTGGCGCCAGCCCCTGCTGGCCTGCCTCATGCTGGTGGCACTGCTGTCGCTGGCGGGCATTCCCCTGACCGCCGGCTTCATCGCCAAGTTCTACCTGGTCAACGCCGCAGTCAGCGGCCACCACTGGGTACTGCTGTTCAGCCTGGTACTGGGCAGCGGCATCGGTATCTACTATTACCTCCGGGTCATCTACTACATGACCCGGCGCCCGGAGGAACACGGGGCGGAGCAGGAACCGATAAGCGACTGGCGCGGGCGCATCCTGTCCGGCCTGTTGATCGCCAGCATCCTGTTGCTGGGGGTTGCGCCGGGATCACTTATGCAATACTTAAGGGCTATACTTCACTGAGAACACGCAAATCCTACGGGTAGGAGTATTTTATGCTGCAATCGGTCAACCTCCGGGACTACATGTTACCCCATCCGGTCAAAGTAAAACCGGATGACAGCGTCCTGGACGCGATGCAGGTGATTATCGACAACAAGATTTCCGGGGTTTGCGTGGTCGATCTCGATGGCAATCTTGTGGGGATACTGTCAGAGCTCGACTGCCTGCGGGCGGCCCTGGGCGCCACCTATAACAATACCGGGGTGGGACTGGTGCGAGATCATATGACCGGCGACAACCTGCTGGTGGCCCACCCGGAAGAAAATATTCTCGACGTGGCGCAGGATATGCTGGTGAAAAAGCATCGCCGCCGGCCCGTGGTGGAAAACGGCAGGCTGATCGGTCAGATCACCTGCCGCCAGCTGCTTTCGGCAGTGAAAAAATTCAGCTAGCGACAGACGACACCGTGGCGCCGGGTCTGCCCCTGCCCCGGTGACACCGTCTGCTTCCAGCCACAAACTTCTCCGGATTTCCAGATCGTAATGTCTCTCGCGCTGGCGCATAATCGCGCCTCCACGCAGTAGCACGCTGTATTCACCCCTGACCACAAGATCTGTATAAACCATGACCAATGCCATTTCCCAGCGCATCGCGGAAGAACTCTCAGTACTGTCAAGCCAGGTGGACGCCGCCATCAAACTCCTCGATGAAGGCGCCACCGTGCCCTTTATTGCCCGCTATCGCAAGGAGGCCACCGGCGCCCTGGACGACACCCAGATGCGCCAGCTGGAGGAACGCCTGCACTACCTGCGGGAGATGGAGGAGCGCCGCCGGGCCATCCTCAACAGTATTACGGAGCAGGGCAAGCTGAGTCCCGAGCTGGAACGGGCCATTCTCACTGCCGATACCAAAAACCGGCTCGAGGACCTCTATCTTCCCTATAAACCGAAACGGCGCAGCAAGGCCCTCATTGCCAGGGAAGCCGGTCTCGAGCCGCTGGCCGATACCCTGCTGGCGGACCCGGCGCAGGACCCACAAGACCTGGCGGCCCGGTATATCAACGAGGACGCGGGCTTCGCGGACTGCAAGGCGGCACTGGACGGTGCCCGCCAGATCCTGATGGAGCGCTTCGCGGAGGATGCCGATCTGCTGGCCAGCCTGCGCCAGTTCCTGGCGGACAACGCGCTGCTGGCGAGCCGCCTGGTGGAGGGCAAGGACAACGAGGGCGCCAAGTTTCGCGACTACTTTGAACACACAGAGGCCCTCGCGGGCGTACCCTCCCACCGTGCACTGGCCATGTTCCGCGGGCGCAACGAAGGTGTGCTCTCGCTACACCTGTTGCTGGACGCCGAGGAAAAGCCGACCGATGCACACCCCTGCGAGGCCATGATCGCCCAGCACT
The DNA here is from genome assembly GCA_036350855.1 of Halieaceae bacterium. Lineage (GTDB taxonomy): Bacteria > Pseudomonadota > Gammaproteobacteria > Pseudomonadales > Halieaceae > JARRPM01. The sequence continues at coordinate 24,200 of JAZBNW010000377.1, forward strand.
GGCGTATCGAGGACAGGCAAAGACCCGCTGACCAGTGGTTGCGGGAAACCGTGCGCTGGACCTGGCGGGTAAAGCTGCTGACCCACCTGCAAACCGACCTGCTGGGCCAACTGCGCGAGCGGGCCGAGCAACAGGCCATCGAGGTGTTTGCCCACAATCTGAAAGACCTGCTACTGGCAGCGCCGGCGGGTCCCAGGGCGACGATCGGACTCGACCCGGGCCTGCGCACAGGGGTCAAGCTGGCGGTAGTGGACGCCAACGGCAAGGTGCTGGATCACGGCGCGATCTATCCCCACGAACCGCGCAAGAGGCTGCAGGAGGCAGAGGCCACCTTGCTGCACATGATCCGCACCTACTCGGTCGAGTTGATCGCCATCGGCAACGGGACCGCCGGCAGGGAGACGGACAGATTTGTCGGCGACCTGCTGCGAAACCATCCTGAGCTGGCGGTAAACAAGGTCATGGTGAACGAGTCCGGCGCCTCCATCTACTCCGCATCCGAATTCGCCGCCCGGGAGTTCCCTGACCTCGATGTCACCATCCGCGGCGCGGTCTCCATCGCCCGCCGCTTGCAGGACCCTCTGGCGGAGCTGGTGAAAATTGACCCCAAGTCCATCGGCGTCGGCCAGTACCAGCACGATGTCAGCCAGTTGCAGCTGGCCCGGCAGCTGGACAGTGTGGTGGAGGACTGCGTCAACGCGGTTGGCGTGGACGTCAACACGGCGTCGGTACCGTTACTGGCACGGGTATCCGGCCTGAACCAGAGCATCGCGGGCAATATCGTTGCCCTGCGCGACCAGCGGGGCAGCTTTGCCAGCCGCAGTGAACTGCTGAAGGTCCCCCGCTTTGGCGAGAAAACCTTTGAGCAGGCCGCAGGATTCCTGCGAGTGATGGGCGGGGACAACCCGCTGGACGCCTCGGCCGTGCACCCGGAATCCTACCGCGTGGTGGCCAGCATCGCCGCCCGCCAGCGGCGCGACATCGGCAGCATGATCGGCGACGCCGGCTTCCTGCGGGGGCTGGACCCGGCGGCCTACACCGACGACAGGGTGGGCCTGCCCACGGTGAAAGACATTCTGTCGGAGCTGGCCAAGCCCGGGCGCGACCCGAGACCCGAATTCAGGATGGCGACCTTCCAGGAGGGCGTGGAAAAAATCTCCGACCTGCTGCCCGACATGATCCTGGAGGGGACCGTAACCAACGTCACCGCCTTCGGCGCCTTCGTGGATATCGGCGTGCACCAGGACGGTCTGGTACACATCTCCGCCCTGGCGGAGCGCTTCGTCAAGGACCCGCGGGAAGTCGTGAAGGCCGGGGATATCGTGCGGGTGAAAGTCATGGAAATAGACCCCCAGCGCAAACGGATCGGGCTCAGCATGCGCCTGGCAGACAAGGCCGGGGAGCAGGCCACTGCCCGGGCAGCGTCCCCCCGCAGGCAGGGCAGTGAGCAGAAACCGCGCCGGGAACAGTCCAGTCCCGACAAACCTGCGACGGGCGGCGCTTTTGCGGCGGCCTTCGCCGAGGCCCGCAAGAAACGTTAGGAGCTTGTCGGACTCAGGGGTTTGTATCGAGGCGAGTGGGAAATCGAGTCAAATTTTTCCCGGTTTCGAGGCGCATAGTGGAGCTACGTAACGAGAAAACGGGGGAAATTTGGCCGATTTCCCGCCGCCGCAGTAGAATCACCCTGAGTCCGACAGGCTCTAAGCTTCGGCTATGGCCGGCTGTTAGCGGCCCGGCCAACCGCGCCGGACCAGGGACTCGAACTCATCCCGGGGCAGGGGCTTGCTGATGTAGTACCCCTGGACAATATCGCAACCCAGCTCCCGCAGCATGTCCAGGCTCTCCCGGTCCTCGACCCCTTCCGCCACGACTCTGAGGCCGAACTGGTGGGCGATGTGGATGATGATCTTTACCAACTCCAGGTCCTGCGCATCCACCAGCATCGATTCGACAAAGGACTTGTCGATCTTCAACTCCTGGGCGGGAATGTGTTTGAAATACGAAAGGGAAGAATGTCCCGTGCCAAAATCATCGATGGAGATGGTAACTCCCATCTCCTTCAGCTTGAGGAGATTGTCGAAGCCGGACTGCTTGTCTTCGATAATGGCCCGCTCGGTGAGCTCCACGGTAACATTCGCGGCACTGACGCCCCAGATCGCCATCGCATCGTGAAACAGGGCGGGCAGGTCCGGATCCCCGGCGAGATTGGCGGGTACATTTATCGCCAGGCCGATGTCCAGTTCGCCGCACCAGCCGCGCAGCTGCCGCATGGCTTCATGCACCACCCATTTGGTAAGGTCGTAGGAGTGGCCGGCGGATTCGGCCCACTCGACAATCACTTCCGGCGAAATGGTCTCCCCCTGGGGCGACTGCCAGCGCAACAGCGCCTCCGCACTGCAGATACGTCCGCTGGCAAGTTCCAGCTTCGGCTGGTAGTGCAGTTCAAATGCGTTGTCCAGCAAGGCATCGGCCAGTTGCTGTTCCAGTCGCATTTGCACCGGCGCGCTGGCGTCTTCGGCCAGCACATCCTCGATCCGCTGCACGCCGCCGAGCCTGACCTGCGACAGGGAAGCCTCGACCTGGGCCAGCATGGCCATGGACTCCCGCTCCCCCCTTCGATTGACCGCTATGCCTATCTTGACCTCGACCCCGGGAACATCGGAAGCCCCGCCCAGTTCAGTTTCCAGTGAGCGGTGGACACGATTCATCGCCAGGGCTATATACGCAGGATTGCCGAGATCGGGCAGGACAAAGGAGAAGCGGTGACTGCCCACCCGGTGCACCGCATCGGGCAGCTTGCTCAGTTCGAGCAGTTGTGAGTAGGCCGTCAGCAGAACCTGGTCGCCTGCCTCATAGCCATGGTAGTGGTTGATCCTGGCCAGGTTTGTCAGGTCGATCAGCATGAGACCCAGATGCGTCTGGTCTGCGCGGGATGCCGCCACAGCCTGCCCCAGCCTCTGGATGAACTGGTCCCGTTCGACGCCAGGCAGTCGCTTCAAGTGAGACCGTCTTTCAGAGCTTGATCGCAGCCATGTCGATACCGTAAGCCTCGGGTTCAAGGCTGCTCGTTATCTCCAGGGGCCTGCCATCTGCGGCGGTTTTCTCGCTCAGGAGGTCTATCATTCTTACCTCCATACAGGGCTGCTTGTCGGTATCCAGCAACACCATCACCTTGGGGCGCAATCGCCGGGTGCGGTACTCCGCCACGACTACCGCGACCTCCCCCGAGGACAATTCGACCAGGGTCCCCGCCGGGTAGATACCGACGGCCTGAATAAACTCCTCGACCAGCTCGGCCTGGAATTCCAGATCGCGCCACTCATATAATTTCTTGATGGCTGCAGAAGGCGGGATCCCCTTGGAGTAGCTGCGGTGGCTGGTTATCGCGTCGTAGCAGTCCACTATGGCGGCGATTCGGGCGAACACCGGAATGGCGTCGCCGCTGCGGCCGTCGGGGTAGCCGGAGCCGTCGTGCCGCTCATGGTGATGCGCCACCATGTCCAGAACATCCTTGTTCATCAGGCCGCTGTCCTTGACCATCTCCACCCCGAGGCTGACATGACTGCGCACCTCACCGAACTCGGCATCCGTCAGGGAGCGTGTAGTGGCGAGCAGTTCCGGGTTGAGTCGCAGCTTGCCGATATCGAACAACAGGCCACCTATTGCCAGCGAGCGCAGATCGGATCTTGGCAGGCCAAGCTGCCTGCCCAGGGCGACAGCCCAGATAGAGGCTCCCACGGAATGTTGGTAAGTATAGGAATCCTGCTGCTTCAACCTGGCCAGCCAGATACAGGCGTCCGGGTTGCGGGAAATACTGTCTATCATCGGATCGACAGACTGCTTGACCTTGACCACGTCCAGCACACCACCGCGGACCGCTTGCTCGAAAATGGAATCGACCGTCTGGGTGAGCGTCTCTACAGCAGCCTTGGCCCGGGGGAACTCTTCCCCCCAGCTGGCGCTGTCGGCATAGGCCTTCAGTCTGCGTCCCTCGAATATCTGCTCCCTGGTCTTGCGGGGGCGACGGGCAGGCTTGTGCTTGATTCTGCCGTCGCTGATCACACTCTTGGTACTGTCGACATAGACATACTGGCAATACTTTTGGATCAGCACGACATCTTCAGGGGTTTCTATGCGAAAACCCTGTACCGGAAACGGCACCTCCAGCCACGGTCTGTCCAGGCCGGAAACATACATGCCCGGCTTCAGTTCGGAGCTATTGATTTGAATAATATCCAGCATGCAGCAGGCTTGGTCGCAGTAAATTGAAGACAGACCAAGAATAGCCGCAATTGGTCGCCCAGTGCCAGCCGATAACGCCTGAAAAGCCAAGTGGTTAACAGTTAAGTGGACTTTTTTAACGCAATATTACCTGTTCCTCCGCAGGGTGGCGCATCAACACAAAGGCTGGCCGCCACATGAAAGGAAGGGCGGATTTACTATGGAAAGCGCACCATTACTGCCAGCCGTAATCCTCCGCATCAAGCCGGACCGCGGCGGACTCATCACCCACCAGCCGGGCGTGGAGCCAGGGTTTTACATCCTCCAGCAGACTCGCACTGGCATGCAGCAGCGGCACGGTAAGTAGCAGTGAGTCGCCAGCCGCATTGAGCCGCACCAGATGCTCAGGCCTGCCGGGAGTCGCGCTCACTGCGAGGTTGTTCCAGTCGATTTCAACCCCGTGCCGGGTCTGCCAGGCGAGCTCGTTGGCCAGCGCCGCGGTTTCAACAATCAATTGCTCACAGAGTCCGCGCAATGTCGGGAGGTTTTCAGCGCTGCTGAAACGCACTTCAATTCCCCCGCTACTGCAGATCGGGCCGCGTTCGGTAAACGTCCAGAGCGGATTTGCACGGACCGCGCTCAGGGGAATGGGATCCAGCCGCGTATCCGCCACGGTTATCCGCTCGCAGTCACGACTGGTGCAGAAGTCGCTCAGCACCCGCTGCTCGTAGGCCGCCTGCTGATCCGGTCTCGGGTGGACGAGCATCACCGCCCTCTCGGCGACCGTTATGGTCACGTCACCCTGCTGGCCGGCGCGCAGTGTCACCGGAAAACCCTGTTCCACATCGTCGATGAGAAGCGTCATCTGGCCGGCGTACTGGTCAACCGCCACTGACCAGCTCCACAGCCTGGCTCGTCCACTGCCACTGCGGCCCATCGCCTGGGCCCGAGCCAGATCCGCCTCTGCCATATATACGGCAGCCAGTTCCGCCAGGGCTGCCAGGGCGAAATCGGCCTGTTCTTCCGGAGGTGCGGCCGCGAGATAATTCACCGTGCGCTGAAAACGCGACAGGTTCTCGCCGACCGCGCCTTCTGCCGTGGGCGGCGCCAACAACAGCAGAGAGGCCGTCATCGCCGCGAAGGCCATCGCGACCGGCGCAATCCACGGAACCAACAGACGGTGAATGCCGTGCGCCTTCGTTTGCATCGTGAGCGGAAATCCAGCAGGCGCCATCAGATCGCGGAGGGATCGAGCTCCTGCACTGTCGGCCGTCGCCTGCGCTGCTCTTTGCGGGGAATCATGCCGCGCATCGATTCCATCTTGCCGAAACAGAGCAGCTTGTCACCCGGCTCCAGCACCCGGTCGGCGCGGGGATTGGGGATGACCTTGGCGCCGCGATACAGGGTGAGTACATTGATATCGCTCTCTCGCAGCTGGGTCTGGGTAATGGTCTGGCCAACGAAGTTGGACCCCTCCGGAACATAAATTTCACTCACGCCATAGCCCTTGCTGACCGTGAGACGCTGTCGTACATCAATCTCGGGGAAATCCACCTGTGCGGCAATATAATCGATCACTGCCCCGGCGATATCCAGCCCGGTACAGGTCTCGATACCCTCCAGTCCGGGTGAGGAATTCACCTCCATGATCTGCGGTCCCTCCGCGGCTTCCAGCATATCCACACCGGCGACCCGCAGGCCCATGATCTGGGTGCAACGCACGGCGGTCTCGCGAAACTCATCGTTCAACTCCACTGGCTCCGCGACGCCGCCGCGATGGACATTGCTGCGAAACTCCTGGCCCTGGGCAACGCGACGCATGGCCGCCACCACCTGATCGCCGACGACAAACGCCCTGATATCCCTGCCCTTGCTCTCGGCAACAAACTTCTGAATGAGTACGTTCTGCTTCTGGCTTTGCAGTAATTCTATGATGGATTCCGCCTGTTTGACTGAATCTGCCAGCAGGACCCCGATACCCTGGGTGCCCTCGATCAGCTTGATGACCACCGGGGCGCCGCCCACCCGTTCGATCGCGGGCAGAACATCCTTTTTGTCCCGGACGAAGGTAGTCCGTGGCAGCCCCACCGAGTGGCGACTGAGAATCTGCAGGCTGCGCAGTTTGTCGCGGGAATTGCTGATACCGTGGGCGGTATTGGCGCAAAACACGTCCATCTCCTGGAACTGGCGCACTACCGCAGTACCGTAATAGGTGATTGAAGCGCCGATTCGTGGCAACACCGCGTCGTAGTGTTCCAGGTGCTGCTGGCGGTAATAGAGATCAGGCGAGCCGCGGTCCAGGTCTATCGCAAATTTCAGGGTATTGAGGACATCCACCTCGTGCCCCCGCTGCAGTGCGGCGTCCTTCAGGCGACGCGTACTGTAGGCCCTGGGCGCGCAGGACAAAATGGCAAGTTTCATGGCAACTAGGCTCCTGTGTTTTGGTGGCGCGCAGCTTGACGTATCAGATCGAAAAAAGCCACACGCCCGCAGTATGATGTCCGAGCCTAACGGATAATGCCCCCAAGTAAAGGAGTTGCTTTTTCTGAAAAGCCGCGAGCCGGTAAA
>JAZBNW010000378.1:0-3637 GCA_036350855.1 Halieaceae bacterium
GCAGCGTCCATCCCATCCACTGCAGAAACGAAGGCTCAGTGCCGACCAGATCGGCATACACCTGCATGAAGATCAGGTTGGGCGGCGTACCGATGGGCGTGCCCAGCCCGCCGACACTGGCCGCATAGGCGACTCCCAGCAACAGCGGTGCGGACAGCTCTTCCCGGTGTTCAGTGGCGCCGAGCACCGCCAGCACCACGGGCAGCAGCATCAGGGTGGTCGCGGTATTGGAGATCCACATACTCAGCACGGCGGACGCGGCCATGAAGCCCAGTACCAGGCGTCGCCCGCTGCTGGCGCCGAACAGGCGCACCATGCCCAGGGCAATGCGGCGGTGGGCGCCGGAGTGCTCCATCGCCTTTGACAGGAGAAACCCGCCCAGCAGCAGCAATATCAGGGGCGAGCCGTAGGCCTGCCCGACCTCCGCCGGCGTGAGCACACCCAGCAGGGGAAGCACCGCCAGGGGCAGCAGCGACGTGACCGGGATAGGCACCGGTTCGAACACCCACCACAGCACACACAACACGGCGACAAACCCCACGACGGCGGTATCGCTGCCGTGACCGGCTGTGGACAGGCTGGCCGCAGCCGCAGCCGCCGCCACTGGTCCTGCCCAGAGGGCTACATCGCGCACTGCCGGCATGGCTGGGTCCCCTTACTGTTCTGGCGCGGCCGGGTTCCGGCAGCGTCGCTTATGGCCCTATCCTGTCCCAGCCACCTGGCGGTGTAAACCCCGGCGCATGGTCGCCCGGCCAGGGGCATGCCATTGCGCACAGTCATTGCACACTAGAGTCCGCCCGGCCGAAGGACTACACTGCAGGGCATTATGCAGACTCTCCCATCCGCACTGATTGATCGTTTTGAGCGCCGCGTTGACTATGTGCGCCTGTCGGTCACCGACCGCTGCGACTTCCGCTGCGTGTACTGCATGGCCGAGAAAATGACCTTCGTGCCCAAACCGCAGGTGCTGACCCTGGAGGAGCATTTCCAGGTAGCCCAGGCCTTCACCGAGCTGGGCGTCAGTAAAATCCGCCTGACCGGTGGCGAACCGCTCATTCGCACCGACATACTGACCCTCGTCAAACGCCTGGGTCGGCTGCCGGGGCTGGACCAGCTGGTCCTCACCACCAACGGGTCCCAGTTGCAGCGGATGGCGCAGCAGCTGCGCGATTGCGGCGTGAGGCGTATCAACATCAGCCTGGACAGCCTGCAACCCCGCCGGTTTCGCCAGCTCACCCGCCACGGCAACCTGGACCAGGTGCTGGCCGGTATCGAAACCGCCATCGGCTGCGGCTTCGAGCGCATCAAGATCAATGCGGTGATCCTCAAGGGGCGCAACGAGGACGAGGTGCTGGACCTGGTGGATTACGCCTACCGTCGCGGCATCGATATCGCGTTCATCGAGGAGATGCCGCTGGGAAATATCGTGGAGCACGACCGCAGGCTCAGCTTCTGCAGCAGTGCGGACCTGCGCTCCCTCATCGGACAGCGCTACGCCATGCACGCCCTGGGTGACCCTGCCGGCAGTGATGGCCCGGCCCGCTATTACAGCCTCCCCGGCAGCAGCACCCGCCTCGGCTTCATCTCGCCCCACAGCGAGAACTTCTGCCACCTGTGCAACCGCGTAAGGGTGACGGCAGAGGGCCGCCTGCTGCTGTGCCTGGGCAACGAACACTCCGTCGACCTGCGGGCGGTCATGCGACAGCCGGATTTCACGCCCGAGACCCTCAAGGCAGCCATCGTCGGGGCCATGGCACTCAAGCCCGAGCGCCATCATTTCGACGACAGCAGCGCGCCACAGATTGTCCGCTTCATGAATGCCACCGGCGGTTAGGCCGCGACGCCCCGGCTAACCCGGGCCCGCACTAACATGTACAATGGCCTGCCGTTACAAGAGGTACCCCGGTGCAAATAGACGACTTCCCCCAGCTGGCTTCCATCCAGGCGATCGAACAGGGCTTCGAATCTTTCGGCTATATCTGCAGTCCGAAGATAGCGACCGCGGTTTTCCTGGCATTCCAGCTGCGCAAACCCATCCTGGTGGAAGGACCACCGGGCGTGGGCAAGACCGAGCTGGCGAAAACCACCGCCATGCTGGTCGACCTGCCGCTGATTCGCCTGCAGTGTTACGAGGGGCTGGATGAGGCCAAGGCCCTGTACGAATGGAAGTACGGCAAGCAACTCCTGTACACCCAGGTGTTGAAGGAAAAACTCGGGGACCTGCTCAAGGGCGCCAAGGGCCTGGCAGAGTCAGTCGAGCGCCTGCACCAGTTTGGCGACATTTTCTACTCGGAGGATTTTCTCGAGCCCAGGCCACTGCTCAAGGCCATGCAGCAGGAGCGCGGCGCCGTACTGCTGATAGACGAGATCGACAAGTCGGATTACGAGTTCGAATCGTTGTTGCTGGAGATCCTGTCTGACTACCAGATATCCATTCCCGAGATCGGCACCATCAAGGCCCGCACCTCGCCCATGGTGTTTCTGACCAGTAATAACACCCGGGATATCTCCGACGCACTCAAGCGTCGCTGCCTGCACCTGTACATTCCCTTTCCCTCGGTGGAACTGGAAGAGCGCATCGTGCGCAGCCGGGTGCCGAACGTGGACGCGCAACTGCGCCATCAACTGGTCGAGTTTGTTCACTCCCTGCGCCAACTCGACCTGAAAAAATCTCCCGCCATCTCCGAGACCATCGACTGGGCCCGCAGCCTGTTGCTGCTGCATGCCGGCCAGCTCGATGAGGAACTGGTGAGAAGCACGCTGAACGTCCTGCTCAAATTCGAGGACGATATCGAGGCCGCGGATGCCGAACTGCGCGCCCTGCTGAACCGGAACTGACGACAGTCATGCAATCGAACCTCGTCAGCTTCATCCAGGTCCTGCGCACCCACGACGTCAGGGTGTCGCCGGCGGAAACACTGGATGCGATGGCGGTGGCGACGACGCTCGGCTACGCGGACCGCAGTCTGCTGCGCGACGGCCTGGCGATGACGCTGGCCAAGACGCCCGATGAAGAGGCTGTTTTTCTCACCTGCTTTGACCGGTACTTTGACCAGCGCCTGGCCGACTTTTCCAGGCCGGAGGCCGCCGCCGGGGAGGATCCCGACGGTGCGACCGCACCGGGCGAGTCACCCGCCGGGCCCGAAGGCCAGGGCGCAGTCACCGGCGAGATCTCGCCGCTGGCCGCGGCCGCGGCTGATAACGAGGGCCTGGCCGCCCTGCTGGAATCACCGCTGATGCAGAGCCTGGCGGGCAACGACCGCAATGCGCTGACGGTCGCCATCGGGCGCGCCGCGGAGCGGGTCGGCCTGCGGCAGATACAATTGTTCACGCAAAAGGGGCAGTTCACCCGCAAGATACTCGACGAGATGGGCGAGGAACAGCTGCGCGGCGCGGTGATCGAGCTGGAACGGCGGGAGGATCCGGCCCTGCTGGAGCTGCAGCGCTACCGGGACGTGCTGCGGGAGCAGGTGCGCGACTACGTCGAACGGGAGTACCTGCTGCACGCCGACGGCAAAACACGCCAGTTCATGGACGAGGTGTTGAGCAAGACCCGCCTCAACAACATTGAGCACATGTACCTGCACAAGGTGCACGAGCTGGTGCGCAAGATGGCAAAGAAACTTGCCAGCAGGCA
>JAZBNW010000379.1:0-12707 GCA_036350855.1 Halieaceae bacterium
CGCATAGGCGCGCTTGGCAATCGCCGCTGCCGCATCGTAACCAATGCGCGTGTTCAGGGCGGTCACCAGTATCGGGTTGCGCGCCAGGGCCTGCTCGACCCGGCCGTGATTGACACTGAACCCCGCGACGGCCCGGGCAGTGGCGCTGCATGCGCCGCTCATCAGTTCAATGCTCGCCAACAGCTTGTCGGCTATCAGCGGCAGCATGACATTCAACTGGAAGTTGCCGGAGCGCGCCGCCAGCCCTATCGTCGCATCATTGCCCACCACCTCCGCCGCCGCCATCAGTGCGGCCTCGGGCAACACCGGGTTTACCTTGCCCGGCATGATCGATGAGCCGGGCTGCAGCGCCTCAAGCTGGATCTCCGCCAGGCCCGCCAGCGGCCCGGACGACATCCAGCGCAGGTCGTTGTTGATCTTCCCCAGCACGTGGGCGATGGAGCGCAGGCAGGCGGAGCATTCCACCGCGACCTCCTGCCCCGCCATGCGGGACGCGGGGTCGGGACTCACGGTGAATTGCATTGCGAGCATTGCCGACAGGCGCCGCACCAGCGCGTCGGCAAAGCCGGCGGGCACGTTGACGCCGGTACCCACCGCCGACCCGCCGACGGGCAGGCTGCGCAGGCGAGGCCGGAGGTCAGCCAGCCGCTGCCCGCATTCGGCGAGCTGGAACGCCCAGGTCGCCAGCTCCTGGCCAAAGGTAAGGGGCATGGCGTCCATCAGGTGGGTGCGCCCCGTTTTCACCGTGTCGGCGAGTTCGGCGCTGCGCTGCTCGAGGGCCTGTGACAGCTCTTGCATGGCGGGCGCCAACTGCCGCTCCAGCGCCACGCTTGCGGACACCTGGATGCAGGCCGGTATCACATCGTTACTGCTCTGGCTGCAATTCACGTGGTCATTCGGATGAACCTGCCGGCCACTGCGCTGGCTGGCCAGCGTGGCGAGCACCTCGTTCATGTTCATATTGCTGCTGGTGCCGGACCCGGTCTGGAACACGCCCACAGGAAACTGGGCATCATATTTTCCCGCCGCCACCTCGGCGGCGGCATCTTCTATCGCTGCCGCCAGCGCCGGCGCCAACTCGCCCAGCGCGGCGTTGGCGCTCGCCGCCGCGGCCTTGATCCTGGCAAGACTGTGGATAAAGGTCAGTGGCATGGTGCGCGAGGCGAAACTGAAGTTGTCCAAGGCCCTCTGGGTCTGCGCGCCGTAAAGCGCATCGGCCGGCACCTGCACTTTGCCCATACTGTCCTGTTCAATACGGTACTTCATTGCAATTCTCCCCTGCTATAGTTAAAGATAGTCGTTTTCAGCGTGCCCACAGTGCCCGGGGCAATGACAGGCAATGACAGGCAAACACGGAGAGGCACAGCAATGGCGTCAGCGCAAGCACAGGGTCGTACACTGCAGGTCGACGACAGGCAGTACACCATTTTCCCCTTTGACGGACTCGGGGCGGATGAATCCATTGCAACCCTGCCCTACTGCCTCAAGCTGCTGCTGGAAAACCTGTTGCGCCACCGCGGGGAAGATTTTGTCAGCAGCGATGATATCGACGCCCTGCTGAACTGGGATCCGGCGGCCACGCCCTCGCAGGAAGTGGCCTTCGTACCCTCGCGTGTGTTGCTGCAGGATTTCACCGGCGTGCCCGCCATCGTCGACCTGGCGGTGATGCGCGACGCCATGGTAGAGCTGGGCGGCGACCCGGGCAAGATCAACCCGCTCGCGCCGGTCGAGCTGGTTATCGATCACTCGGTGATGGTCGATTACTTTGGCACTCGGGACGCGCTGGAACGCAACACGGAGGTCGAGATCCAGCGCAATCTGGAGCGCTACCGCTTCCTGCGCTGGGGCCAGGAAGCCTTTGACAACTTCAAGGTCGTACCACCCGGCACCGGCATCGTGCACCAGGTGAATCTGGAATACCTCGCGCGCACCGTCTTCACCCGGGAGCAGGACGGCGCACTGCTGGCCTACCCCGATACGCTGGTGGGCACCGACTCCCACACCACGATGATCAACGGCCTGGGCGTGCTCGGCTGGGGCGTGGGCGGCATAGAGGCGGAGGCCGCGATGCTGGGGCAGCCGGTGACGATGCTGATACCGCAGGTGGTGGGTTTCCGGCTCACCGGCAAACTGGCGGAGGGTGCCACCGCCACGGACCTCGTACTGACGGTCACCCAGCAACTGCGACAGCACGGTGTCGTCGGTAAATTCGTCGAGTTTTTCGGTCCGGGGCTGAGTCAGCTCAGCCTGGCTGATCGGGCCACCATTGCCAACATGGCCCCTGAATACGGCGCCACCTGCGGCATTTTTCCGGTAGATGCCGAAACCATCAATTACCTCAGGCTCACCGGCCGCGAGGAACACCAGCTGGCCCTGGTGGAAGCGTATATGCGGGCGATGGGCATGTGGCATGACGACGAGGCGCCAACGGCGCGCTACAGCGCCACCCTGGAACTGGACCTGGGCAGTGTCGTGCCGTCCCTGGCCGGGCCCAGGCGCCCCCAGGACCGCATTCCCCTGAGCGACAGTAAACGCGCTTTCGAGCGGGAGCTGGCGGAATTCCAGCAACTGCGGGTCGCCAGTGGCGACGAGGCGGAGTGGGCCGACGAGGGAGGCCATCTGTCCGAACCGGCACCGGCCATCCAGGGTGTTCCGGTGACCATCGGGGATACCCGGTTTCACCTGGATCACGGCGCGGTTGTGATCGCGGCAATTACCAGCTGTACCAACACCTCCAACCCGGCGGTGCTGGTCGCCGCGGGACTGGTGGCGCGCAAGGCCCGCCAGCTCGGCCTGAAAACCAGACCCTGGGTAAAAACCAGCCTCGCCCCCGGGTCCAAGGTGGTGACCGAATACCTGCAACAGGCCGGCCTGCTGGCTGACCTGGAAGCCCTGGGCTTTTACCTGGTCGGCTACGGTTGCACCACCTGCATCGGCAACTCGGGTCCGCTGCCCGCAGAAATCAGCGCGGCAATCCACGAGGGCCGCCTGTTGGTGAGCTCGGTGCTGTCGGGGAACCGCAATTTCGAGGGTAGAATTCACCAGGACGTCAGGGCCAACTACCTGGCGTCGCCGCCGCTGGTGGTGGCCTACGCGCTGGCAGGCAATATGGGGATTGATCTCTACACCGACGCTATCGGGACCGACCGCGAGGGCAATGCGGTGACCCTGCGGGATATCTGGCCCGGCTCCGATGAGATCAACGACATCGTGTCCGCCTGTGTCAATCCGGCCATGTTCAAGTCCCGCTACGCCGACGTCTACAGCGGCAACAAAACCTGGAACGAATTGCCGGTCGACGACAGCCAGCGCTTTGCCTGGCCGGACTCCACCTATGTGCGCAAGCCGACCTTCTTCGACGGCATGCCGGCACAGGCGCCCGAGGTGCAGCCCGTATCCGGGGCGCGCTGCCTGGTGAAAGTGGGCGACAGCGTCACCACCGACCATATTTCACCGGCGGGCGAGATTGCGCTGGACAGCCCCGCCGGGGAGTACCTGCTGGCACAGGGCGTGGAACAGGCGGATTTCAATTCCTATGGCTCCCGGCGGGGCAACCACGAGGTGATGATGCGCGGCACCTTCGCCAATGTGCGCCTGCGCAATGAGCTCGCGCCGGGAACGGAGGGCAGCTGGACTACCTGCTTCCTCGACGACCGGCGCATGTCCATCTACGCCGCCGCGGTCGCCTACCGGCAAGCCGGCGTCCCCCTGGTCGTGCTGGCAGGCAGGGAGTACGGCACCGGCTCGTCACGGGACTGGGCCGCCAAGGGTCCCTCCCTGCTCGGTGTGCGGGTGGTCATCGCCCGGAGCTACGAGCGAATACACCGCTCCAACCTTATTGGCATGGGTATCCTGCCGCTGCAATATATCGACGGCGAGGATGCCGGGAGCCTGGGCCTGACCGGCGGGGAGTCCTTCAGCATCGAGGCCATCAGTGAGACCGATCGCGAAACAGAGGTCAGGGCGCAGGCCCCGGACGGCGCCGAGATCCGTTTCAGGACCATCATCCGCATCGATACGCCCAACGAGTTCAGCTATTTCCGGCACGGGGGCATCCTGCACTATGTGCTGCGCCGCCTGGCCAGCTGAAGCAACGGGTACCACCGGCTGTTCAGCGGCGCCCGGGTCGGAAGCGGCGCACGCTGCGCCCGAGTTCCCGCTCCAGCGTCGCCTGGCGGCCGTCAGCGGCCGCCGCGGGGCGGTAGGCCAGGGCTGAGTAAAGGCGGCTTATCTGCTCGATCTGCTCCGCCAGCGGGCGCATACTGCGCGCCGCACGGGCAGCGAACTGCTCGGGTGTCTCGCCCGCCTGCCGGGCCACGCCGGCCCTGGCCAGTTTGTCGCAGAACGCCAGGTAGTGCCTGTCCGCCGGGCTGCCGGCACGGCGCTCCCGCCGGCGCAGCAGGCTGAAGGCGACCGGGCCCAGTATCAGGGCCCAGCTGCCGATCAGTACCAGCATGAACTTGCGCGCGCTGATGCCGCCGAATACGTCGTTGAGCAGCTGGAACTGTTTGTCGCGGTTGAAGCCGTTCACCCAGCTCTGCCAGCGGTAGGTGAGCGCGTCGTAGCGCAGGCGCAGGGTATTGACCCAGGCCACGCCGCGGTAGCGCAGCAGCGACAGGGGCGAGTCCCTCAGGAAGCTGCCCTCCCCCGCCAGCGCCCGCTCCAGGCCCCACTCGACCCGGTCCGGTGAAACCGCCGCCGTGGGATCCACCCGCACCCATCCCTGCCCCGCCAGCCAGACCTCCGCCCAGGCGTGGGCGTCGAACTGGTGAACGATGACCGTGCGGTTGACCGGGTTGATCTCCCCGCCCTGGTAGCCGGCAACAACGCGTGCCGGCACGCCGGCGGCGCGCATGGTGACCACAAAGGCCGCGGCGTAGTGCTCGCAAAATCCGGTGCGGCTGCGGAACATGAACGCATCGACCGGGTTGATCTCGGGTAACAGGGGGGGGTTGAGGCTGTAGGCAAACGGTTCGCGGGTAAACCGTTCCAGCACCGCCTCGACAAAGGCCGCATCGCTGTCTGCCTGCGCGCGCTGGCGGCGGGCGAAGGCGACGGTCTCCGGGTTGTCCCCCTCCGGCAGCCGCAGTTCCACCTCGCGCCGCCACGGCGACAACTCGAGCTCCAGCTGCGCGTCCGGCCAGCTCTCCACGGTGTACAGCCGTTCATCTTCGAGTTCGCCGGGGGAAAACAACGCATAGTCCGGGCCCGTCATTACACCGGGGGTGACCGGGCGGGCGTAGCGCAGGCTGTAGAGCCAGTTCTGCTGGGTCGGCTCCATGATGACCTGGTAGGCCAGGGGAGCCCCGGAGGTGTCCACCGGCTGCGGTCGTCGCTCGCTTGCCGGGATATTGTAATAGCGCAGGCTGCGCCAGGCGCCATCCTCCAGTACGCTGAACACGAGGCCGCGCCAGTACAGGTCCGCGGCGTTGGGAATGTCGCCACTGAATTCCGCGCGAAAGGCCACGTCATCGGATTTTCCCAGGCGGGAGATATCGCCCGGTTTCATGAAGTCGCTGACACCGGTCTTCGCGGTGTGGCTCTTGATCGGCACCGTCCACAGTGGGCCGATACGCGGGAACAGAAAAAACAGGACGAGCATCAGCGGCAGGGCCTGCAGCAACATCACCGTGGCCAGGCGAATGGTCTTGCGATTGAACTGGTTCTCCCCGGGCCTGTGCAGGGCGACCAGCCCGGTGGTGATCACCGTGACATTCAGCAGCGAGTACAACACGATCGGCAGGTCCTGGCTGAACAGGAACTCGGTAATGCAGATAAAGTAACCCAGGAACAGCAGGACGTAACCGTCCTGGCGCCGGGCCAGTTCGACCAGCTTGAGCGCGAAGGCCGTCAACAGCAGGGCCACGGTGGGCTCCAGGCCGATAAGCGAGCCGTAGCTCAGGTAAATGCCGGCGAAACAACTGACGATCAGGCCCGCCTTGACCCAGCGTCCGGGAAACGACCAGCGCCCCTGGTACACCATGATTCGCCAGAACGCGGTGAACACATAGACACCCAGTATCCACAGCGGGATGCGCTGCGCATGCGGCGCGACGAGGGTGAACAGGCTGATCACAATCCACACCAGGGCGTTGCGGGGTATCTGCTCGTCGGGTTTCACCGTGGCCTCCCCTCGATGCCGTGCAGCGCCAGTGCCTGCAATACCCGATCGCGATGCCTGTCCCCGCTGCCGGGCTCCAGCACGAGGCCCGGCAGGCGCAGGCCATACTCCTCGTCGCGACTTTCAAACTGCAGTGCCCAGTAACACAGGTGTGACAGGCGCCTCTCGGTACCCATACCCGCAAACATGTCCCAGTCCAGCCATACGCTGCGGTCCGCATAGGCCCCGTACTGCTTGGTCTGAACGCCCTGCCCGCGCGCAAGGCCCTTCCAGTGTATCTGGCGCAGCGAATCACCCTCGCGGTAATCGCGGAAACCGTAGAAATCGTCGCTGCCGACAATCGGTATCGCCGCGCCGTCTGGCTGGTCGGTCGCCAGCCCGGGTAATTCCGGACAGGCCAGGGGCTGCGGATAGACCAGGGCGTACAGATCCAGGTCGATCCAGGTCCAGCAGCGCAACAGGCCCAGGGGATAGGTGGATTCCAGCAGCAGTCGGCCCGGACTGTACCAGCCCCGCCGTGCCACCGGCATATGCAGGTGCACCTGCACACTGTCCTGGTCAGTCAGGTTCACCCAGGCATCGCTGCTGCCGGGCCAGCGCAGGTGCAGGCCGAAGTGCTCGCGCTGTCGACCCCGCTCCAGTTGTAGCGAGAATTCACTCTGTTGCCCGGGGAAAGCCGGACTCGCGCGCAGTGCGCGGATGGTGAGCCCGGACAGGTTGGCATAGGTATGCAGCACGCCGACCACAAACAGGGTGGCCAGCAGAAACGTCAGGGCGAAACTCATATTGTTCTGGTAGTTGATCGCGGTGATCAGCATCACCAGCAGGCACAGGGCAAAAAACAGGCCAGTGCGGCTGGGAAAGATGAATATCCGTTTCTGGTCCAGCGTCACGGCGCGGGCGGGGGGAATCCGCCGGCTCACCCATTCGGCAAAGCGCTGGCGCAGCCGGTGCCTGAGCCCTGTGCCGGCAGTTCTGGCCTCGATTCCGCGCACGACGAAACCGGGTCAGGCCCGGATCACATCCACATTGCGGCGCATCAGCTCCACCAGTGCCATACCGTCGCCGGAGTAATCGCCACTGGGCACCAGGCGGTGCGAGGCCACCGCAGGCAACACCATCTGCAGGTCCTCGGGCACCACATGTGCGCGGTTTTGCATCACTGCCCAGGTGCGGGCGCACTCCAGCAGCGCCAGGGCTCCCCGGGGTGACAAGCCCACCGCGAATTCGGCGGCGGTGCGGGTGTAGGCAACGAGGCGCTGCAGGTAATCCAGCAGGTTGTCCGAGGCGTGGACCGCGTCGACTTCCTCCCGGATCATACGCAGCTGGTCGGCGCTGATACGCTGCGCCAGCGGGCTGCGCCGGGCGCCATTGGCCTGGCGGCGCTGGAACATCTCGCGCTCCGCGTGGGGGTGCGGGTAACCCAGTACCAGGCGCATAAGGAAACGATCGAGCTGTGACTCCGGCAGGGGGTATGTCCCGGACTGGTGGATCGGGTTCTGGGTGGCAATCACGAAGAACGGCTGCGGCAGGGGGCGCGTCTCGCCCTCCACCGTCACCTGGCTCTCCGCCATCGCCTCCAGCAGGGCGCTCTGGGTGCGCGGGGTCGTACGGTTGATCTCGTCCGCGAGCAGCAGCTGGGTAAAAATGGGGCCGGGATGAAAACTGAAGCTGGCATCGTTGCGGTTGTAGACCGAGACGCCCAGGATGTCCGCCGGCAGCAGGTCGCTGGTGAACTGCACCCGTTTCCAGGACAGGCCCAGTACCTCAGCCAGGGCATGGGACAGGGTCGTCTTGCCCATGCCCGGCAAATCCTCTATCAGCAGGTGCCCGCGGGCTATGAGGCAACACAGGGCCAGCCTGATCTGCGGCTCCTTGCCCAGCAGGACCTTGCCCACCTCGGCCACGGCGGCCTCGATTAACGCCTGTGTTTTCATACCCTTTGCCCCGGGATGTTTTGCTGGAATGTTCAGTCGAGTGCCGCCAGCCCGCGCTGCAGGTCCGCCCGCAGGTCCTCCACGTCCTCCAGGCCCACAGCGACCCGGATCAGGTTATCGGTAATGCCCGCGGCGGCCCCGTCCTCCGCGCTGAGCCGTCCGTGGGTGGTGGTGGCCGGATGGACGATGGTCGTCTTGGCGTCCCCGAGATTGGCCGTGAGAGACATGATCCTCACCGCGTCTATGACATTCCAGGCCTGTTGCCTGCCCCCCTTGACCGCGAACGACAGGACGCCCCCGAAGCCGCGCTGCTGCCGGCTGGCCAGGTCGTGCCCGGGGTGATCGGGGAGTCCCGCATAAAAGACTTTTTCTACCCCGGGTTGTTGTTGCAGCCAGCTCGCCAGGTCCTGGGCGGAGCGGCTGTGTGCCTCCATTCGAAGCCGCAGGGTCTCCAGGCCCTTGAGGAAAACCCAGGCGTTGAACGCACTCATGGTGGGGCCGCAGGTTCGCAGGAAAGTCACTACTTCTTCCATATGGCGCTTTGAACCCACCACTGCGCCACCGACACAGCGTCCCTGCCCGTCCAGGTACTTGGTGGCTGAATGGATGACGATGTCGGCGCCCAGCGCCAGCGGCGTCTGCAGTGCGGGGGTACAGAAACAGTTGTCGACCACCAGCAGGCAATCCTCGGCCCGCGCCAGTTCGGCCATGGCCCCGAGGTCGGCCACCTCGCACAAGGGGTTGGAGGGCGTCTCGAGGAACAGCAGCGCGGTATTGGGACGAATCGCCGCGCGCCACTGATCAAGCGCCAACAGGGGCACGAAGGTCACCTCGACACCGAACTTGGCGAGGTATTTGCTGAACAGGTTGACGGTGGTGCCGAACACGTTGCGCGAGCAGACCACATGATCGCCGCTTTTCAGCAGGGCCATGCAGGTGCTCAGGATTGCGGCCATGCCCGAGGCGGTACCCACCGCCTGTTCGCCACCTTCGAGCGCGGCGATACGCTGCTCGAAAGCCCGCACCGTGGGATTGGTGTAGCGCGAATAGACATTGCCCGGTGAACTGCCACTGAAACGGGCGGCGGCGTCTGCCGCGCTGTCAAAAACGTAGCTGGATGTCAGGAACAGCGGCTCGGCGTGCTCGCCCTCCATGGTGCGTGCAATGCCCGCACGCACAGCCAGGGTGTCCAGATGCGCCCCTGCCAGAGCGCTGTCATCCGTGTCGTCACTCATACTCTTCTACATTTGCTAGACATCGTTGTGTATGCCGACCAGCGCGCCGTCGGCCTGTGACGCCGACCGGCGCTTGTTCTGGGCGTCATCATTGCGTAGCGATTCCACCCGATCAAGGTAATTCTGGTCAACATCGCCGGTAATATATTCCCCGTTGAACACGGAGCAATCGAAACCGTCGACATCCGGGTTGCCTTCGAGTGAGCAGCTCACCAGGTCTTCCAGGTCCTGGTAGACCAGCCAGTCCGCACCGATCAGTTCACAGACTTCTTCCACCGTCCTGCCATGGGCGATCAACTCCGCCGCGGAAGGCATGTCGATGCCGTAGACATTGGGATAACGCACGGGCGGCGCGGCCGAGGCAAAAAAGACCTGGTTTGCACCGGCCTCCCGCGCCATATCGATAATCTGGCGGCAGGTGGTGCCGCGCACGATCGAGTCGTCCACCAGCATCACGTTCTTGCCCTCGAACTCCAGAGGCACCGGGTTTAGCTTCTGCCGCACGGACTTCCTGCGCTGGCTCTGGCCCGGCATGATGAACGTGCGTCCGATATAGCGGTTTTTCATCAGCCCCTCGCGGAACTTGATACCCAGTTCATGCGCCATCGACTGGGCGGCGATGCGACTGGTATCGGGGATCGGAATGATCACGTCGATATCCAGTTCCGGTCGCAGGCGGCGAATTTTCTTGCCCAGCGCCTCCCCCTGGCGCATGCGCGTCTTGTAGACCGAGATCTCATCCATCAGCGAGTCGGGCCGGGCGAAATACACATGCTCGAAAATACAGGGGTGCAGGCTCGGCTTGAGGGCGCACTGGCGACGGTGCAGTACACCGTCCATATCGATGAATACCGCCTCGCCGGGAGCCACGTCGTTGATCAGGGTAAACCCCAGCACGTCCAGCGCCACACTCTCCGAGGCCAGCATGTATTCATCACCCTTGTCGCTGTGGCGCACCCCCACGACCAGTGGCCTGATGCCCAGCGGATCGCGGAACCCCAGAACGCCGTAGTTCACCACCAGCGCCACCGCCGAATAGCCGCCACGGCAGCGCTGGTGCACCGCCGCCACCGCGGTGAAGATATCATCCGGCGAGGGGCTCAGCTTGCCGAGGGTTTGCATTTCATGGGCAAACACATTCAACAGTACTTCGGAGTCCGAATCCGTGTTGAGATGGCGCAGGTCGTCCTGGAAAAGCTCCCGGGTGAGTTGCTCGGAATTGGTAAGATTGCCGTTGTGCGCCAGCGCGATACCGTAGGGCGAATTGACGTAAAAGGGCTGTGCCAGGGCCGTGCCGGAGCTGCCGGCGGTGGGGTAGCGCACGTGGCCAATACCGATGCTGCCCTGCAGCGTCTGCATGTGCTGCTGGCGGAACACGTCCCGCACGAGGCCCTCGCTCTTGCGCTGGCTGAAGCGACCGCCGTTACAGGTCATGATACCGGCAGCGTCCTGCCCACGGTGCTGCAGCACGGTGAGCGCATCGTAGATATCAGGTGCTATATCGGATTTTCCGACTATTCCAACCAGGCCGCACATGCTGTTTTACCTCTTCGAAAATACCGGGAACAGGCTCCCGCTCAGGTTGATATCGCGGGCCACTGCCCGTTGGCAAACATGGACCGGGCCCAGTGTGCCAGCATGTCGATATGGGGCATCAGTGTGGACTGATCGAGCCAGAGCAGCTCCGTAGGCGGCACCAGCTGACGCAGTACAAAGACACACACCAGAATCAGGATGATTCCCCGGGCAAAACCGAACACCGTACCCAGCAGGCGATCCAGCACCGTCAGCCCGGTGGCCCTGACCAGCTGCCCCGCCAGGTATGCGACAAAGGTGGACGCCACCAGGGTCGAGACGAACAGGATCGCATAGGCCGCCACATAGCGGCCGGTAATGTTCTCTATGGCCCGGGCAAGCAGGCCGGACATCTGGTCGACGAACAGGTGGGCCACCAGGAACGCCGCCACCCATCCCGCCAGCGAGAACGCCTCCCGGACGAACCCGCGCCACAGGCTCAATAGCGTCGACACCGAGAGTATGACGATGATCACCCAGTCCACCGCCGTCAGTTGCGATACTTCCGGGATCAGGGAACCCGGCATCAGGGAACATACCTGACGATCATCGATGTGACCCCGAACCGGGTATTGATATCCCCCTGAATTTTCTCCAGTTGCGCGCGCTCGAAATTGGGACCGATATAAACCCGGTAGAGGTCTTTATCGCCGCGTTTGAGCTCCTTTACATAGGCTTTTTCCTGCATGGCCAGCAGGCGGTCGCGCAATTCCTCCGCCTTGCTCCTGCTGCTCAGGGTCACCACCTGCAGAATCCACGCCACCGGCACGCCCTTGCTGTCCAGTACGGGTTTTTCCGGCGCCACCTGCCTGCTCCTGTCCTGTTCGGCGGAGACGGACGCCACCGGGGCGGCAGTAGTCGGTGCGCTGTCCCGGGGCGGTTCGGGCTCCTCCGGAGGCAGTTCGGTCCACTCCTCCACCACGGTCTCTTCCGCTTCCGGCAGGCCCTCCGGTTCCCATTCCGGCGAGCCTCGCAGCTGGCCCTGTTCAGGCGACTCGATCGGCGTGTTATCGATAAACGGCGGCGGCGGTATCCTGCCCTGCCCCATGACGGAGCGCTCTCCGGGCTCGACGAAAATGATCGGCCAGAACACCACGCCGAGGGCGACGAGTATCAGGGCGCCGACCAGCCGTTGCTTGAGGATATCGTTCACGCGCCGACCTCTGCCCTGGCCTGTTCCCGTTCCAGCAGGGGCAGTACCTCCGCCACAGTATGGAAAGAACCGAACACGACCAGCCTGTCCCCTTCCGCCATCAACCCCCGGGCGCGGCGAAACGCCTGCCGCAGATTCCGGCTGGTGCTGACCGCCATATGCCCCTCCTCGTGCAGCAGCGCGGCCACATCCGCGGCGGCAGCCGCGCGCGCTATGCCGGCCTGGTCCGCCACGAACCAGGCATCAAAAAGGCCCGACGCTGCCCGAATCATGCCGCGAATATCCTTGTCTCCCATGACAGAAAAAATTGCAAATGTCTTTCCTTTACAAGGCCTTACACTTAAATATTCATGTAAATTAAATACCGCGGCCGGGTTGTGGGCGACATCAAACACATAGTCGCGCCCGGCTACAGCGTGTGTTTCGCAGCGCCCCCGCGGGCAGGCCGCTGCAAGCGCCATTACCAGCTGCGGGTCACTGAACTCGCAGCCCAGCAGCACCGCGGCCTGCAGCGCGCTGCAGATATTGGCCGGCAGCAGAGGGCCTTGCGGCAGCGCCGGCAAGGGCCTGGCCCTGCCGTCCGGGCCCCACAGGACACCCCGCCAATGGCCGGCCTCGCGCTCAAAACCGAACTCGCTCCCCAGGCGCAGCACCGGTGCGGCGCCCACCCGGGCGGCGCAGTCGAG
>JAZBNW010000380.1:0-9985 GCA_036350855.1 Halieaceae bacterium
CTACGGCTTGGAGGTGGTCTACAACTATGGCGAGTAAACTCGCACGACACGATGGAGGCGCCCGCGATGTCTGATGAAGGGGTGGTTGTATTGCTGGCAAAGCAGGCGATTACCGAAGTGATTTACCGCTATGCTCGCGCGATTGACCGGATGGATGAGCCGCTGTTACGCAGTGTTTTCCATCCGGGTTCACGCCACTCCCACTTTTATGAGGGGCCCTCCTCTGACCCCGGTCTTCCTTCCTCGAAGGAAGCGCCGGGGGACTTCGTTGCTTTTGCGCTGGGCGTGCTCTCCGCCTTCACCAGGACTCACCATCAGCTGGGAAATACCCTGATTCAGCTGGACAGCGATAGCACGGCGAATGCGGAAACCTATTTTACCGCGTTTCATCGCATGCGCCCCCGGGGTGATCCACTGGCGGGGGCTAACGCCTACGATACTGAAATGGACTATTTCGTCGGCGGTCGTTACCTCGACCGGTTCGAGGGCCGGGATAAGGAGTGGAAAATCGTGCAGCGTACCGGGATGACGGACTGGGTGCGCCTGGAGGCAGCGAGCTCCCA
This sequence comes from Halieaceae bacterium, assembly GCA_036350855.1. Classification (GTDB taxonomy): domain Bacteria; phylum Pseudomonadota; class Gammaproteobacteria; order Pseudomonadales; family Halieaceae; genus JARRPM01. Next base: position 564 of record JAZBNW010000380.1, read on the forward strand.
GGGGTTCGCCGACATCGCGGCCCGGACAATAGGCAAGAGAGCACCGCACGACCCGGTCTGCGAGTTCTATTCAGTCTGAGTTTGCCTCGCCGGCTGCGCTTGCAGGGTCCCTGCCGCAACATTCAAACTGTTACCACACACCTCAGGAATACAGAATGAGACTGGAAAACAAGACCGCGCTGGTGACCGGCGGTGCAAGCGGAATCGGTGCAGCTGCCACGCGCAGGTTTGTGGAAGAGGGCTGCCGGGTAATGATATGTGATATCCAGGCGGAGGCCGGCGCCGAGTTCGCCCGAACCTTTGGTGACCGGGCGGGTTTCATCGTGTGTGACGTCACCCGCGAAGAGGATGTGGCCGCAGCGATGGACGCCGCCGTGCAGCAGTTCGGCAAGCTGGACATCGTGTTCCACAGTGCCGGCATTGTGGGTGCAGTGGGGCCCATTGCGACCACGCCGTCGCCTGAATGGCGTTTTACTATCGACGTGTTGTTGCACGGCACGTTCTACGCGCTCAAACATGCCGCCCGGGTGATGTTGCCGAACAAGTCGGGTTCCATCATCAGCATGGCCAGTACCGCGGGCCTGCAGGGCGGGTTGGGTCCGCACGCCTATGCAGCCGCCAAGCACGCCGTGGTTGGTTTGACCAGAAATGTTGCGACGGAGCTGTGTAATAGTGGCATCCGGGTCAACGCCATTGCCGCCGCCAGTGTCGCGACCCCGATGGTAGCCAGCGTGCTGACCGGTGATCCCAATGACATCGAGGGGGCGAAGGCCAAACTGGCCGAGGCTTCTCCCCTGGCGGGCCGGGCCGGTCTCGCCCTGGATGTCGCCAATGCCGCTCTCTGGCTGGCCAGCGATGAGTCGGGTTACACCACCGGCCATACCCTGACCACCGATGCCGGAATCACCATCGGCGCGATCGCCGGGGCGCCCAACTTCGCGGAGTACACCCCGATTATTCGCGAGGCCGGCAAGAGCGGCCTCGACGACTGATTATCCGGCGAGCCTGTCGAACTCCAGTTCCGGGAAGCCGGCGTCGACGGATTCCCGCAGCTTGTCGTAGTAGACATTGGCGCCGCCGAAGTAGATCAACACCCGCGGCTTGTGGCCCTCTATGTTGGCGCCCATCATCCAGGAGTGCACCTGGTCCCCGACGTCCATCAGGGTTTGGGAGTGAACATCAGCCACGTGGGCCGACCACTCGTCCTCGGCCTCCGGCCGGGGTGAACACACGTCATAGCCCTCGCTCTCCATCTTCTTGATGCAGTCGGCAATCCACATGGCATTCTGCTCAATGGAAGTCGGCAGGTTGGCGAAAGGCGCCTGCGGGCCTGTCACGACGAACATGTTGGGAAAATCCGCCACGCAGACCCCCATGATGGCATTGGAGGTCTTTTCCCACTTCTCGCGCAGCGTCTGGCCGCTCAGCCCGCGAATGGGGAAGGCTTCCAGCGCGCCGGTGTAGGCCCGGAAACCCGTGGCGATGACGATAATGTCGAAATCGTAGTGGTTTTGCGTGGTGCGCACACCGCTTTCGGTGATTTCGACAATTGGCTCGCGGTCCTTGATGTCGACCAGGTGGACGTTGTCGCGGTTGAACGCCTCCAGGTAACCGTGATCCAGGGGAGGGCGCTTGGCAAACAGCGGGTATTCACCCACTTCCGGCGTCAGCAGTTCCGCTATCTCGGGATCGTTCACCCTTTCCTTCATCTTGTTGATAATGAACGCCGACGCCGCCTTGTTGGCCTCGGGATTGGACAGCAGGTCGTCAAAGGTTTCGAACACCCAGCGGAAGCTGCCGGTCCATTTTTCCTCGAAGATGCGCTGCACCTCCTCGGGTGGGGTATCCGCCACGGTGCGACCCACGGGGCTGTCGAAGGCCATGCCGAATACGTGGTTGCGGCACTTGGCGACGATCTCGTCGTAGTGCTCCTTGATCTCCTTTTCCCACTCCGGCGTCATTGGCTTTTGCATGGCGGGCAGGATGAAGTTCGGCGTGCGCTGGAAGACCGTCACACTCTCGGCAGTCTGGGCCATGACTGGCACCATCTGCACGGTGGTGGCGCCGGCACCGATGATGCCAATACGCTTGCCTGCATAATCGAGACCCTCCGGCCAGCGCGAGGAGTGGAAGATGGGCCCCTTGAAGGTGTCCATGCCCTTGATCTTCGGTATCACCGGCTCGGAAATCATGCCCATACCGCTGATGAAGTACTTGCAGGTATAGCTGTCGCCGTCACCCGTGGTGACCAGCCAGTGACCGCTGTCCGCCTGGTATTCGGCGCTGACGATCTCGGTGTTCAATTGGATGTCGCGCCACATGTCGCACTTGTCGGCGACGAAGTGCATGTAGCTGAGGGTCTCCTTCCAGTCGGGATAACGGCGCGTCCAGGACCACTCCTGCAGGAGCTCTTTGGAGAAAGTCAGGCAGTAGTAGTAGCTCTCACTATCCGTCATCGACCCCGGATAGCGGTTCCAGGTCCAGGTGCCTCCGATGTCGGAGGCCCGGTCGAACACGCGCAGCGACAGCCCCGCTTCCCGCAGGTAGTGGATCAGGCTGAGACCGGCGAAGCCGGCGCCGATAACAATAGCGTCGTAGTCGGGTTTGCTCTGGGCCGCGGTGCCGCCGCCCTGGGTTTGTTGCTGCGAAGTGGTCATCGTTTTCAGCCTCGTATTATGTTTCTGATATTCGTTAGCGCGACCTCGAGAAGCGCTAGTTTAAACTTACTAGACGCGGACAAGCAAATAATAATGAAGACGACTTTCCGCCCGTCCTGGCGGGCCACACCGCTTGCCGGGGCCCCTGCGGCGCACTGCAACCCGGATCAGGGCAGTTCGAAAACATACAGTGCCTCCCCTCCCGTGGGCTGGTAAATCTCCGGGCTTACCACCGCGGTCATGGCGCGAAAAACGCCAATGCCCGTCGGTACCGCGATGAACTGCTTGCCGTCGACAGCAAAACTGATGGGGTAGCCGTGCAGGGGCGCCCCCAGCCGCGATTGCCAGAGCATTTTTCCCGTATCGACGTCAAAGGCCTTGAAATAGCGATCGAGGTCGCCGATGAATACCAGCCCGCCGGCGGTGGTCAGGGCGCCAGTGAGAAACATGGCGCGCTGTTCGTGAGCCCAGCGCTCGCTCATCGTTTTCACATCCCAGGCGGCCAGGCGCCCCAGCATGCCGTTGACGCCGGGCATTTCATAGGTGCGGGAATCGGCGCCATAGCCGCCGGATCCTTTGACCTGCTTGACCTCGCGACCCACCATATCAGAGCAGAGCTGGTGCAGGGGAATAATCAGGGACGTCGTCTCCGGGCTGTATGCCGCGGCCTGCCAGTTGTGGCCGCCGTAGATCCCCGGGCAGGCCTCGATGGTGTCGCCCACCCTGGCGTTGAGGATGTCATCCCGGTAGGTGACCCTGCCGCTGGCCCTGTCGACGCCGGCATAGATGGTTTGCGGCAGGGTTTCCACGACATCGATATAACTGCCCGTTGCCCGGTTGAGCTTCCACAGCAGGCCGTCCTTCCCGATGGTCAGCACCAGCGGGGTGCCATCGATATCGACAAGAACCCGCTCGAACCCCACTTCCATATCGATGGTTTCGCCCGGTATATGCTGGAAGTACCACACCAGCTCCCCGGTGTCCGGTCTCAGCGCGAGGGTGGAATTGGTATAGAGCGCCGCGTCGACCGGCACCATGCCGCGACTGGCCGCTACCCAGGGTTTGGCCTGGGAGGTGCCGATGAAAAACAGTTTCAGGCCGGGGTCGTAGGAGCCTGCGATCCAGGTGTCCCCCCCGGCGCGCATTTCCGTCGGCAAGCCTGCCCAGGTATCACCGCCGGGCGTCCCGGGCAGGGCGATGGTCGAGGTGCGCCACAGTTCTTCGCCGGTTTCGGCATCGTGCCCTGTGATGAAGCAGCCCTCTTCCTTGTACCACTCGCAGCCATTGATGCCGCTCAGGACGACGCCTTCACCGATAACGGGGCCCGCGGTATGGGTGTAGCCCTGCTCGAAGTTGGCCTTGCTGGTGCGCCACACTTCCCGGCCCGAGCGTGCGTCAATGGCGACTATCGCGGCATCGTAAGTGGCCATGTAGAGTTTGTCGCCGTAGATGGCGATATTGCGTGTCGGTCCCCCCAGGGTTCGGGCCGCGGCGGGAAATTCGTAGCGATACTCCCAGATCAACTCGCCGGTGGCTGCGTCCAGTGCCTGCACCATATTGCCCGGATGGGCCAGATACATGACGCCCTGGTGAACGAGCGGTGTGGTCTGGTTGCTGCCCTGGGCCATCGTCAGTACCCAGGCCAGCTTCAGCTTGCTGACGGTTTCGCGGTTGATCTGGCGCAGCGGACTGTAGGCCTGCCCGTCCAGCGAGCGTCGCCAGCTCAGCCAGTCCCCCGGTGGCGGCGACTGCAGCGCCGCGCCGCTGACCCCGGTAAAACCCTCTACCTGCCGATTGGCGAACCCCCCGCGATTGCGGGCGGCTTCGTCGATGCTGGCCGCCGCTCCCCATGCCTCCCAGTCGACCGGGTCGGCATCGTCCTGTCCCACACTGGTCAGCTTCGCGGCACTGGTGAACAGCGCAGCCTCGGCAGTGGCCGGGGACTGGTTGGAGGCGATAAGGTAGGCGGCGATGGCCGCTTGCTGGGTTTCACTCAGTACGCCGGGATTGCCCGGAGGCATGTTCGTGCGCAGGTATGCCAGCAGGGCCATTGCGTCCTGGTCGCGCCATTTCGACAGGAATGTGTCGCCGCGCAAGGTGCTGCCGTGGGCCGACCCGCGCAGGTTCAGGGAGTGGCAGTTGGCGCAGTGATCCCGATACAGCTGCTCCGCCCCGGTGGCGGACACGTCGGCAATCGCGCTCGATGTCGCGATGATCATCGACTTGGCAAACAAGGCTGTAGCTGCATATCGGATCGCGCGATGGCGCAGGCGAGTCGCCGACGGAGAAACCGGGATTGAAGCATGGCTCATTAACTGTGCCCTCGACGATGTCAGTGGGATCTGCCAAGATAAACTTGTTCTAAACAAGTAAGCATGAGTGTACAGCGATTGCCCGGGCCTGTCACATGTTTACACCCGCGGTGTTTTCTCCCTGTACATTAGATCGCGCGGGGTTATAGTCAGGGTTATAGTAGTAAGGGTCAGCGCGCTTCAACTGCGGTGTCTACGGCCTGCGATAGATGGTGTTATCCCCCCGCCTCACACCGCATCAGTGAAAAAATATCAGGAGTCAAAGAGACGGTTATGGATACGCCACCGGGAAGCCAGCCCAGCCCCTCGCGATGGCGCCTTGCCCCGCATTGCACCTCGCTGATCCCGGTGCTTTGCATGTTGTTCCTCGCCCTGGGGCTGGCTTTGTCGCGGGTGGCCATGGCCCAGCCGGCTGCTGACAGTGCCGCAGTCCCGGTCCCGGCGGTACGCCCGGTCCTGCGGGAACTGGTGGAATACGACGAGTACACCGGGCGCTTCGCCGCCGTGAATCGCGTGGACCTGCGTGCCAGGGTAAGCGGCTATCTCTCGGCCGCCGGGTTCACCGAGGGGCAGGTGGTCAAGGCGGGGGACCTGCTGTTTGTCATCGACCAGCGACCATTCCAGATAGCGGTGACTGCGGCCCGGGCGGAGCTCGAGGAGATGCGCGCCGGTCTCGAGCTCGCCAGAACGGAAGCGGACCGGGCGCGAACGCTGCGCAAGAATCTCGTCATCTCCCAGGAGGACCTGGACCAGCGGGTGCAGGCAGAAGTCGTGGCGGCGTCCAGGTTCTCCCAGGTTCAGGCCGCTCTCGCCCGGGCCGAGCTCAACCTGGAGTTCACCGAGGTACGGGCTCCCATCAGTGGCCGTATCGGGCGCCGGCTGCTGGATGTCGGCAATATGGTCATCGGGGGCGATGTCCAGGGCACCCTGTTGACCAACATAGTCCAGGAAGACCCCATTCATTTCTACTTCGAGGCCAGCGAGGCGGACTTTCTGCGTTACGCCCGCCTCAACCAGTCGGGCGAGAGGGTTGCCTCGCGCTACAGGGCGAATGAGATCAGCGTCAAGTTGCTCGATGAAGACGAGTTCCTGCACCGGGGCGTGATGGATTTTGTCGACAATCAACTCAGCGCCAGCACTGGCACCGTGCTGGCTCGCGCGCTGCTGGCGAATCCGGATGGCCTGCTGCAGCCGGGGCTGTTCGGGCGAATCCGTCTGCCGGGCAGCGGCCTGCACGAGGTGGTACTGGTGCCGGATGAGGTGATTCAGTTCGACCAGTCAAGGCAGTTTGTATTCGTGATCAGCGATGATGGCATGGTCGAACGCCGGTGGGTCACCACGGGGCCCATGGCCGAGGGTATGCGTATCCTGCGTGAGGGGCTGGATGGTTCCGAGCTGGTAGCCGCGGGCGGATTTCACCGGATGCGGGCCGGCATGCAGGTAGCGCCGCAGCTCGCCGCTGCGCCGGCCGGGGCGGACTGACGGTGGGATTCACCCATTTTTTTGTAGATCGCCCCATCTTCGCGGCGGTCCTGTCGATTTTCATCACCCTGATGGGCGCCCTGGCTTACCAGTCACTGCCCGTGTCCCAGTACCCTGAGGTGGCACCGCCGACAGTGCAGGTGCGGGCCTCCTATCCCGGCGCGAGCGCGGAGGTGGTGGCGGACTCCGTGGCGGCGCCACTGGAACAGGAGATCAATGGCGTCGAGAACATGCTGTACATGCATTCCCAGTCCACCGGGGATGGCAACCTCAGCATCACGATCACCTTTGCCCTGGGCACTGACCTGGATGATGCGCAGGTACAGGTGCAGAATCGTATCGCCCTCGCCGAGCCCCGCCTGCCGGAATCCGTGCGCAGGCTCGGGGTGAGCGCCCAGAAGAATTCTCCCGACATGTTGATGGTTATCAACCTGTACTCCCCGGACGAGACCTATGACCGTCTCTACCTCGCCAACTACGCCGTGTTGCGACTGCGCGACACCCTGGCGCGGATCGACGGGGTGGGCCGGGTGCGATTGCTGGGCGCCAGTGAATATGCCATGCGGGTCTGGCTGGACCCGGACCGGGTCGATGCGGTCGGCCTCACTGCTGGTGAAGTGGTGGCCGCCCTGCGCTCCCAGAACCTGCAGGTCGCCGCGGGTGTGATGAATCATCCGCCGAATAGCGGTCCGGAGGCCTTTGAAATCGGCGTGCAAACCCAGGGACGCCTGATACAACCGGAAGAATTCGGCGAGGTGATCATTCGGTCGACCGATGAGGGAAGCATCGTGCGCCTGCGCGATGTCGCCCGCATCGAGTTGGGCGCGCAGAGTTATTCCAGCAGCGGGTTCCTGCGCCAGCGCTCCGCTGTCGCACTGGCGATTGACCAGCAACCCGGGACCAATGCACTGGCAACCGCAGGCAAGCTGCGGGCCGCTATCGAGCAGCTCGCACAGGCCTTCCCCCCCGGGATGACCTACGAGATCGGCTACAATCCCACCGATTTCGTGCAGGCGTCGGTCGATGCCGTCATCGCGACCATTTTCGAGGCGATCGCCCTGGTGGTGCTGGTCGTGATCCTGTTTCTGCAGAACTTCCGCACCGCGTTGATCCCCATTCTTGCCATTCCCGTGTCGCTGGTGGGGACCTTCGCGGTGATGGCGGCCTTCGGCTTCAGCCTGAACAACCTGACCCTGTTCGGGCTGGTACTGGCGATCGGGATCGTGGTCGATGACGCTATCGTGGTGGTGGAGAATATCGAGCGAAACCTGCGCCAGGGCCTCACCCCGCGGCAAGCCGCGCACCGGACGATGGATGAGGTCGGGGCCGCCCTTGTGGCGATCGCCCTGGTACTGTCGGCGGTATTCATCCCCGCGGCCTTTGTGTCCGGTATCACCGGCCAGTTTTTCCGGCAATTTGCGCTGACCATCGCCTCGGCGACCATCATCTCGGCGCTCGTCTCGCTGACCCTGAGCCCGGCCCTGGCCGCATTGATACTGAAGCCGGCAGACGCGGCCCCGAAGGGGCCGCGCCTGTTGCAGCGGGTTTTCGGCGGGTTCAACCGCGGCCTCGAGCGGGTGGCGGGGCGTTACGCCCGCCTGGTGGCGATAATGGTGCGGCGGGGGGGCCTCGTCGCCGCAATCTACCTGGTGCTCGTCGGCCTGGCCGGGGTCCAGTTCTCCGCGGTGCCGCGCGGCTTCATCCCGGCCCTGGACCAGGGTTATGTGATGGTTGCCGTGCAGCTTCCCCCCGGGGCCGAGTTCGAGCGAACCGAGCAGGTGGTAGCAACAGTCATCGACAAACTGCTGGCGATCGAGGGTGTGAGCAACACGGTCGGCTTCGCGGGCTTTTCCGCCCTGACGGGTTCCACCGGCCCGAATGTGGCGACGCTGTTTGCCTCGCTGGCACCCTATGAGGAGCGCAAGGCGGCCGGGATCGACTTCGAGCCACTGGTCGCGCGACTGCGGGCCAGCATGGCAACCGTCGATGCTGCCTCGGTGCTGGTGGTCAACCCGCCGCCGGTGCGCGGCCTGGGTTACGCGGGGGGGTTTCGCATGATGCTGCAGGACCGCAGCGGCCGCGGCCTCGACATGCTGGCGGCCGCGGCCGAGGATATGGTGAGCGGCGCCAACCAGACGCCGGGCGTGTCGAGAGTCTTCAGTCTGTTTGAGGCCCGCACGCCCCAGCTGTACCTGGATGTGGACCGGGTGCGCGCGGAGCAGCTCGGTGTGCCTGTGGAAAACGTATTCGAGACGCTGGAGATTTATTTCGGTTCCGTCTTCGTCAATGACTTCAATTTTCTCGGGCGAACCTTCCAGGTGACAGCCCAGGCGGATGCGGATTTCCGCCGCTCCCCCCGGGATCTGCTGAGCCTGCGCACACGCAATCGCGCGGGAGAACCGGTCCCCCTGGGCTCCGTTGCCAGCGCCGAGTTCCGCACCGCGCCCTACCGGGTGGAGCGGTACAACCTCTTTCCCGCCGTCTCCATTTTCGGCAGCGCGGCGCCTGGCGCGGGTTCCGGTACGGCGCTGGCCGCGATGGAGGCGCTGGCGGCGAAGCAACTTCCGGATGGCCTGGGCTTCGAGTGGACGGATCTCGCCTACCAGCAGAAAGCGGCGGGGAATGTAGGGCTGGGGGTATTTGCCCTGGCGGTGCTGTTTGTGTTCCTGGTTCTCGCGGCGCAGTACGAAAGCCTGATGCTGCCGCTGGCTATCGTGCTGATCGTGCCCATGTGTGTCCTCTCCGCGATGTTTGGCGTATGGGTTGCGGGGTGGGACAACAATGTTCTGGTCCAGGTGGGCCTGATCGTGCTGGTCGGACTCGCCGCGAAGAATGCCATCCTGATCGTCGAGTTCGCCAGACAGGAAGAGGCGGCCGGCAAAAATCGCTTTGATGCCGCGACCATTGCGGCGCGGCTGAGAATGCGTCCCATCCTGATGACGTCGCTGGCGTTCATCCTCGGGGTCGTGCC
>JAZBNW010000381.1:0-5656 GCA_036350855.1 Halieaceae bacterium
GGGCAATGCAAGATGTTGAAGTAGGGGCATTGAGACACCCAGTTTCATTTTGAAATATTACCTTGCCCAGAATACCCACAGCCCATTCGCCCCATATCTTTCGGTCCGGGCTGCCTGCCTGGAAGTCGTCAAAATACCATTCGCCGATGTGGCGGAGCCGATGTATTTCCAGATCGCCGGGTGTAATATCGCCGCCACAGCGGGACTCGCACTGAAACACATTTCAAAGGATCAGAGAGCACCAGCCGGTTTGAGGGGTTCCCTCAGGAGGTTTTTCTGGTGTTCGATATGTCCGTCACATTGGCGGGCCCGGGATTGCTGGTCGTCGCTGCACATTTTCTCGAAAAACGCACCTTCCCCCACCCATCGAGGGTCGGCGTCTGCGCCCTTACGATCGCTTTCCGGTCGTCTCCGTCGTCACATCCATGCCGGAACTTCCTCGCGAATTACCTCGTATACCTCGCTTACCTGATACGCAGGAGATAGGACGGTGTCCCTCATTAATGCAGAAAGCATCGACTTTATGGGTCAGCGCCGGAAGGTGTCGTACCTGTCGATTGCCCTGATCGCAGTCTCCCTCCTGTCACTGCTGTTTCAGGGGCTCAACTTCAGCCAGGAGTTCAACGGTGGACTGTCGATACAACTGGGCTTTCCCCGCAACACGTCCGGGGAATCACCGGTAGAGCTGGTGCGCCAGCAACTCGACCAGTCTGGCTACGAGCAAGCCACGGTCGTGGCGTTCGGCAGCGAACGCGATGTGCTGTTGCGACTGGCGAATACCGACGACCCGATGCTTAGCGATAAATTGATCGAAATGCTCCAGGCCCGGATCGATCCCGGCATAGAACTGCTGAGCGTGGAATTCGTCGGCCCGACCGCCGGCGCGGAGCTGCGCGAGCGCGGGGGCCTCGCGGTTATGCTGTCCCTGGGGATGGTCGCGCTGTATACAAGCTTCCGCTTCCAGGCCAAGTTCGCCGCGGGAGCGGTCCTTTCCCTGGTCCACGATATCATCATTACCCTTGGTTGCTTTTCCCTTTTCCAGTGGGAATTCAACCTCACAGTCCTGGCGGCATGCCTCGCCGTGATCGGCTATTCGATAAACGACACCATCGTGGTGTTTGATCGTATTCGCGAGGTATTTCGCATGCAGCGGACATTGGGACCGGTTGAGGTCATCAACACGGCTATCACCGGCACGCTGGACCGCACTCTCGCTACCTCGTTTACGACCTTGCTGGTCCTGTTCGCGCTGCGACTTTTTGGCGGAGAGCAGCTGTTCGGGTTTTCCATGGCCCTGATCATCGGCATCGGCGTCGGCACCTACTCTTCCATCTATATCGCCGCCAGCATCCTGTTGACACTGAATGTGCAGCGCACCGATCTGCTCCCGCCGCAGGAGCGGCAAGCGGAACTCGATGAACTGCCTTGAATTCCGGCTTCCCGCTAGTCGTAGTAATCAGGCGCCTTCTTCAGCGTCTCCGCCAGGGCCATGTCGTGCTCGATCCACAGTGTCGCGCCGGATTCGGCCAGCAATTTCTCCACCCTGTCCATCGACGTCAGCGTTTCCCCGGCATCGTGGTTGAACGTCGGGACCCTGCGCAGACTTCTATTGGCCCGGGTGTGATAGAGATCGCCCGACAGTAGTAATGTACCGGTATTCTCCAGCTCGACCAGCAGGGACTGGTGCCCCGGCGTATGCCCTGGTGTGGAGATCAGCCTGACGCTTCCGTCGCCGAAAACATCGTGGTCACCCTCGATCAGCGTAACATTTGCATTCTTCAGTCCATCGAACAAGGTGGTGTCGACAAATTCACCACCACCAAACGCTGCATCCCATTCCGCTTTTTGCATCAATACATGACTTTCCAGGAATGAGTTGGCGGCGCCGGCGTGGTCAAAATGCAGATGCGAATATGCCGCGTGGCTTATGTCAGCAGGGCCAATGCCCATATCAGCCAACTGGTCTCCTATCCAGCGCTCGTACACCATGGAGCCACCGTCAATCGCCACAGGCCCCTCGGCATCGGCAACGGCCCTGGGCAATCCGCCGTCCCAGAACAACCGTCCGTTCTTGTGCTCTACGAGATAACAGGGCACAAACATCTGCCGTACAGACGACTCGCTCTGCGCAAGGCCGAATATCTCAAGACTATCGAGATTCAGCAGCCCACAGTCGAATACATAGAGCTTCGTTGACGCGAGCGCCTGGCTGGAAAAGAGAATCAACGCAGATGCCAGATATTTCATCCCGTATCCCTCGGAGGCCTGAGATGGCTGAGTGTAACCACTATCATGGGGTCAGAGTAAACTTTTGACCTGGGGATGCTCAACCTTCGCCTTTTCTCTACTCAAAAATCGACTCTGACCCCCACTTGGCTTCAGCGCATCGCCCGCAACATCCAGGCGGTCTTTTCGTGGATTCGCATCCGGTCGGAAATCAGCGCCACGGAGGACTCGTCCCCGGCTTGCTGGGCCGGCCCCAGGGCCTCGCGGCAGGTTTTTACCACCTGTTCGTGGCCACGGTTGAGGATCTGCACCATTTCCATCGCCGCTGGCACGTCGTCGACCTCCTGGATAGAGCTCAACTTTGCAAATGCCTTGTAACTCCCGGGCGCCACTTCACCCAGGGTACGGATTCGCTCTGCGATCTCATCCACCGCCGTCGCCAGTTCCGTGTAGTGCTCTTCAAACATCAGGTGCAGCTCCCGGAACTGGGGGCCGGTCACGTTCCAATGGAAATTATGCGTCTGCAAATACAGCGTGTAGGAGTCCGCCAGAAGTCGTTTCAGGCCCTCCGCTATACTCGCCCTGTCCACAGTTGAAATACCAATATCAATCTCGGTCATTATCATGTTCTCCTTTGGTCAAGCTTTCAGATCAAAGCGGTCGGCATTCATTACCTTCGTCCAGGCTTTGACAAAATCGGTGACGAACTTCTCTTTCGCATCATCCTGGGCATAGACTTCCGCATAGGAGCGCAAAATGGCGTTTGAGCCAAACACCAGATCGACCCGGGTCGCGGTCCACCTGGCTGCGCCAGTCTTGCGGTCACAGATCTCGTAGAGATCGTTACCCAATGGTTTCCACTGGTAGTTCATGTCCGTCAGGTTCACGAAGAAATCGTTGCTGAGAACGCCCTCGCGGTCGGTCAACACGCCGTGCCTGGTGCCGCCATGGTTGGTTCCCAGCACTCGCATGCCGCCAAGCAGAACGGTCATTTCAGGAGCAGTCAGGCCCATCAGCTGGGTGCGATCCAACAGCAATTCTTCCGCTGGCACGACGTAGTCTCTCTTCAACCAGTTGCGATAACCATCGTGTATGGGCTCCAGGACGGCGAAACCTTCGGCATCCGTCATTTCTTCGCTTGCATCACCCCGGCCCGGTGCAAATGGCACCGTTATCGCTACACCAGCATCACGCGCCGCCTGTTCCACCGCGGCCGTACCACCCAGCACGATCAGGTCTGCGATGCTGACTTTCCTGGCCAGGCTCGCCTGGATGTCCTCCAGCACTGCAAGCACCTTTGCCAGCCTTGCCGGCTCATTGCCCTCCCAGTCTTTCTGTGGCGCCAGGCGAATACGGGCACCATTGGCGCCTCCCCGGTAGTCTGAACCGCGGAAGGTGCGCGCGCTGTCCCAGGCGGTCGCCACCAGCTCCGCAATGCTCAAGCCGCTGGCGAGCAGTTTCGCCTTGAGGTCGGCGATCTCCGCGTCGCTCAGGGTGTAATCCACTGCCGGCACGGGGTCCTGCCAGATGAGATCCTCTGCCGGCACATCGGGGCCCAGGTAACGACTCTTGGGCCCGAGGTCCCGGTGGGTGAGCTTGAACCAGGCCCGGGCGAAGACCTCTGAAAAATACTCCGGATCCTGGTAAAAGCGCTCGGAGATTTTTCGGTAGATCGGGTCCTTCACCATCGCCATGTCCGCATCGGTCATGATCGGGTTGTACTTGATAGAGGGGTCTTCGACATCGACCGGCTTGTCTTCTTCCCTGATGTCGATGGGCTCCCACTGCCAGGCACCGGCGGGGCTCTTTTTCAGTTCCCAATCGTAGTTGAACAACAGATAGAAATAGCCGTTATCCCATTTCGTCGGGTGGGTGGTCCAGGCCCCTTCGATCCCGCTGGTTACCGTATCGCGACCGCAGCCCTTACCCTTGGGGTTGCGCCAGCCCAGTCCCTGTTCCGCCACATCGGCTGCTTCAGGGTCCGGTCCAAGCAGGGAGGCATCGCCATTTCCGTGGCATTTCCCCACGGTATGACCACCAGCGGTCAATGCGACGGTTTCCTCGTCATTCATGGCCATACGCGCAAAGGTCAAGCGCACATCGTGCGCCGTCTTGAGTGGGTCGGGCTTGCCGTCGACACCTTCGGGATTGACATAGATCAGGCCCATTTGTACCGCAGCCAGCGGGTTGTCCAGCGTATCCTGTTTGTCGCTGTGCATACGCTCCGTGCTCTTTCCCAGCCATTCCTGCTCGGAGCCCCAGCTCGTGTCTTTTTCCGGATGCCAGATATCGGCGCGGCCGCCGGCAAAACCGAAGGTTTTCAGGCCCATGGATTCATAGGCAATCGTGCCCGCCAGAATAATCAGGTCCGCCCAGGACAGCTTGTTGCCATATTTCCTCTTGATCGGCCACAGCAGGCGACGCGCTTTATCCAGACTGACATTGTCCGGCCAGCTGTTGATCGGGGCGAAACGCTGGTTACCGGTACCGGCACCCCCACGCCCATCGGCGATACGATAGGTACCCGCCGAGTGCCATGCCATGCGGATCATAAGGCCGCCGTAGTGCCCCCAGTCCGCAGGCCACCAGTCCTGACTGTCGGTCATCAGGGCATGCAGGTCCTTCTTCACGGCCTCCAGGTCCAGCTTTTTGAATTCCTCTGCATAATTGAAATCGTCGCCAAGTGGATTCGTCCTGGTATCGTGCTGATGGAGAATGTCCAGGTTGAGCGCGTCAGGCCACCAGTCCATATTGGATGACCCAACGGAGGTATTGCCCCCGTGCATGACCGGGCACTTCCCTGCTGAGCCCTTGGTATCGGTATTCATCATTTGTCTCCTTATCGATTTGTCATACAGACCTTGAGAATCTCAAGCTGTCTCTGGTTTGTGTTCAGCCGCTGCTTCATCACCCAACTCCTGTGATTAGACCGCCGGCTGTGCCAATAGCTGTGTTACATCGCTGAGCGCTTTTCCGCGCGTTCCCGCTTTCAGTTGCCTCCGTGGCGTCGACGGTCCAACAGTTCACACATTCCCGAATATCGATCAGCCACCCTCCGCACTGTAGCGAACACGAAGATCATCCGTAAAATTGATTATATCTACCGTAGTGATCGCTATAATCTATATGTTTGTCAAAGTGCACCCAGTTTAGCCACCCAGCACATCACAGACCCATTGGGGTGGGGTGATGTTTGAACTGCGCGTACAGACTGGCAGCTGCAGTCTTCCATGCTCTTATGCCCATTGCGCATATGCCAGCAAGGCTCCCGCCCTGTCCTACGGGTAACAATGCTGCCAGGTCTATCGAAGGCGGCTTGCCAATCCGGACTGGCCATGGGTGGTGTGCCGAACCTGGACCGGATAGCCCGTCTTCTCATTCTCCTAGTTACAGCTGCGCTCACCGGGTGGCTGCGCCAGCACCGATTCCA
>JAZBNW010000382.1:0-4673 GCA_036350855.1 Halieaceae bacterium
GCGCTCGCCCCCGGACAGGGTGGTGACGTCGGCGTCCCAGGGTGGCAGGCGCAGGGCGTCCGCGGCCACTTCGAGGCGGTGGTCCAGGTTGTGGGCGTCGGTGGCCTCGATGATATCTTCCAGCCGGGCCTGCTCCTTGGCCAGGGCGTCAAAATCCGCATCGGGCTCCGCGTAGTCGGCATAGACCTTTTGCAGGCCGGCCAGGGCGTCCACGGCTTCCTGCAAACCCTCTTCCACGTTGCCGCGCACGTTCTTGTCCGGGTTGAGCTGGGGTTCCTGGGGCAGGTAGCCGATCTTGATGCCGGGTTGCGGCCGGGCCTCGCCCAGTATATCGGTATCCAACCCCGCCATGATCCGCAGCAGGGTGGACTTGCCGGAACCGTTCAGGCCCAGCACGCCGATCTTGGCGCCCGGGAAGAAGGACAGGGAAATGTTTTCCAGGATGGTTTTTTTGGGCGGCACTACTTTGCCAACCCGATTCATGGTGTAGACGTACTAGGCCATTGTTCGACTCGCGCAGGGGAAACGACAAGTCGCGGATTCTAGCAGAAACTGCGGGGCGGGTGGCGCTCGCTTACGCCCTCATCGGCTCGCTGTCGGCCATGCGGCTGACGTCGACTGACACCGACAGTATTGGCGCCTCGCCGCCGCCGAAAATAACCCCCTTGACCGGGGTTACGTCCAGGTAGTCGCGCCCGAAGGCGGTGACGATGTGCTGGCTCCGGGCCAGGGTATTATTGGTCGGGTCGAACTCCACCCAGCCTTCCTCGGGGCAGAAGTAGGCCACCCAGGCGTGGGTGGCGTCGGCGCCCACCAGTTTCTTCTCTCCCGGCTTGGGCAGCGTTTCGATATAGCCGGAAACATACTTGGCGGGAATGCCCATGGCACGCAGGCAGCCCACCTGGAGGTGGGCGAAATCCTGGCACACACCCCGTTTGTGGGCGAGCACGTCCGCCAGTGGCGTGGCGATGGTGGTGAAGCCCGGGTCGTAGACGAAATCGGTGAAAATGCGGGTGGTGAGCTGGTTGACGCAGGCCTTGAGCGAGTTTTCGGGGCGGAAGGAGGGGCGGGCGTAGTCCGCCAGGGCGTCGCTCACCTGAATCATCGGGGAGCTGAGCAGGAACTCCCGGGACTCCAGGCTCGCCCGGGAGTGGTTGCCGGCAAGGGATTCCAGGGCGCGGCCGTAGCTGATCCCGATATCCAGGTCCAGCTCCCGGTCGCGGTCGTCGATCTGGACTTCGCTGTCGGCGGTGATGACCAGTTCCGTGTGGGGTTTCTGTATCTCGAAATGGAAGGCCTTGTTACCGAAATAGTCACTGCGCTTTTGGGTGACCGAGGGGGTGGGCGAGACCGTGATACGATTCTTCAGGCAGCGCTGGCGATCGGTGTCCCGCGGCACCACATTGGCCACGTTGTAGCAGTGGCTGACCCTGCCGGCGTATTTGTAATGGGTGATGTGGCGGACGCGGAAGCGCATCAGTTGGGCACGCTGAACGTGGTCGCCAGCAGTTGCTGGGCGTCGGTGCGGTGATCGAAATGCTTGTCGCTGATCAGGGTGTTGAAATCCAGTAGCAGCCTGTCCAGTTCCTTCAGCAGTTCCAGCATCGCGGGCCGCTTGTCGCTCTTGATCTCCAGCAGCTGCGCCAGCCGCGCCAGTTTCAGCCGGGTCACGGCGGCGAGCAGGGCGCGCTCCTCCTCCTCGAGCTCACCCTGGCCCGCATCGCGGCCGGGGAGTTCGACCAGGTGCTGCTGCAGGCGCTCGAGCTGGAACAGCAGGGAGCGCGGGTTGCTCGCATCGAGCATCACCAGTTCCAGCCCCAGCTCTATGCCCGCGCGCTGGCGGGCCCGGCGGCGATAGGTGATCAGTACATCCATGGTGGTCAGCAGCGCGATCAGCAGGGTCGACTTGTCGGCATCGGCCGCCATCGGGATTGTCAGGATTCGCAGGGTGGTAATGATCTGCTCCGCCCGTTCGACCCGTTTCCCCAGTTCCATGAAGCGCCATCCCACACCCCGCACCATGCTTTCCTGCATCAGGCCGGACAGGGCCACCAGGCCGGTGACCAGCGGGTCCAGTGCCTCCTCCGGCGCCGAGGCCAGCCCGCCGGCCAGTGCCGCGTCGAGGCCGTCGAGTTCGTCTTGCAGGTCATTGATGACACGCAGGGTATCGGTCGACAGCAGCTCCTTGGACTCCTCTGCGCTGGCGAGCATGGAGTTGAGCGTGGAGCGGATGCTGCCGATCCGGCTGGCGTCCTTGATGACCATGAGCAGTTCCCGGTCCGGCTTTGCCAGCAGAGTGTCCGGCGCGCCCACGAATCCGGGCAGGGTACCGGTCACATGGGTGACCGCCTGCAGCAGGACACGCCGGGCATCCAGGCTGATGGGGTCCTCGCCGTTGAGCAGTACGAAAACCGTGCGCAGGAGGCGCAGCCCGGCTTCCGCCCGTTCCGCGTAGCGGCCCATCCAGTACAGGTTTTCCACGACCCGGCTGGGAAGACTGACCATTCCCCGGTCCGACTCGCTGCGCAGTGGGTCGGGCGTCGCCTCGCTCTCGACGAAGCGCTCCGGCTCTGTGGCCGTGACCCAGGTGTCCTTGCTGGGGCTGCCGGACTGCATGCTGATGATCCGGCCCCCCGGGTTGTTGCCAATGCGGGTCATGCCGCCGGGCATCACCATGTAGGAACTGTCGGTGGCAACGAAATAGGTGCGCAGGATGGCGGGCCGGGGCTCCAGCACCCGGTTCACAAACGTCGGCAGGTGCGATTTTTCCAGGCGGGCCTGGCCGACGAACTGGTGGGGGTTCCTGTGAATATCGGCCAGCAGGCGGTCCTGCTGCTCCCTGCTGAGGTCGCCACCCCAGACACTGATCCGCCCGCTGCCGCGGTAAACCGGCTTGACGATAAGCTGCTGCAGGTTGGCAGTCACGAATTGCAGGTCGTCGGGGTCGCCGCACCAGTAGGTCTGAACCGAGTCCAGGCGCGGCTCCCGGCCCAGCAGGCACTTGCTGATCTCGGGCAGGTATTTGAGCAGAATCGGGTTTTCCAGCACGCCGGAACCCAGTGGGTTGGCGATGACGACGCGGCCATTGCGCGCCACTTCCAGCAGGCCGGGCACGCCCATCCTCGAATCGCTGCGCAACTCCACCGGGTCGCAGAGCAGGTCGTCCACCCGGCGCAGCAGGACGTCGACCCGCGTCAGCCCGTCCAGGGACTTCATCCACAGAAAGCCGTTGCGCACCACCAGGTCGCCGCTCTGCACCAGTGGCAGGCCCAGGTAGTTCGCCAGGTAGGCGTACTCGAAGCGGGTCTCGTCACTGCCGCTGTGGGTGAGCAGTGCGATGCAGGGCAGGTCGTCGGAGGGGGACAGGGAGGTCAGCTTCAGGCGCAGCCGCTGGTAAAAACTGGCGATCCGGTGAACATGGCTCTCGCGATAGATACTGGGGAAAACCCGCGACATCACCGTGCGGTTTTCCAGCACGTAGCCCGCGCCGGTGGGCGCCTGGGTGCGATCCGAAAGCACGCACATACTGCCGTCGGCCCGGCGCACCATGTCCACCGCGTGCATGATCAACTGGTGCTCGCCGGGCAACTGGATGCCCTGGCAGGCGCGCAGGAAGCCGTCGTGGCAGAACAGCGCTTCCGGGGGCATCGCCCCGTGTCGCAGCAGGGTGCGCGGGCCGTAGATATCCGCCAGCATCAGGTTGAACAGTTCCGCCCGCTCCAGCAGGCCCGCTTCTATCCGGGCCCAGTCATCGCTGCCGATGATATGGGGCGCCGCGTCCAGCTCCCAGGCATTGCCCTGCCCGCTTTCCGGGCCGTAAAGGTTATAGGTGGCGCCGTCGTCCCTCAGGATCCGCTGGATTTTCTCCTCGCGCTCTTCCAGCACCCGGGGACCCAGGTCGCGGAAGCTGTCCAGCAGGTATTGCCACTGGGGCCTGACGCTGCCGTCCGCCGCGTGCACTTCATCCAGCAGCCCGGCGGGCACCCGGTAAGCAAGCGGCTCGGGGGCGGCGGGCAGAGCCTGGGACTGGCTCTGGCTCAGGCCGGCTGATGGGTTGGGTTGTGACACGCGGGATCCCTGCTGCAGTGGTGGTGTCGGCGCGGGCCCGCTGGCCCGTCCTTATTATCGTGCCCCGCATTATATACGCATTGGCCGGATCGCATCTAACTATGAACCGGGGCCACTACGGGCGGCGCGGGCTGCGCATATCGAGGATATAGGGGTATTCCCCGGGCGCCTCCTCCGGCGGCGGCTCCATCGGCCGGGGTGCCTGGTTGTTCGGGAAGAATTCCCGCAGGGCATTGACCTCGGGCTGGGGCAGGAAGGGCCCCTGGCTGTGGCTCAGGGCATCAAAGCGATTGATCCGGCGGGATTCCGCTTCCAGCGAGTTGACCGGGAATGTCTCATAGCTGCGCCCGCCCGGGTGGGAGACGTGGTAGCTGCAGCCACCGATCGAGCGCCCGTTCCAGGTATCGATCAGGTCGAAGACCAGGGGGACGTGCACGCCGATCAGGGGGTGCAGGGCCGACGGCGGCTGCCAGGCCCGGTAGCGCACGCCGCCGACATACTCGCCGTGCCTGCCGGTGCTGCGCATGGGTACCCGGCGACCGTTGCAGGACAGTACGTAGCGCCCCTCGGTCAGGCCCGTGGCCCGCAGCTGCAGGCGCTCCACC